>JBIIDM010000250.1:0-3671 GCA_044238365.1 Bdellovibrionota bacterium | reverse complement strand
AGACTAAAAAACCAAATTATTGGTGCTCGTCCGGTACAATTGCCTTAAAAATAAAAAATACCGTGTTCTTATTGAACCCTCCCGCACCTTAAAAATAAAAATTCATTAGTTTTCACACAGGAACTAACTACTTTGAGAACTCTCAGCCGACCGGAAACTCTCCAAAATTTCCGGGACGATCCCGACGGCCTCCGGCTGACGGGCAAACACTATCTTTTCAAAGCAGGTTATGACCGCTCTGTATAATCTATGGCGGGAGTCATTTGGTTTTAACTTCGCTAAAACCTCCCTGTCGGTCATCGAATCATCAATTGGGTAGTGTTCTTTAAGTTTCAATCTAATCCGATACCGTATAATCAGAATCGCCAGAAGATAATCCCCCTTTGCCGCCGCCTCCTCCAGCGAAAGTTCCGCCAAAGTGTCAGTCGCAGCAAATCTACTTTCATTCGGAAATCCGCTCTGGCTTGGTGTCTTTCGTGTGAAATACCGAGCAATCCGGTAGAGCAGGTATCCAATACATAGAACGACTCCAACAATGAGCAGAACCGATAGTACGTTCCACGTTCCTACCACAATGGAGGACAGAAAATCGAAAATGGTCGCGAGTACCGCCGAGATCTGTTCAAAGAACCATTGAACTTGTTTGAGTTCAGCCAGACCCGTTCCAGAGAAAATTTTCCTGAGACTTTCACCAATATATCGGAGAATTTCGCCGCCTTGTTGCCATAATAGTTCGCTCAGGGCTTCCCAAAAGCCCTTTTGTTCTTTGCGTGGCTGGAACTCTGAGGAATTTAAAATTAGGGCAAGTTTCTGGCTGGAGTCGGCTGGCAAAGGAGTCGCAATACATGCGCTGACGATTCCCCATGACCATATGACCGCGAGGACAATGAGCACGCCTACCATCCTGTGCTTTAACGCTGATTTACAGCTCATTAAGTTCTGCCAATATGTCTGCACCCTCGTACCGTGAACGCAGATCGTAGTAAAATCCGATATATGCGAGAGCACTGTACAACTGTGTAACGGCCGTGAATACCCTTTCAATGAAAATTATAGCTACGAGCATTAGCTTATTGCCAATCTGAGTTCCCAGGTCTATCTCTCCAAGCAAAGTTGTTCCTTCAGCAGTGATGAAGTATATCACAATCACCACCAGACATAGCCCCGAAAATCTTACATAAGCCCCGCTCAGGCTATACCATTTCTCACGGGTCATTAGGTATTTACTCTTTTTGATTGCTTCGCTGGATGTGCAATTCTCAACTAAAAATATATTAACAGCCAGACAACGATTTGTTGCGTAAATTAGACCAGGAATAATGAGTGGAACCATGAATAGTAAGGTGATAAAGCTAATAAAGAGCGTCATCAAGCAAAGATCTATAACCCTGCCTATGCGCAATTGCGCGCCTAACTGATGCCTTATATCAGCGAAGGTAGCCTGACCTCCCAGCCAGTACCTGGAAGAAATCAAGATACCTGCGTAGTACAGTAAAATGCCCGGGATGAAATGCATTAGAAGAAAAACGTTAGCTAAGTGTGCCGGAAGCAGCTCGGCCTCACATGCTTTCCACAACGCGAGCAATCCAGCGTCTACGAGTATAAGTACGCTGACACCCATGAAAACTTGAGGCAGTAAACGGCCTGCTCGGTCCAGAATCTGGGCAAGCTGAAGCGGCTCTGGAAGATTCGCGCTAGTCGTCATAAAATCTCCTCTCTGCTGGGGATATATTTCACTTTGTCTACGCCATACGTGGCGCTCTTTAAAACCTAGGGGTCTTATCGCGGCAGCTTGAAACTGGGAACTCCGGCTCACTAAAACACCCATCCTGAAAATGAGATGACTCCACAAGCAGTACCGAATCCTATGCCTTAAAAAAAGTACTCAGCTGATATCTGCTAATGCGGAATGACTGCAAACAAATCAATAGGATAATATTGGTATCTGCCCGCCCTTTCGCACAAACACGATTTGTCCAAGACTTTACTCAACTTTCATGCCCCAGGAAAATTTGAGGGGCCTCGCCAGTTGTGGCAAAAGTAGCAGAGTTTGATGTTTGCTCACTGCACAGGACCGTAAGCACAGCCTGAGGTACACGGGTTTTTGAGTAATAACCTTTGTTCTTACGTCGAACTCAGGTTAATAGCTAGGGGCTATGGAATGGGTGGCCTAGATTTACTGGAATGAGCACCGAGTGTCTAAATTGCAGTAGCTGAGTAAATTTCTAGAGCAGGACGAGCTGGTTTGGCGCCCTGAGATTGAAGGGGGAATGAAGTATGGTCTCCGGAACTGGCGCTATCTGTTCCTGAAATTTTTATCTATTTGAATTTTTTAGATAACCTCAATAATTGGGAAGGGTTCAACCATACCGGCCGTGTAGGTCAACCCCTTCCCCCCCTACCTCTACGCCGTCTTCGGCCTGAACTTCTCTTTGGCCACCTCAATAAACGGCGGCAAAATCGAAATCACAATGATCGCGAGAATCACCAGGGTAAAATTCTTCTTAACGGCTGGTATGCCGCCGAAAAATACGCCAGCATAGAGGAACATTGATATCCAGAGACAGCCACCAATTATATTATACAGGGCGAAGCGTCGGTAACTCATAGTACCGACTCCGGCAAGGAATGGGGCAAATGTTCGAACTATTGGCACAAATCGGGCGTATATAATGGTCTTTCCCCCATATTTTTCGTAGAAGGCCTTGGTTTTTTCAAGGTAGGCGCGTCGGAAGATCTTGGGGTATTTATCAAAGGCTTTTTCGCCCAGGAGGTGCCCGATGAAGTAGTTGGCAGCATCGCCTAGAACAGCCGCTATAATTAGAAGCAAGCACATCAGGTGCGGGTTTAATGGTGTTCCGGTTGTTCCTCCGGTGCCAGCTTCGGCGGCAGCGGTGACTGATGCTATCGTAGCGCCGGTCGCAAAAAGCAGTGAGTCCCCTGGTAGTACCGGGGTTACGACAAGGCCGGTTTCACAAAAGATAATGATGAATAAGATTGCATAAACATATGCACCATACTGGAGTACAAGAGTATCAAGATGGGTATCGATGTGCAGAAAGAAGCTGATAAAATCGCTTAGTAGTTCCATGGGTATCTTTGATTCCTAATTGCTAAAGTTTCGAGATTGTTTATGTCGGGACGTTGTTTGTTCAAGGGCTTATTCTAAGGCGCCGCTTAGTCTTGGATATGACTTACTTGATGATCACAGCCGATGATCACAGCCGATGATCACAGCCGATGATCATAGCCGAGCCGCTCGTGCCTCAACGAAATAAATTGGTAGCCCCTGGGCGAGAAACATCTCTTCAAATTCCGTAAGAAGATTGTCGAGAGAAAATGCCGACTGGTGAAGATCCAACGTGGTCCCACAGACAGTATAATCCTGATGGATCGTGAGCCTTTGGACCACGTCCTCAAATGAATCCCTATGGTCCGTCTTATAACTGAATATTCCGTCGGGTGCCAAGGTGGTAGCAATCATCGACAAGGTTTCATCATTTAGCAGTCGGTGCTTTTTCCATCTGCGTTTATCGCTCCATGGGTCCGGAAAGTTAACATAGTTCCTGTGTGAAAACTAATGAATTTTTATTTTTAAGGTGCGGGAGGGTTCAATAAGAACACGGTATTTTTTATTTTTAAGGCAATTGTACCGGACGAGCACCAATAAT
>JBIIDM010000094.1:0-12989 GCA_044238365.1 Bdellovibrionota bacterium | reverse complement strand
CACTGATGCGATGCATCACCTCCGCTCAAAATTCGCTCCAAAGCCGCGCATTTTCACGCATCTCACGCCGCTTGCGACGAAATAATCGCTCAATTTAGGAGAGATTCCTTTTTGCTTGCGCTCGCAAAATCCGTTGCCCGCGTAAATAATTCAGGCTACGTAATGATTGCGCACAACACGGAAGAAATTTCAGACATAAACTTCGTCGGGACTCAGGAACCCGACTCTGACCGTCAGAGAGATTTTTACTTTGAAGCCTTGTTTTTATTAAATAATTATGCATAATTCGTCTCCGCTTGGATGTGCAAGCGCTTGCATTTTGAGTCGATGTCTCGTTTAATGGAATTTCCGAACTGCTAATTTTCTCGGTTCTGAGTAACCGGCAGTCCTACGAAGTTAAACGGTGAAGTTCGTCGGAAAGGAGCAGAGGTGAAACGCTCAGCGTGAAACCAATGTTTTGGCAGTCTATTTAGAGCTTTTACGAGAGTTGGGTTAATGGAATATCTGGGTAGTGGTAGCTCGAAACAATCCGTTTTAATGCCTATTGGTACGTCGCGGCATGCAAGTGTTGAGATTGAAGCTGAAGAGTCCCTTGAGAACTTCGCATTTAGAACGCCGCAAGAAGCTTCGGCCGAGCTTCCCTATGATCGGTCATCGCTTGAGCCATCGATAGTGCATTTTGGGCCAAGCAACTTTTTTCGCAGCCACTTCGCCACTATAATCGAAGACACAAACCTTGATATCGCCTCGCGCGGAGGAGTGCCGTCCGACGGCGCCGCCGTAGTTAGTATGGTGTCGCCCGGAGGGATTGAGTCGCTCAGGAATCAAGATTATTTGTATACGACTGGAGAGATTGCAGGTAATGATCAGCGGTCAATGAAGTTGGTTGGGAGCGTCGTTGATGGTGTATTTTCCCCGGCCTACCCCGATAAAACCGCCGATTTGTTGAAAGGTGCTGACCTGATCTCGTTAACCGTAACATTCAAGGGCTATCATGTTCACGCCCCCAATGGTCAGCTTCTCAGCAACAGAGATGGCGATGTGGCGCATGATGCGCTTGTTCTTAGATCACGGCTTCAAGGGCGGCCGTTCTCAGAAATTGGAGATGGTTTAGGTTATCGGACCCCGATGGGTGCGATTGTTGAGGAACTTCTGAGACGCGATCAGGAGGGGAGCGCATTGCCAGTGCTTATGTCACTTGACAATACTCCACCATTTTCAAATGAAAGGGTTCTGCGTGAGGCGCTTAGGGGAATAGTGGAAGAATTTGGTGCAATCAGCGCGCCCTCAGAGGATCTGCAAAGTTATCGTAGGGCCGGTGATTCCGTGGAGCGCCTAGTTATTTTGTCAACGGTCGTTGACCGTATAACCCCCCAGCAGCACCAGGTTGATCGAGACTGGTTGCGGACAGATCATAATATTGAAGATGCGCTTGCAGTTATTTCGGAGGGGCACCGTAGCTTGAAATATCAAGCGATTGATCCGAAGGGCCTTATGCGATCGGGTGACGTGCGTCTGCCCGACTTTATTCAGTCCTCACACGTAACTCGGGTCGATGACGTTAAGGCGGCGCTTGAGTTAAAGAGTCGATGTTTAAATTCACTCGATGTTGTCGCAGGTCAGGTTGGCACTCGTATTGGGGCTAAATCGGTCTGGGAGTTTGTGTCCAATCCGGTAATGGCTTCCCTTGAGGATGTAGTGCTTGCCAATGAGCTGTCTCGGGGCGTACAAGCCGTACCACAACTTGATGTGATGCGATTTTGCGAAGAAGTTAGTGATCGAAGGCGCAATAAGGAAATCAGCTCAATAAACGAACTTTCTCGCCTCAACAATAAGGGAAGTGAAAAGATGCCGGCACGAATAGGTGCGGCCCTTTCGGCCCTTATTGATAGTCCGGAAGAGGCCAATGTACTCACCATCACCTATGCCTGCTATTTAAGGAACATCATTGATGGCGTGAATGAGAAGGGCGAGTCTGTAAAATTACAGGATGACAATCCGGCTGCGATTCAGGCCATCCGGGACTCGTACTATAAGGGTGCAGAACAAGCCTTAGTTGCTATGGTTGATGAGGAGTCAGAGTTCTATGAGTATGTTAGATCATATTCCACGTTTTTCGAAGGGTTTGCAAGTGCTGTTGATGTGCTACGCGGAGATGAAGAACAGGATATTGCGGACTTGTTAGTGGAAGTCGCTGCAAGAGGAGGTATTCAAACGGTTCTACTGGAGCAAAAATGGCTATTTGGATGCGGGGAAGGAGCAAGTGTGTTGAATACCGATGATACTGGTTTTCCGGAACGACTTGAGGAATTCTATGTTCAGTTGGGCAGGCGTTCGGTTTCTGATATAGTTAAGGAAATTGTCAATCCTGTAAATAAGGAAGATAACTAGGTGGTTTCGGCAGAAGCTTAACTGTAGTGTATCAGAAGCTCAGGTGTAGTAAACGGAGGCGTTGGTAGTGATAAAGATTTGTAGAGCATCCATTCCGGCATTAGAAAATATTTGTGGTGTACCCTCGTACGATCCCGGAAAGATTGTACCTGGAATTGTGCACATCGGGGTTGGAAGTTTTCACCGATCTCATCAGGCCTATATTTTGGATAAGTATATTGCTGAAACGAAGGATTTTGGGTGGGGAGTGCTCGGTGCCGGAGTGCTTCCGGGCGATGTGGCATTAAGGGATGCCTTAAAGAGCCAAGACTTTTTGTATACTCTGATGGAGAAAGAGGAGAGCGGAGCAGCTGTTGAGCGTGTGCAGATTATCGGTTCGCTGGTGGATATGATGGTTGTACCAGAAGATACCTCGACATTTATTTCGCGAATTGCAGATTGTCAAGTAAGAATTGTGACCCTGACTATTACTGAGGGTGGATATAAAATTGACCATGCAACTGGAAAATTTCGGTCTGACGACCCCGATATTCAGTATGATATTCTCAACCAGAACACACCACGGACTGTCTTTGGTTTGATTACAGCTGCCTTAAAACTTCGCCGGGAGCGAGGAGAAAAGCCGTTTACCGTATTATCGTGTGACAATCTTCAAAGTAACGGTGACATTTGCCGGGAAAGTATGCTCGCGTTTTGTCGCTTGATTGATACGGAGCTGGCGTCCTGGGTTCAAGAAAACGGTGCTTTTCCCAATAGTATGGTAGACCGGATAACTCCGGCAACCACCGACGATGACAGAAAACATCTTCGTACTCAGTATGGTATAGATGATAATTGGCCGGTTGTTTCTGAACCATTCTTTCAATGGGTAGTTGAGGATAATTTCTCACAGGGTAGGCCAGCGCTCGAAAAAGTTGGTGTTCAATTTACTCGCGACGTTGCCCCCTATGAAAAAATGAAGCTTCGGCTTTTAAATGCCTCACATTCTGCCCTTGGGTATCTAGGATATCTTTGTGGCTACGATCATATTCATGACATCGCGCGCAATCATCGTTTTCAGCAAATGCTTCATCAGTATATGTATAAGGAAGCTATACCGACTCTGGATCCAGTTCCGGGCATTGATCTAGAGCAATACTGTGAGTCCTTAGTTAAAAGGTTTTCCAATAGTGCTATCAAGGATAAAACATTACGAATTTGTCGTGATGGATCGGCGAAGATTCCCAGGTTTCTTTTACCAGTAGTATCTGATCTAAAGAATAAAAATCAGCCATTTAACGTTGCGGCTCTGGTTGTGGCATCATGGTGGCGATTTCTGAAGGGGGTTGACTACACCGGTAGAGAGATTCCTATCGACGATCCAGAAAGGGAGCTCCTTGTCGAACGGGCTGGAAATGGTATTCGCGATTTTTTACAAACTCGGTCCATCTTCGGTGATTTGGGTACATGGGCACCGTTTGCTTCCAAGGTGGAGCAATACGGGGAGATGTTCGTACTCCATAGTGCCTCTGAGGTTCTTGAGGCTTTTTTAGAGGGAGAGGAGTGATGAAAGTAGAAAGTTCGGGGCAAATCCCTGCTCAAGAGGAGACCCGCTTAATTCCGGATCTGGATCAGGTGGTTATAGTCGAAAAACCTGAATTAAAGGCGATTCTGTGGGATTGTGATAATACCCTTCTGAATACAGAGACGCCGGCGTTAACTGTGTGCCATGGGGTGCTCAAGGCGGCTGTAAAGGAGTGGTCAGGTGGTCTCCTGCCGTTTGAAATTTCTCCGGAGGAATTTGTTAAAGGGCACCAGGGGGGGGCGTACCGTGACATGTTACGTCAGTATTTAGAAGTTCATGACCCCTTCGGTGTTGCTGTTCGCGGAGATGAGTTAGACGAATTTATCGATAAATGGAGCGACAGAGAGCAGCGAGCCGTTATGGAGGCTTTTTCCAGGGATGGCGTTGAGCCAACGACCGGCACGAGAGAATTTCTTAGACAGCATGCGCAGCTGGGACTTGAGCCCGTGGTAGTGTCTAGTAGCGCTGCGGAAAGGCTGGCGGTCTCAGTCGAGGCAGGCGGTGTAGCTGAGTATTTCGACACTTCTCTAATCTTTAGCGCCCAGGATGCCGAATTTATGAAAGAAGGAGGCCGTAGAAAACCGGCCCCGGATGTGTATCTCCACGCCTTGGAATCATGCAACCTTAAGCCAACTGACGTCGTAGCGATTGAGGATTCCAAGAGTGGCGTATTGTCAGCAATGCGTGCCGGTATTGATGTCATATACTTCGTAGGGGCTGACGGTATTTCTCCTTCTAAAGATGAAGTTAAAAGAATGCTTACTACGTTTGAGCAGACGCTTCGAGAGACTCGCCCATCTGAGGAGTCTGGGCCCGCCGGAAAGGTAATAGGGGTAACTGACGATAATTCGCAACTAAGTACGATGGTCTCTTCGTTACGCTCAGGAAGTCCGTACTCTCCGTGGATGTGCCATTCTGGTTCGGAGTGTGCCCGTGATATTGATTTAGGTGGAGTTTCATTTTCTAGGGGTTAAGTATGCAGTATCCTGAAGTAGTTACATTCGGTGAAGTATTGTGGGATTTGTTGCCCTCAGGGAAAGTGTTGGGTGGGGCACCTGGAAATGTCGCCTATCGACTGGTTGAACGGGGTATAAATGCGGCTGTGGTCAGCCGAATAGGGGCTGATGAGATTGGAAAGGAGCTTCTGGCCGCTTTTTTAGAGAATGGTATCTCGTGCGACTATATCCAGACTGAGCGGGAGTTTCCAACAGGGACCGTTAACGTAACGTTGAACTCGGAAGGTAATCCGCATTTTGATCTAATGACGAATGTCGCGTACGACCGAATTGAATTTAATAAAGAGCTTATAGAAGTTGCGCAGCAGGCTAGGGTTATATGCTTCGGCACTCTTGTGCAGCGGTCACAGAAGACTGCGGACGCTTTGTTTAAGCTGTTAGCGGAAGCAAAGTCAGCCACAAAGGTCCTCGACATCAACCTTAGAGCGGGATGTTATTCGCAGGATAGTGTGAATGCTTCACTTGAATTTGCCACTATTCTTAAAGTAAATGAGTCTGAAGTTTTGAAGGTTGGCGAGCTGCTTGGTCTTGACTATTCAACAATTGAAAGTTTTGCTATTGCTCTGTTTGATCGTTATCGAAACATTGAAACAGTGTTGGTTACCCTTGGTGAAGCCGGAGTAGAAGCCTTTATGCGTGATGGCAGGATTATAAAGATGCCCACTCGCAAAGTCGTGGTACAAGATACTATCGGTTCGGGCGATGCGTTCACTGCCGGTTTTATTTACGGAAAGATTAAGGGCGCCTCGATCGAGAAATGCTGCGAGTACGGCAATATTCTAGGGGCACTTGCCGCAACGAAGTTCGGTGGGATGGGGATCATAAGTGATCAGGAAGTAAATGCAGCGGGTTGGTGACAAGGCCTGCCGCGAATGAGGCGGGGGCACTCCACGCCAGTGGGAGAAATTCCTCTTGACGAGTACTCGTTCACCTCCTTGGCGGGAAATGTACTCCTCTAGCAAATTACCGCTGATTTATCAAACGGTCACAGGGAGTTCGAACTAGGACGGGTATATTGAAGAGAGTAGCTAACTTGGCTAACGCTATACTAGCCTGCAGGCGTAAAGGACCTAATTGATGCCTTTATCGAACCAATAAAGACCTCACTATTGAGTTCCACTAAATCCCGAAATTCATCATCAGTAAACGTGATTGTTGCTCTTCGAAGTTTGGCTGCCTTGGTCTTATTGTTTTCATCAAAAACCTTCGGCTCAAAAATTATTACCGGGGTTTTTTTTCCAAGAATGTATCTACTGGCCCTTTTTAAACACTTCAAAGTGATAACATAGCGGTTTTTTCCATCGAAAACATCGAATTTTCTACTTTGACCGACATTCCAGGGGAGTGATTGTGCCATTACGGCGGATGAAAAGGGGTCGAAGGTTTGGTTCTCTGATTTAAATGAGTAGGAGCTTTGTTCTGCCTTGTTAACTTTGGCTATCACCGACTTAATCAAGCCGTCCGGAAGAAAAGTAATGTCGGTAAGTCTTTGTTTCGAATTCTCTCGGTGGTCAATATGAGTGGTAATTGGGACCAGAGCAGTCCGATCCATTTCCCCTCTTGCGACATATCGAAGCTCGTAGAGAAGGTCGATAAGTTTTGCCGACTTCGCATTGGTTTCAATCGCGGTAATGTTCTCGTTGTCCTTTATCTCAACAGAGGCTGAAGCCACCAAAATTCCTTCCCACTCGACATCATATATGAAAAGGCCTCGATGCGGAGTAATCGTTGATGATGGGTTGTAGCGGGGCGTCACGACTTTAATTTCGGAGAGCAAGCGCGCTTCGGCCTGACAGGCCGATAAACACAAATGTAAGGAAATAAAAGACAGGATCGAAAAGAATGCTACTGAGTAAGTGCCTTGAATTATTGAACGACCATGGTACTTCGATGATTGGGACAAACTTTTTTCACGCATAATGGACAGAACGAATTTAAAGAGTATATATCTGCTATGTCATCTACCCTATTTTCATGAATATGCCTGTTTTCAGGATTAGGCCTATTCCTCAAGTTCGGAATTTTGATTTAATGTATGACTTTGATTCCGGGCTCCAACTGCTGTACGAGCGCTCTGGCTGCCACTTCTGATTTAACCATGTATCTTCCGCTCTCTATCAACCTGAGTTCGACGTAAGAACTGCAGTAAGTACTTGAAATTACTTCATCCACTTCGTTACTCATGATATAAAATGCTCGACGTAGCAAGCTGTTAGCCTGCGCTTTTATATCACTGCACGCCCCTCGTGTCTAAAGCAATTTCAGCCATTTACCTTTGTTCTTACGTCGAACTCAGGTTACGAGATTCTCCTAATTGGAGGTCGCTCTCTTAGTGGATTTACTATCGCTCTCCTTTTCTTGCTTCATGCGCTTTGGGAGTATCGGTTGGACAAGTGGGTTGAACCTGCATTTCTACCGATGGATCAACTACGGCGAGATGTTGCAGGAGCTCTCTTCCCAGGAGGAGGGTCGTGGAATAACGACTGCGGTCCGTCAGGCTAACTTTTCCTTCGATGTACTTGTTTCCTATGCAAAATCCGAGCGTGATTACCGGACGTGCTTGAGACTTATAACCGTGTCGTTTTATAAGGGTCGATGAAAGTAGTGGCCGAACGATGTTTAAGCGATCTCCTCTGAAATTTGTTGTTTCAAAACTAACTTTGTCGCCGGTGATTACAATGTTTTGAGCATGAATACTAGTTCGATCAGCTCCGGTGTCGAGCTTTCCGATCATCTCAAAATTCTGGGGTGATATCAGGACCTTTTCCCGCCAACCCAGTCTGGTTCTTTCCACAGGAGCTGTGGTGGCAATTTCGGGCATTGTCAATAAGCCCAGTATAAGCAGAGAATAGAAGCTTCCAACAGTATAAAAGCTCAAGTGTATTTTCAATGTTCCAGTCTGTTGGCAGATTAACTGGGCGGCGGGTTTGAGGCCCAAAGCGCTGCAAGAGTGATATGTCCTGATCAGACTATTGGAAGCCCAAGCCGGTAGGCGATACTTCTGGGCAAGTTCCCGAGTTACTATCAAGGGTAGGATGTGGCATATAAGGTAGGCTATCGTTACACGGGCAAACTGATAATTCACCGTGGTGGGCAATGGCGGGCGAAGTGCACGCAGAGACATGGTGCCCGTCATTTTCACAACTTGAGATTCGTCTTCCCCCACCATGTGGGCCTATCGACAAGATGGTTGTAGCGTAAAGCTTTTGCTCGGATCAACCAGTCCTTTCCCTGCAAGATCCCGTCTTCCTATTCGAATGTGATTCGTCTCATCCAGCCCCCGGCGAAGCGAAAATTCGCCATCGATCGTTAGATTGCCAATACATATCGTAAGAGGCACTACTGGGCGGATTTCGGTCTTACCACCTGTAGACTTTACCTTTATGCTGCGTAAAACCGGGAGTTCATAATCATGCGAATGTCCAAATCTGTCGGTTAGGTTGAATCTTACCCTCCGGTTTAGGTTATTTTTCGGGTGTTGTGACGGGTAAGGTGACTGCGTTGCAGTCACTGTAGGCGTGCGCAGTGGATGATTTATTGGAGTGACATTCACAGGCTGTGCGCCCTCGGCCGGAATAGTGGTTTTTACAACTCTTCTGTATGACTCGACGTGAAGAGAGCCGGATTCATCAATGGTGTCTAGCGATGCTTCAATTATTGGCTCGCCAGGCAATACCCGAACAAGCTCCTGCCATCCTAGGGTGACAGGTTTACAGTAGGCCCGGCTAGCCACTACTAGAAGCGAGATCGGTACTATAGTTTGAACTAGACGACGTAGCACAACGTTTCTTCTTTTTAGGGGAAAAGGTAGTCAGTGGGATTATCTCGAGGTTACCTTCCTTAGGTCAAGGAGTATCTCACTGGACTGGATTTTTTTGTAACCTTTTGTTGTTATGCCTTTTTGGTTACCGTAATTGAGGTTAAGTTGTTTAGTCTTCAGTGGTGGTTTAGTATTTGACTTCTGCTGGAGACTTCCTCGTTCGGGTGGAAGGTCGATTGGAGTAAGGGACGTCCAAAATGTTTATGTTTGGCCAAAGATTCGTGCCTTACCAGCTATTCCCGCTCGGCGCTCGGGCCCAGGGACTTCGTCCCTCTTCGCTGATCGCGAATTCACCCTGTGAATTCAGTGTGTTGTAGCTTTCATAGGGTGAGCTGACATTAAAAAAAAACTACAATAGTGCGCGCAAACATTTTAAAAATATTGCTGTACTCTTTTGTATTTATTGAGAATTTTTTTGACTCCGGGAACAGCTGGTGCCTTACCCACTTTGATAAGGTGGGCGAGTATAGCCATCGTCAAAAATAATGCGGTTTTGAGTCGCATCTCGGCGATGGCTATGTGTTTGTTTTGACTCGCCTCCGCGAGTCGTTATAGTAATCTTTAATACTTTATTATTTTTTGAAGATTACTATAAACCTAAAAAGAGCAGTTTCGCGGTCTAAAGCGGCCCAGATAGCTGAACTTACTTCGAATTTAGCGACTCACCGTATCGGTGATACTTGATTGCGACCCAAAATCACTAAATTCTTTGTAATTTCAGCTATCTGGGACCACTTTATCCCACTCAACTGCTCTTTTTAGGATAAATGATTAGGAATGGTAGTGTAGATTTCTTTGAGGGGCGGTTGATTGGTGAAAAGGATTTTGCTCGTAATAGTACTCTTTTCTGTATTCGCTGGGTGTTCATCCGGGTCGGTTGCGACCCAGGTTGGTTCTGCACAACGCGCAGGGCGATATTTAGATAATGTCTGGGAGCGTACGAAGCGTGGCACTGCCGACTCCTACGACAAGAGTAAAGAATGGGTACGGACTACCTCGGATCGATTCTCACGCGGGGTTTCCGGGTTTGGCCGGGGATGGCGAAGTGATGAGCGACATCCAGAACGTGATGTTTATAATCGCGATGTTGATAGCAGCTATGATTATCCTGATGAACAAAATGATGACGACGACTACGGCCAAGGGCAGCGTAAGGGCTATTCCGGAAGGGGAATGACTCTGGAGGAAACAGCTCCGAGAGTTGATTCGGGTGATGCAAGATACTGAGTCTTTTGTTTATGGGAGGTTTGATGATTGTGGACAAAATCAATGTGAGCCCTTCCAGAAACCTGAGTTCTTACGTAGAACTCAGGTTAGAAGGGCTAATGGATGTAAAATAGGTCGTTTATAGTGGTATGTTCCCGTGCTTCTTCAGCGGCCTTAGCTCAGCCTTGTTTCTAAGCCTTACCAATGACTGGATTACTTTTCGCCTGGTCTCACTCGGTAAGATGATGTCATCCACATAGCCACGTTGTGCGGCTACATATGGGTTAGCGAAGTTCTCATTATATTCACGTTCTTTTTCAAGTAGAAAGGTGGTGCGCCCTGCCTCTGGAAGCGCTTGAGCCTCTTTTGAGTAAAGTACCTCAACGGCGCCCTTTGCACCCATTACCGCTACTTCGGCAGTCGGCCAGGCGTAATTGACATCGCCACTCAAATGTTTAGAGCTCATAACGCAATAGGCACCACCATAGGCCTTGCGAGTTATAACGGTAACTTTTGGAACCGTGGCTTCAGCATAGGCATACAGTAACTTTGCGCCATTTCTTATAATCCCGCCGTATTCCTGTACAGTCCCCGGCAAGAAGCCAGGAACATCAACGAACGTTAGTAGTGGTATATTAAATGCATCGCAGAATCGTACAAACCGCGCACCTTTTATGGACGCATTGTTGTCGAGCGTTCCAGCAAGGCAGGAAGGCTGATTTGCTACAATGCCAACAACCTGGCCGCCGCACCGCGCAAAGCCGACAATCAGATTTTGGGCAAATCTTTGGTGGACCTCAAGAAAGCTGTTTTCGTCAACTATTGCCTTGAGTACTTTGAGCATGTCGTAGCCATGTGTCGGTGAATCGGGAATTATTGAATCCAGCTCAGGACTCTTTTTGTCAACCGGATCAGTTTGGGGACCGGTAGGCGGCTGTTCGGTATAATTCGATGGCAAATATGACATCAATAATCGAATATCCTCAAGAACCTCTTCGTCGGACGGAGCGGTAAAGTGCGCCACACCACTCTTCTCCATATGCACGGAGGCTCCGCCGAGTTGCTCAGTGGTAACGTCTTCATGTGTGACGGCCTTGACTACTTTGGGGCCGGTGAGAAACATGTAACTGTTTCCTTGTACCATGAACGTAAAGTCAGTTAGGGCAGGAGAGTAGACTGCACCTCCCGCGCATGGGCCAAAGATACCGGAAATCTGTGGTACTACTCCTGATGACCTAACGTTACGAAAAAAGATATCGGTGTATCCCGCGAGGCTTTCAATGCCTTCCTGGATTCGAGCTCCGCCCGAATCGTTCAATCCGATTACGGGGGCGCCCACTTTCATCGCCAGATCCATAACTTTGCAGATTTTTTGGGCGAAGGTCTCGGAAAGCGAACCACCGAATACGGTGAAATCTTGTGAGTACACATAGACAATTCGCCCATTGATGGTCCCATGGCCAGTCACAACGCCGTCTCCGAGAATCTCCTTGTTTTCCATTCCGAAATGGCGACACCTATGGACCACGAACATATCGAGTTCCTCAAACGAACCCGGATCAAGCAGTAGTAGGACTCGTTCCCTGGCAGTGAGTTTCCCCCGCTTGTGGTGTGCAGCTACTCGCTCCTCGCCCCCTCCCTCACAGGCAATTTTGCGTTGTTCCTGAAGGTACGAGATTTTTTCGTTTGTGGTGTCCATTGTGCCGTTGAATTCAGGTTATTAGGTAGGGAAGAATATAGTGATTTTGATAAATAATGCAATTTTGATTCACCTTGCCAGCCGTTCTATACTTGAGCTGGTTAGGTTTTTAACGGCCAAAAAAAGTCACGCGCAATTAAGTCAAAACCCGAACCCGTGTTAACCTTTCGGCGTGGTTTGCGAGCCCTGTGTTAAATGCGAAACCAACATCTCTTGAAGATCGTGCGACAAAACATCTCCTGCGGCTAGTTTGTCTTTTATTCCATGCAGGAATTGATTTACCGTATCTACAATTGCCTGCGTGTGCCTTTCTACTTCCAGATTCAGCTCGTCACCAATCTGGTGTGACGCCAAGTTAGTTCGTCGAAGTGTTTCGGGAATTATATATACTGAAAATTCGTCATTCGGGCGATCTATCGAGCCCACGGTAAGCGAGCACCCATTGACAGCTATGAATCCCTTCGGGAATATATATTTCATTAAGTGCGACGGAGCCTTGAGGCGAATGATATAGTTGTTTTCATCGGGTTGTTCGACACTTGTTATCGTTGCAACTCCATCAACATGTCCTGAGACAACATGGCCACTGATATCGGACTGTGTCGAGAGTGAAAGTTCTATATTAACCAGGTCGCCTTCGTTGATATCCTTAAGGTTGGTCACCCTAATAGATTCAGCTATTACATCGAAGTTCACTTCATATGGATCGGCCTGAGTCTCTTTCGTAGCCTTTCCTAACCCGGTTACCGTCAGACAAACTCCGTTGACGGCAACGCTGGAACCGATGTCTAATTTTTCAATCAGATCTTGATCCAGCAGCACCCTAAGTTCAAGTTGACCAATTTTGCGAGTTGGACGTAACACTGGGAAGCAACCCCGAACGATACCACTAAACATATGCAATTCTCCGGCTCCAAAACTAATATCTTCCATTGGACTAAGCGCATGTCTAATAAGTCAATCTAAGCTAGGGGGGGAGGCTTCGATGTTGAGCAAGAGTTTGTTCCCAGAGAGAGGCCGTAGCCGGCATAGTAACGCTGTTATCTTGAGGATTTCGGCCTCTCTCTGGGAAAGAACTCCTGCCAAAAGCGTAATTTCAAGGAGGTATTTGACTTTTTAAACATGTCCTAACGTTTATATACCGGTTCCACTTCAAAAAGTAGAATCTTCAGATAATCTAAACGGAAATAGTAACTACTCAGGTACCCCCAACATAAATGCGCCCCAAAAGCGAGCTAACCATCTGTAACTGCCAGGGATTTTTTCAAGGTCGAGGAAAGTGATTGTTTTGTG
>JBIIDM010000249.1:0-3731 GCA_044238365.1 Bdellovibrionota bacterium | reverse complement strand
GTGCGCGCTCTCGATGCTCTCGTTGAAAACAAAGAAATTGACATACAAAGAAAAGCAGCATAAACCTGAGGTCACCGCCATGCCAATTTCAACTAACTGCGGGACATTCTCATACGGTTCGGGCCTCGCATTACTTGATGTCATTTGCCTTACCCTCGGTTCGGGTTAATGACTAACGGGTAGGAAAATCAAAGATCCTAGTGGAAGTATGGCAACGATAGTTGGAATATCAAGCCCCTATCCCTGTGAACTTCCCATCGGTAATTAGATGGCTACGTGACTTTTTGACTTAGTTTCAATATAGTAATTTCAATCAGTCTACCTTGAATATGCCATGTCAGATCCAATTTTTGAAAATGAACGTTTAGTTGAAATTTATGACATTTTTGATGGTCCACGTTTCGATCTGGAACAGTACATTTTAATCGTAAATGAACTGAAAGCCGAGTTCGCTGGGTATTGGGTGATGCCAACTGCGTACCTCCACTCGCTGTCGATTTGGCTGTAATGACTGGCAATGTCGCTCAAGTGTTTCTAACTGACGAGACATGGCGTTGCAATCTCATAGCTATGCGTAAAACGTTGAGACATGGTGGGAATATTGTTTTTGAGGTTAGGGATCCTGCGCAAAAGGCTTGGCTAAATTGGACCCGAGAGCAGACTCATAAGCGCATAGAGGTGCCCAATGTTGGATTTGTAGAAGGTTGGTGCGATCTAACGAACGAGTCAAAGGATCTAGTAAGTTTCCGTTGGACCTTATGTCTTTGAGGCTGATGGTCAGGTTATCTCGTCCGATTCAACGCTTCGTTTTCGCGGAAAAGAGGAAATTATACGGTCGCTTGAACTCTCAGGTTTTACGGTAAATGACATAAGGGATGCCCCCGATCGCCCAAGTCAGGAGTTTGTTTTCATTTGCACGGCTACTTGAGATTTTCCTGGATTACCGCAGTTCTTACGTCGAACTCAGGTTAACTATCACCCCCAGAAATTCCTCCCCATACTGCTCCAGTTTCTTAGCTCCAACGCCGGAAATATCAAGCATCTTCTCAAGGGACCGGGGCTGTACCCGTGCCATCTCAAGCAACGTATCATCCTTGAACACCATATATGGTGGCAACCCTTGAGCCTTTGCCAGCCTCAATCGCAGCTGTTTTAATCGGGCAAACAAGTCAAGTGACTCTCGGTCGTTAAGCTCGCCGCTTACTACGGGCCTAACGGTTTTAACCACCTTCTCCCTGCCCTTCTTTGCTCTACCCTGCACGGGTATATCCTCACGAAGCATCACGCGCATATCACCCTGCAAAACACCTCGACACCGATCAGAAAGAAAGAGTACTGCATACTCAGAGTTGGTTACCCGTATGTAATCAGCCGCTATCAGTTGCCGGATTACGGAGTGCCATACGACCTTTGAAGCGTCCTTACCAACCCCGAATGTGGGCAACCTGTTATGGGCCAACCGCTGAACCTTGTCGTTCAATACTCCTCGCAGCACATCAACAATATGCTGGGCGCCAAACCGTTGGCCAGTCCGGAGAATTGCGCTCATTACCTTCTGAGACATCGTGGTGCCGTCGATTTGCGCGGGTGGTGAAAAGCAGATATCGCAATTCCCACAAGGTTCCCTACGCTCCTCAGAAAAGTAACGCAGCAACACCTGACGTCGACACGTCACAGCCTCACAGAATGCTAGGAGCGAATTCAGTTTTCGCTGTTCAATGAGCTTACGGTTGGCATCACACTCCGAGTTATCAATCAGGCGCTTTACCATCATCACGTCCTTGAGCCCATACAGCAGAAGCGCACTGGAGGGGAGTCCGTCGCGCCCTGCACGTCCGGTCTCCTGGTAGTACGCTTCCATACTTTTGGGCATATCAAGATGAATCACGAACCGTACGTCTGGCTTATCAATTCCCATTCCAAAGGCGATGGTAGCGACCATGATCAGGCCTTCTTCCTTGATAAAGCGATCTTGCGCACATCTCCGCTCCTCGGCGGTAAACCCAGCATGATAGGCCAGCGCCGTCACACCACTTTCCTGAAGCCACTGCGCTAACTCTTCAACCTGGTTTCTTGTCATACAATAGATGATTCCGGCCGAGCCCTGGCGCTCAGGCTGAGAAATATAGTCTAGGATTTGCGCCTTGCCATCCTTTCTCAGTGCCACTTCGTAGGTAATATTGGGGCGATCAAAACTACTGAGAAACGTCGGTGCGTCCTGTAATCGCAATTGTTGAATTATTTCATTCTTCGTGAGCGTATCGGCCGTAGCAGTGAGCGCAATACGGGGCACGGTGGGGAATTTTTCTGCGAGAACTGAAAGACCGAGATATTCCTTCCTAAAATCGTGCCCCCACTGCGACACACAGTGCGCTTCATCAATCGCAAATAGCGATACGGTGCGAGTAGCGAGGAACTCAAGGAACTGCGGCTGAAGCAGCCGTTCCGGTGCAACATAAACAAGATCGAGTTTATCTCCCTCTAACGCTCGCCAAACACTGCTGGCTTCACGCAAGGTAAGACTTGAGTTCAAGCGGGCCGCCTGAACCCCATTCTGCCGAAGTGCACTGACCTGATCGTGCATAAGGGCTATCAGCGGAGACACAACCACCGCTACCCCAGGTCGTAATAAAGCCGGAATCTGGTAACAAAGTGATTTTCCGCCCCCGGTAGGCATAAGTACCAGGGCGTTGCCACCTTCGCAAATTGTAGAAATTATCTCAGCCTGGTTACCCCGGAACTCATGATATCCGAATACCGTGCGAAGCACTTCCTGTGCTCGGGCAAGATGAGTTGCCACATTGCGTCCTACTACTTCGAGGTGCAACGGACCTTATCGAGCTCATCTTCTGAGAGCCCGGCAACTTCCTGTTCATTAATACTGATAAATTCCTTCATATTCTCTGGAACTTCTGAGTCCTCATATATGGCCTCAACCGGGCATTCTGTCTCACAGGCCCCACAGTTAATACATTCGTCAGGGTTGATCACAAGCATCCCCCAATCGCCATCCTTCAAAGGGGCCTTCCCGTATTTGTCGTTATACGTCTTCTTGGGCACTTCATAGAAACAATCCACCGGACAAACCTCTACACACGAGCGGTCCTTTCTACCGATACAAGCTGCTGTGATTACATAAGCCATAACAATTCTCAAATCTTAGGAAAAATAAGCTCCCCGGGCCAAACTTTCACGGATGAGACTATGTACCGAATGCTCGCGGTAAATGCAAGTCAGAAAGTACGATGCACCTTCTCCAGGGTTTGGGGTTGCAGAGGAGTACACGGTGTATTGAGGAAAACCGTGTACCCGGCGAGGAGTCCGCCGGCCACCGGGTACTTGACGAAATCCGTCCCGTTCCGCCTCTACCCCATCCATACCTAATTCCTGTGTAAGGAATATTAATGTATTGAAAATATTACCAAAAGAGGAGAAAAATAGGTGTTAGTTTTTACCGGTAATGTTAAGATTTGTTTGAAAAAAAGCAGTCAAAACATTAATAACCCGGTAAAAACTAATGAGAATTAGGTCACAACTTCAGCTATATTTCAAGCCACAAAGTTTATCAACGACAGTATCGTTGGAACTTGAAGAAGCTTCTAATCTTCTTCAAGTCCTTACCTGAATATAGAGAAATTTTGAATCGTGTATTGAGAGATATTAACCCCGGAAAGGACTCATTAATTGGTCGTCCTGGCATGACAGCGGAACAGGTTTTTAGAGCGTATATT
>JBIIDM010000093.1:0-13270 GCA_044238365.1 Bdellovibrionota bacterium | reverse complement strand
ATGCGAACAAAGGAGGGTTTGCCCTTCGCATGTGCAGAGATAATTAATGTCCTCCTGCTTGGGATCATGGCCCGTGCAAATAGGGATAATAAGGTGCAAATTTGTCACTTCGTATGGATGGCAAATCATGTTCATATCCTGTTAGTTGCAGGCAACCCGCACGATTTCTGTCGTTACTACTCCGAGGTTATGAAGAAGGTTACCGAAACCTGGAAATCGCTCTTTGGGCTCGACAGTCTGCTCCTCTGGGAAAAGCGAAGCTCAGTGATAGAATTAATCACGCCAGAAGATGTCGAAGAGAGGATTGCCTATTTTTATCAAAACCCCGCAAATGCGAACCTGGTCTCGACAATCGATAAGTATCCAGGACTTAGCTCGTGGTACTTCTTCCAAGGCTTTAACGACAGCGTTGATTCAGTCTACACCCGAGCCGTAAAGTGGTATCAATATAACCTGCTTCCGGCACTACTAAGCGAAGAGGACTTAACTCAACCCCCTTGCGCATCATTGCTTAAAGCTCTCGATGGTTTTACCAAGGAGTCTTTCGTACTACACCCCAACGCCTGGATGAAGCCGTTTGGAATTACAGACCCTGACGAGGTTAAGGCTACTAACATGCGGATCATCAAGGCTGTAGGCATACAACAGGAGACTCTAGCTGCCCAGCGACGGAGTGAGGAAAAGAGTGTGATGGGTGTAGACCAACTTAAGAGAGAAATCCCAACCCTTAGCGGGTGGGAGCCAAAGAAAAAAAGTCACCGAATCTTCGTCATCTGCAAAGATGTTTCGTTGCGCAAGGAATACATCAAAGAATATAAGAGATTTTGTGAATGGTGTGCCGAGTCACGAAAGAAGGTGCTAGCGGGTTTAAAGGATGTATTGTGGCCCAATGGGGCGTTCGTTCCCTGGTTTCCGCCCCTTTTGAGCGGAGCTATTTGCCCGTGCCTGGTTCCGTCTGGTTGAAAGGCCTGAACGATTTAATTATCGACTGTCGGGATACCCGACCCGAATTTCCATTCATTCCTGCGCATGAATCCACTATAGTCGCTATCATTTGTTTCCGGATCTCTATCTGGCGTGGTCGCAATCTACTTAAAGAACAACCCATCAGAGATTTGTTCTTCCAAAGTATTGCGATCGTGGCTAGAAATAACGACTTTCCCCCGATTCTACTTCCGTAACTCGGGAAAACCCAACTTGTTGTCGTAGTTAACTCTGCTTGAATGTCGCTTCTGATTTAACGTTGTATGCTATTTTAATTATCTTCAAAGGTGGGGTAGAGTAGTAGGTGAGTGGAACAACCCATCAGAGATTTGTTCTTCCAAAGTATTGCGATCGTGGCTAGAAATAACGACTTTCCCCCGATTCTACTTCCGTAACTCGGGAAAACCCAACTTGTTGTCGTAGTTAACTCTGCTTGAATGTCGCTTCTGATTTAACGTTGTATGCTATTTTAATTATCTTCAAAGGTGGGGTAGAGTAGTAGGTGACGCTTCTGATTTAACGTTGTATGCTATTTTAATTATCTTCAAAGGTGGGGTAGAGTAGTAGGTGAGTGAGTAGGTGAAGTAGTAGGTGAGTAGTAGGTAAGAGTAGGTAAGAGTAGGTATGTGTCAACACACCCTGGGTAAAATTTTCTTGTAAAGTAGATTATTTTGTTGTTAGAATGAAGCATAATATCTCGAAATTTTCAGTAGGAAATAATAATTTAATTATAGTAATTACAAATAGATACGCTTTATATATCTCGTAAATGATCTCGCAAGAAAGGAGCTTTTAATTGAAACTGAAGGATCAAAAGATGGCCACCACCCTGGAACGTCTGAAAAGACTTCTGAGGATGCAGCCTCTAAGCTGTCCTGAAGTTGCCGAGCGGCTAGGAGTGTCCTCACGAACCGCTCTAAATCTACTACTGCGTCTGCGTCACGGGCTGGTGATAATCGGCAGCGCGCGGAGACGGAAGTATGCATTAAAGCGGGGGCTTAGAGGTGAAACCAGCAGTATCCCTGTTTACTGTGTCTCCGCCGCGGGAAAGGTCTCAAACGCAGCTGATCTCGCTCTTATATTTGAACGAGGAACATTCTGGGATTGTCGGCACTTGGGATACCCAGTCTCTGACGAAGCCCGTGATGGCCTTTGGCCAGGACTACCTTACCCTCTGTACGATATTCACCCGCAAGGGTTTATTGGTCGCGCACTCGCACGACGCTTTTCCCGAACACTAGGCGTATCTCCAAGTCCTAAAGAGTGGAGCGACGATGATATCATCCATTTTATCCGTAATGCTTTACCAGATGGCACCGGTAATCTGATTGTCGGCGAGCAAGCTCTTCAGCTTCTTCAAGATGAGTTTAATACTCCAACTATGGTAGTCGAAGAAGCAGCTATTGGTGAACACTACGTAACATTAGCTCAGGAGGCTATAGCAAATGGGCCTCATGGGAGTAGTGCAGGCGGTGAATTTCCAAAGTTCTCCAGCCTTCGCGCATTATCTGGTAGTAATACACCGCACGTTCTGGTTAAGTTTTCAGCTGAATTTAATTCGAAGTCAGCATCCTCGCGGTGGGCAGACCTATTGATTAGCGAGCATATTGCTCTCGAAACAATTATCGAGCTACTTACTATTCCCGTAGCCCGCAGCAGGGTCATTCAGCACGGGGGGAGAACCTTTCTCGAATCAGAACGTTTTGACCGCCATGGTCGTTTTGGAAGATCTCCATGTGTCAGCCTACGGGCTTTAACGGATCATCTCTTTGGGCTCGGAGTAGAAGATTGGAGAAAACACGGTACCGTGTTGCGAAGTAATGGCATCATCAGCGCCGATGATGCACGATCCTTGCAGCAGGCGTGGTGGTTCGGAACGCTTATCGCAAATACCGATATGCATCTCGGCAATATCAGCCTTACCATGGCTCCTGACCACGAAAATAGCCTAGTTTCGTGGTCTTTGGCTCCCTTGTACGATATGCTGCCGATGGCCTATGCACCACTATCAAGTGGAGAAGCTCCTCCACTTAAGGTAACTAAGATTCCATTACCGGTGCCGGAGGAATCCGAGATCTGGAAATCCGCCTGCCGGGCTGCAATCGAATTCTGGCATCGTGTTGAAAATGATTTAAGAATCACCGCTGAGTTCAAGAATCTTGCGCAAGTGTATCGTGAGAAATTAACAAGTGTGGCAGAACTGGTTTGAGCGGATCAAACTAAACGACATCAGCACATGCTGACCATCGTAACCATCAGATTACGGCAGTTCTTAGGTCAAACTCAGGTTGTCAATGTAGATTTATTTACACCACACTAAGCGCGTTAAAGATCAGAGGCTGCCAAGAAACGCCAGTAAATCCTCTCGCGCTGCACTATCAAGTTTCTGAAAACTTTGACGCGACTTCAACGCTTCCCCACCGTGCCAGAGAATGGCTTCCTGAATGGTCCTCGCACGACCGTCATGGAGATAGCGTGGCTTAACATCTGATACCGTTGATGAGGACCCGATTCCCCATAGAGCTGTAGTACGCCACTCACTTCCAGAAGCTTCATACTCAGGTCGTGTGTCGCTTAACCCTTTCCCCATATCGTGGAGAAGCAGATCCGTAAACGGATGAATAATTTGGTTCTCCAACTCTGTAAATGGATGAGAGCCGGTGGTGATGGTCATAATATGACAATCAACACACCCGATCGATGAAAACAATTTGCTCCCGCGCTGCACCTGCGGGTCCGCCTGATTACGAGCAGCCGGAACACCGGCCAATGCAAGATAAACAACAAGGTTTTCCAGGTCCCGCTTAGACAATTCGAGAGTTCCCTCATCACCCGGGAAATACTCATTGGTAATCCCCATGTCGTGAAACGCCGCTGCAGCACTTTGCTGGACCACCGTACTATGTGAAGCACGAAAACCAAACCGCCCCAACGCCCTCCCGCCCGTCTCAAGATCCGGAATATATTGAGGCCTGCCTGAAATTCCGTCCCCGTTGGCATCAGACGGATCGCTCAAGGCTAAAATCGTCTCAGCGGGAATCGCCTCTAGCAAACCAAGCCCTATAAGGAGCGGCGACATTCTAATAGAAACCCCGACTGATGCTGGTGCTGGTGCTGGTAGGGCAAACGATACCATCGGAAACCGAGCCACGACCTTTGATCCATCATTAAAGAAGAATCGTGCAGGCGTCCAGTTAAGTTGCAAATCAAAATTTGAGGATCCCTGGAGCGTAGAATCCTGTAGCTGCTCACCTACCCCGGGAACGTTTTTAGGTGTTCCATCAGCTCGATTACCTCGGCTTATTTTCACAACCACCGTTGTAAGACGGTCGCTACTGCTTCGAACCCGAACCGGACCGCGCCCATTATTCACATGGCAATCACCGCACGCCCGATTAACAAACGAGGGGCCCAGACCTGTTCGGCGATTAAATCGATTATGAAACGGGGTAAATCCTTCTAACTGAGCAGCCTTATTTTGTTCAGAGATATTGGGAGCGAACACCTGAATCGCGGCTCGCCCCGTAAGGTCAGTAGTAAGATCCCCGCCCAGTAGGGTCACATCTTCAGCCCCTACTAGACTTGGAAATACAACGATCAATGTAAAGAACCAAGAGAAAAACCGCCAAGAGTCCATTCCTTGAGATGGATAACTACTACCCGACCATTTTCTCTTTTTCACTATCATACGCAATTATGGGTTCCTCTTTACCGTCGATCACATCCTTCGTTATCACAACCGACTTCACATTCGGCGTACTCGGTATTTCAAACATAATATCTATCATCGACTTCTCCATGATAGAACGTAAGCCCCGAGCCCCTGTCTTTTTCTCAAGCGCCAACTCCGCAATTCGTTCTAGGGCCTCCTCGGTAAATGAAAGCTCTACCCCATCAAGATCAAACAGGTGCTTATATTGTCGAACCAAGGCGTTCTTAGGTTTGGTAAGTATTGAGATTAACGCTTCTTTATCAAGCTTTTCCAAGGTCGAAATCATTGGCACCCGGCCAATAAACTCTGGAATCATCCCAAACCGAAGTAGATCCTCGGTTTCCAAATTGACCAATGGATTTCGCTCTTCCTCCTCAGTCGCCTTCGCAGATGGACGCTCGGCTGTGGTTCCAAACCCCAATGCTTTTCGTCCAGAACGCTGCATTACAATACGATCCAACCCCTCAAACGCACCAGCAATTATAAACAGAATGTTAGAGGTATCTACCTGAATAAATTCCTGCTGCGGATGCTTCCGACCCCCTTTCGGCGGTACGTTTGCCACCGTTCCCTCAATGAGTTTTAACAGCGCCTGCTGCACCCCCTCCCCGGATACATCACGGGTTACCGACGGCGTATCACTCTTACGGGCAATTTTATCAATTTCATCAATATAAACGATCCCCCTCTGTGCTCGCTCTACGTCATATTCGGATGCTTGAAGAAGATTTACTATAATACTTTCAACATCTTCTCCAACATACCCTGCTTCGGTAAGGCTCGTCGCATCCGCTATCGTAAATGGCACATTCAAGACCCGAGCCAACGTTTGAGCCAGGAGTGTCTTCCCAGATCCTGTTGGTCCGATAAGCATTAGATTCGACTTCTGGATCTCTACGGTGCTCTTAGAGTTTAAGTTATTCTGAAGCCGCTTGTAATGATTATGAACTGCAACTGATATATATCGTTTAGGAAATTCCTGCCCGATGACATATTCATCAAGGGCTGCTTTAAGCTCCTGCGGTGACGGTACGGAGAATCGATCGGAAGCTGGTGCTTCGTGTAGCTCCTCCGTTAAAATATCGTTGCAAAGTTCTATGCACTCGTCGCAAATGTAAACCCCCGGCCCCGCAACTAACTTTCGGACGTCTTCCTGGGACTTCCCGCAAAAGGAGCAAAACAAGCGCCCGCCTGCCTTGTGTATATCCTTGGCCATATTAGTCGCGCTCCACCAAAAGATTTTTAACCATAGCTCATTATACACTTAAAAGGATTAGCCTTGATAACTCTATCTAACCTCTCTGGTATTATTAGGATGCTAAAGCCCCCCCCTAGGGACGATTTAAAATTTCTACAAAGATTCGTGCTGTAAGTGAATTGAAGTGCTATAACAGGGCAATCAGGGCTTGTTTAAAAAGGAGTTTTTATGGTCGAAAGTAATGACACCATCCCATTGGTCTTCGCGGTCAACACTCGAGTAAAGAAAAAAAGTGGTGATGGTCCTTACGGAGTTGTTGACGAAGTCCGTGAAGAGATTAATACCAGCGCTACCGATAGACCGAAGGCGAAGAAATATCTGATAAAAGTTCGATGGGACAGCGGGACCGTTTCGTTTTTCGCACCCGACGCGCTAGAGGCGTTTGCTTCGTAAGCGGAAGGCAATGTATGGCGATTCATGAATTCAGCGCAGGGACGTCCGTTCAATGCGTCCATTCAATGGGTCGGACAACGAACTTGACGTTGGTACTACTTTTTCCTCTTCACCAGATGAGGCAGATTCCAATACAGAATTCGGTGATACAGACCTCTTGGCAAAAATCGCCGTACTAGAGAAAAAAGGTGCGCGTCAATAGTGGCGGGAATCCGCAACGGCGGATCCCGTTTTTCCACAGTACGAAATATAAGGGCAGCTACCGATTCTGGCGTCGCAAAGGCGTGTGTCATCATTTTTTCGATGAACTGGGCCATGAATTCATAATACAAATAGTAAGGACCATCAACCTTACTAGCACTCTGAGCATTTACAGAATAATATACTCTTCGAAATGACTGGGAATTGATAAAACCAGGCTGAATCAGTGAAACAGAAATATTAAACGGTCGCAGTTCATACCACAGACACTCTGAAAATCCCTCTAACGCAAATTTGCTTGCACTATAGGATCCCATGGTTGGCATGGCCATCATCCCACCAACCGATGACACGTTTATGATTTTCCCGCCCCCTCGTGCCCGCATTCCTGGAATAACCAATCGAACAAGTCCAGCAGGGCCAAAATAATTGGTATGCATCTGATGCTGTTCTTCACCTTCGGTCATATGTTCGACAACCGAACGATAACTGATTCCAGCATTGTTTATTAATATATCGATCCGCCCCCACCGTCTTTCCACCTCCTGCACTACAAACTCGCGCTCCTCGCTGCTCGTTATATCTAGGGACAACAACATAAAACGATCTTCAGGCAACTGTAATGCCAACGGTATCCCCTGCAACGAGCCTTCTCTCGCCGTAACAACAACCCGATAGGTTGTTGGGATCAACAGGCGGGTCAGTGCAAACCCTATTCCTGATGAGCACCCAGTAATCATTATCACAGGAGTGTTCTCTGATTTGATAGTTGGTCGTTCGGTAGTCACGGGATTATGCTCAAAGACGTTAAACATCTAGCACGCCAGACTGTTGCCTCTCTCTTTGTGGATTTCCTTGGATTATCCTAAAAAGGGCAGTTGAGTGGCACTCTTTTTCGGATTATATACCCGTTACACCTGCAAACGTCATAAGGAAATTACAACATTCCGGATTTTAGTGGACAACCCGGTGACGCTTACTTCCCTTTGCCTGCTGAAAACCGGGGCTCTTCACCCTTCACGAGCCGCCCGATGTTACTCCTGTGCCGAAAGGCAACCACCGCTGAGATTAAGACGAGCACTACCAAATGACCGGGAACCCTAGGTATCAACAGGAAAAATCCAATTATCGGCAACGAAACGGCGCACGCTAATGACGCGAGTGAAACGATCTTTGTAGACGCAAAGAAAACCACAAAGACCCCTACCGACCCTGCTGCCAGCAACGGGTTAATGGTTAGCAATACCCCCAAAGATGTTGCGACTCCTTTTCCTCCCTTCAGCCTGGGAAGAGAAAGACAATGGCCGAGCACGGTCGCCAAACCGGCCAAAAACGTGGCATCGTAGTGGTTAAACGATGTCGGCATAAACGGTGACTCCATAGGATTCACTAGAGTAGAGAAACCGCCCTCTCCCGGAAATAGAAACAATAATGCATAAATGGCCGGAACTGAGGTACCAAGAACACCCTTTAGTACATCAAGAAACAACGTAAGCAAGCCTGCTTTTTTTCCGAGCACCCGGGCAATATTAGTTGCCCCGATGTTGCCGCTACCTCTAGTGGCGACATCTACCCCGAAACTCCTGCCAACGAGCATCCCAGAGGGAAAGGCACCAATCAGATATGATAAGCAGAAAAATACAAATAGCATCATACCCTCATACCATCGGTTACAAGTTTTTGGAGCGACTCAATCGCGGCCGCTCGATTCGGTGCCCCAAGTATATAAGAACCTGCGACCAATATCGAAGCTCCAACCGCAACGCACCGCCGAGCGGTCTCGGCATTAATTCCGCCATCAACCTCGATCAGCGCGCTACAGTCTGGGTCCGCATCAATCAGCGCCTTGGTTTCCCTAATCTTTGAAATCATATCCTCAATGAAGGGCTGACCACCCCACCCCGGGTTGACCGTCATAATAAGTACGACATCACACAGAGGCAGTACCTGCTTTATGGTCTCAACGGGCGTTGCCGGGTTAAGGGCCACCCCGGCCTGACACCCCTTCTCCCTGATAAACTTCAAGTCCCGATCAAGATGTGCCGTCGCCTCCTGATGGATCAAAATCCGCTGGGTACCCGCGGCAATCAACCCCTCCACAAGAATATCCGGAGTGAGCGTCATAAGGTGAGACTCTATAAACATCTTAGAACAGTTTCTGATTGCCTTTGATATCGGGTCACCAAATGAGATTCTCGGCACAAACTGTCCATCCATAATATCAAGATGAATCAGATCGGCCCCCCCTTCCTCAAGCGATGCCAGCTCCTCCTTGAACCGGGAGAAATCGGCCGTTAAAACCGACGGGGCCACCAATGGGCGGCCTACGGCCATCTGCTTCCCACAGGAACCAGATTCATTATAATTTATCGTCATCTATGCCGGCCCCAATTCAAAAAGTCATTAAAAATGAAGAATCGCTATGCCCATTCCAGCTCAACATATCTGCATGCTTCAACCTAAAAAGAGCAGTTTCGCGGTCTAAAGCGGCCCAGCTAGCTGAACTTACTTCGAATGTAGTGATTTTAGGTCTCACCGTATCGGTGATACTTGATTGCGACCCAGAATCACTACATTCTTTGTAATTTCAACTAGCTGGGACCACTTTATTCCACTCAACTGCTCTTTTTAGGTTCAATTTTTCAAATGGGTCTAAATGGTACAAGCGCGGTGAGATCTGAGTTACGTTGGCGTCGAAAGCACTGTCTGGCCAAAATCCTTATGGCCACGTCCAAATTCCACAGCAGAACAAGGGCTCTTTCCTTCAAGTTGCACCTCTAGCAACTGCAAGGCCCCCTCGCCGCACTTCACCACATATTTCGGCTCTCCCTCAACAACTACCGTCGTTACGGCTCCAGGCTGTCGTAGGTCTGCAGGGAGGCTACATGAATCTGCCCATACCCGCGCCCGCAAAACCTTGAGTCGTTTAGCCCCTAAAAGGCAAAATGCTCCTGGCGACGGACTAAGACCATGCATAAGACCTTTCAGGGTCATAGCCGACTGACTCCAATCGATGCGACCTTCGGATTTCTCGATTTTTTTTGCGTGGCTAACCCCCTCACCGGCTTGCGGAACCGGAACAAGTTCGCCCTTTAGTATGGCGCCCAAATGAGTCTTCAGGAGCGAGGCCCCGAGCTCACTCAGGTCATCGTGCAGAGAACTAAACGTATGCGATTCAGATATCGGAATTGAGGCACGAACGAACACCGGCCCGGCGTCCATCTCAAGCACCACTTTCATAAGAGAAACTCCGGTAACGAGATCGCCCGCGATCAATGCTCGCTGCATTGGCGCTGCACCTCGCCAGCGGGGCAGTAACGAGGAATGAACATTGACCAACATATGATCAAACGCCTCGAGTAACCACAGGGGCAGAAGTTGGCCAAAGGCGACCACCACAGCAGCAGCGCAATCCTTACAGCGGCCCTCAAGAAGTACTCGAGACTTTTTAACTGACTCGGGCTGGAAAACGGGAATATTGTGGGCTTCTGCCAATAATTTGACAGGCGAAGATTGTACATTCCTCCCCCGTCCAGCTACCCGGTCCGGTTGTGTGACGACCCCCGTCACCTCCAATTCAGGATCGCTGATCAGCGTAGCAAGACTTGGGATTGCAAACGTAGGAGTACCAAAGAAAAGGATTTTTTTTCTCACGTAATGGCGTCCTTAGTGTATCTCAGTCAAGCTCTGCCTTCGAAACGGGAAGATGCTTCTTGCACCACTTCTGAAAAAACTGCCGCTTTAAAAAAGTAAGATGATCCGTAAAAAGCACCCCGTTGAGATGGTCAATTTCATGCTGGAGGCAGATAGCCAGCATCCCGGTTGCTTCAATGGTAAATTCTTCGCCCTGGCGATTGAAGGCCCGAACCGTCACTTCCTTATGCCTTGAAATGGTATCGCGATACTCGGGTATGCTTAAACAGCCCTCTGAAGAAGCAACTCTTCCTGTTGTCGCCACAATTTCGGGATTGACAATATCAAGAGACTGACTTCGATCTTCAGATATATCGATAACGGCGACCCGCAACGTTACGTTGACCTGGTTTGCCGCAAGGCCAATACCTTGACTGTGGTACATAGTCTCTTGCATATCGTCAAGCAGTTGATGCAATGCCTCATCGAAGCGCTCAACGGGGGCTGCCTGCTGCCGAAGGACAAGATTTGGAAATATGATTACGTCTTTTAGTGCCATAGGGCTGGAAGTGTACCTTGGTAGGGCGGTGAGGAGCAAGACCAAGAGGGCAAATCAGCCTTGTTAATACACCACCATACGCTTACCCCTCCACACCCGGCATATACGCCAACGTTGTTTTATCATTCGTCAGATTATCGATCCCTGACACAAAAAATTCGAAAGCTTGGATTTTGGGCCATCGACACGCTTCGCAGGACCCCAATTGACGCAGAATATCGTAATATTTTCAGTAATATAAAAAGGATCGCCGGATGATATTCCAAGCCTGTTTGTCGAATAACTATATTCAGTTTTTAGCTCTTCGGACGAACAATAATTCGATGAATACGATTCCACAGAGTATCCAAACGCTAGCCCGGGATTATTCAAGAAATCGCCCTATAAGGGTGGTTAACGTACTGAAAATTTAGTCGAAAATAAGATTTTCTGGGCGACGTTGTATTGGAACACCTGGAGATCTGAAAATCTTGTTTTTGGTCAATAGAGCGCAGTGCATTAACCCGCCCGGGTGGGGCGTTTTGTGAATACTTCGGGTTAGATGGCTCGCAATTTTTATTGAGGATTTCCAATGCCCTTAAAGAAAAGGTTCCAACAAAAGAGTGTATCCACACTGATTTTCTTTCTGTGCGCAATTATTGCCGTAATCGGTTTTTCAAAAGAAGCTTTTGCGGTGCCTGCTAAGGTAGCAGGTGCAGACTATCATACGGTTGCAATTGTTGAAGATGGGACATTGTGGGCTTGGGGATATAACGAGTATGGCCAGCTTGGAGATGGAACTACTCCGTATAAAAGATCCCCAAACGCACTATCCCTTAATGCGAAAGAAACAGTAAACCTATCTAACCTCGATTTTGGTTTTGTTGTTATAGGAAGTTCAAGCACTCAAAACATTCAAGTTCTGAATAATAGTTCTTCACCTCTAGCTGAACCTAACTTGTCAGTTTCTAATACCCTCTTTAATGCAGTAGCCGGGTGTAACTCAGTTGCTGCTAATGGCTCTTGCACCGTTGGTGCATCCTTCTCACCAATAGACGGCACTCCTGCTAGTGGCGTTCTTACCGTTGACGGAAGGAGTGTGTCACTTTCAGGTGTAGGCGTTACCGCGACACCAACGCTTACACCCACCAATACGCCAACAGCACCCCCTACCGAAACCTCTACTATTATTTCCCCTAAGCCGCTGCCAATTCAACCAACAGTAGCATCAACAAAGAAACCATCAACTATCATTTTAGAGCTAAAACAAAAATCCAAGATCAAGAACACAAGAGCAAGACTCTTAATTGAAACATCGCGCGTGGATAGCAAGGATGAAAAGGAGTATATTGCAATCAATTCTGTCACCGTAAGATGTGCAACCAGGGGTACACTAAACAAGATAAAAGTGAATACAAACGCAACCGGAAAAAAGTACGCTACAATTGCGCCAGTCACAAGAAACACGGTCTGTAGTGCTCGAAGTAAGTTGGGGAGTAAGGCGAATCGTACGATAGTAAGGAGCAAACGGCTGAGGCTTGCATTGTAATATCGCGGCAGAAATGTACTACAATGGTGTGAACAGTTTTTATGCTGCTATGCACCCGAAATTACTAAATTCTTCATAAGTTCTAGCAACTTTTTTATCAGTTCTGTCGATTTCTAAAGTATCAAAAATTAAATTCATGAGTTGTTGATTAGCTTTTCTACGTTTCCATGACTCGATTGAAATTACTGTTTTTTCTGGGGTATCAGCTGCCCTTCGATCTTCGAGTTTTAATAAGTTGAGGGTAGTAATGCTTGCATTTGCAGCGTTCTGTTGTGCAATTGCTTTACGACCTTGACAGTCCCCAAGACCTGTATGTTGTTTTGCATCCCGAAACAAGAACTCAATTTGAAAGCGTAGTTTATAGTATTCAATTATTGTGAGAGCCGGTAGCTCCACATCCGTATAGAATAGAAGTGCTTGTAGTTGCTTTCCCTTCTCTTCCCTACGCATTATCACGACCTTTACCCATGATTTTAGAGCTCTCGACCAAACGACTCCTTCATATACAAGGGTTTCATCTTCTAGGGTAGCTCTCTGTACACGACAAAAAAAACGTAACTATCTAAAATTACACATAAAAGTACTTTTGCCGTTTCTAGTAATTTCAGCTAGTTACGTTTTTTTGTCGTGTACAGAGAGGGTAGCTATAAACTTCCAGCCCTTTAGCTCTCCCTTAGTTCCAGCAATTCCAGCATATTTCTTTGGCCTTCCCCGCCCAGAAGATTTTCCTTGATATGGCCATAATAAATAGGCATCATGGCGTAGCTTGCCAATTTGATGTAGGCCAGCTCCGATTACCGTTTTTGTAAACTCATGCTTACTGTAATAGGCGTCGGTAGTGAGATATCGAACTCTAAGTGATTTGAGATGTTCCTTAAGCTCTTTCACTTGTTTCCCATACTGTATGGTCCTACTCTCACAATCATCATCACCACTTTGTGTCATTCTACTATCCAAACCATACGCTGTATGAGACTGTAGATCTATCACAGCCACAGTGCT
>JBIIDM010000092.1:0-13278 GCA_044238365.1 Bdellovibrionota bacterium | reverse complement strand
TATCATTACGCCACCTTGCCCAGTTGCAACAATCGTAGAATTTCGACCTGCCCGACGCGCCGCATTATTAAGCTCCAGTGCAGCGGACTTTTTCCCAATTGCCATATCCGTACCAACGGTGAGAACGCGAGTAGCCTGGAGACCCGCAGCCCTTCCCGAGCCGATCGTTAGTTGAGCGGGCTCCTGACGAACATCCCAAATACTTTGTCCAGGACGCAATATGACTTCTGAAAGCAGTGGAGAAAGCCTTGTATGGAGGCCATTCACAATCGATAAGCCATTACGCGCAGCATCCTGCACTTCGCCGAACCACTCATCCGGCAGCACTCCCCCTGGCGGTGCTATACCAATCAACAATGCTGTTGGGGAAAATTCAAGCGCCTCTTTAACCGAAGCCACAATCGGAGCATGGCATGGGAGGCCACTGAGCTTAGAGAAATCCTCTGCCACACACTCGCTATCGACAACCGCCACTACCGGAGCTATACCATAACGAGCGTACCCCAAACCGGTCTTTCCTGATGAGCCACGCAAGCCACCGTGTTGTAGCAACACCACTCTATCATTTGCAGTAAGCATCATTTCGAATTACCCCAATACCATAGCCATTTGTTGGAACTACCCGGCCTGCGTCAAGCACAGCCCCGGAAAACGGGTCATCTCTTAAATTAAGGTGACTATCAAGATCAACGTAGTCTACCAGAGGGGTTAGTTGTGCCATAGCCGAATTCGCCAATATCGTATCCGAGTAACAACCAACCATCACCTTAAGCTTATGTGCTCGAGCTGTGGAAATCATATTCCGTGCCTCCAGCAAGCCTCCGCACTTCATTAACTTGATGTTAATTCCGTCAATAAAGGGGGCTAGACGAGCAATATCATAAACAGTATGGCAGCTCTCGTCGACGAAAATGGGAAGTGGCGAAAGCCCTCGCAGCTCGCGAAGTGCACCATCCTGCGTCACGGGTAATGGTTGTTCCACGTATAGTACGCCGTAATCAGCAAGCCAGGAACACATTTCAATTGCGTCGGAGACCTGCCACCCGCAGTTGGCATCAACCATCATGGGGACTTCTGGCAGATGCCCTCGAAGTGCACTCACCAACGCTTTATCATGTTTTATGCCATCGGGATTGCCTAGCTTGACTTTCACTAAAGGAGGCTCAGCGATCTCGCGCCAGCTCTCAACCCGATCGATCCCTTCTTGCGATGTTCCAATACCCACGGTAAAAGTAGTTTGTGGTATCGAAGAAAGCGACAGCCCCCAGATCTTCCATAGGGGCATTCCGACGTACTTTCCCAGCCAATCATGAAGCGCAATATCAATACCGGCCAGCACCGATGATCCCAGACCTGCTGAACGGAGCATCTCAAGATTCGAGACAATATCAAGGGGTTTGCACCCGCCAGTTCCATTCCCTGCTTGGCTCTGTAGTATAACTTCGGCCCTCTTCACCTGTTCAACAAGCTCCTCCGTACTCGCTTTTGATCCTCCCACCGAAAATGCGGCGATTTCACCGAGTCCGATAATGAGTTTTTCGCTGTTACTATTCACTGCCGTCAGGTCATTCACCGCCAAACTAGACCGCTGCGCTGCTCTACTTGACAACTGTATGAGAATATTATCAGAAGAGCTCGAGACCCCCCGACTAATCCTTAGCGGCACTCGTTTATTTACGACAAAGGGAGTGGCGGTAAGCTGAATCATGATAGCCCTCAAAATTAAATTGACACAATGATGGTTAAGCAGTACGGCACTATAGCGCCACATTCACCTCCCTCGAACGTTAAAAATCTCTCGCAGCTACCCATACCGGCTCCAGTTCAAAAATTCCTAAACAATAAGGAACGGGTATATCTCTTGCGAAGCAACGTCCCTGCAAGGGACAAACGCAAAAAGATCAATATGGCCCATTCCAGCAGGAAGAGTCTTTGGACTTTGAACATCCTTTTAAAAAAGATAACTACTCGTGGCAAACGCTGGACAAATCCCCTCAATTGTGAGTACATGCACCCCGAACCTAGGGGTGGCGAGTTTGTTGAAGGTGAAATGCGGTACGCTAGTGCTATAGCTCAAGAGACTATAGCTCAAGAGACTATAGCTCAAGAGACTATAGTTCAAGAAACTATAGCTCACCGGCGTTCGGTCTCATTCTGACTGACCAACAACAATGAATGCCTGAGATGTGACCACTATTTTAAGTATCTACCGTGGAGAGTTAAAGTAGTCGCGTTGCAAACCCTTGTACCTGTACGGATAATTCCGGCGTAGGAAAGGAGCTTCATCATGTTCTATACTCATTCAAACTCAAAATATCTGAAGAATCCTTTCACGGAAAGGGGTATTTTTTTATTCCTTCGGGGCAGCGCTCTAAATAGCATCTGCGGGTTTCTCATTAATTCTGACTTTTATAATTGGTTCCGCTATCGACAAGCGCCCCGTAAGGGTGCGGCGACGCCGCCGTGTGCTGCGAGAACCCGTGCTAAAGGGCGTTCAGTCACCCTTTTTATCTTATGCGCGCCCCTCCTAAGTTTGGCTTCAGTACCCGTTACCGAGGCGCAAAGCTCTCCTGCCTCCGAAAGAAAGAAAGCGAATACTGGGAAGCCGCTGCCTGCTGTTGTGAAAGTTGGCGGCTACCCACTGATAGCTGAAGCTGACGACAGCACACGAAGCATCCTTGAAGTCGACAGTTCTGCATTAAACCGAACGGGTAGTGATTCACCCGAGACCCAAATTGCAGCTATTGCCAATTTGAACTGGGCGGGTGGAACGTCTCGCCCACGTTTTCTTCAAATTCGGGGTGTTGGCGAGCTGGAGCAATATAAAGGAGCGCCAAATTCTACCGTAACGGTTCTCCTCGATGGAGTTGATTTGACCGGTATGAGCGCCGGTCTTATGCTCTTTGATATTGATAGATTGCAGGTATTTCGGGGTTCCCAGCCGCTCGGCTTTGGTCCTAATGGATATGCAGGCATTATGGCCCTGTCGACGCCCTCACTTGACCGTGGAGCTGCCACAAATCACGGCACTCTCTCCTTCGGCAATGGTGACACCGTTACCGCTGGTCTCGCCTTTGGTGATTCGTTTGCTAGGGCCGATACAGACGTTGGGTACCGGATTACCCTCTACCGAAACCAGCAGAATGGCTTTCGTTTCAATGACTACTATCAGAGCAGTTCAACGAATGCCCGTTCCGAAACTTCTGGGCGTGCCAAACTGACCGTCTCGAGGTCAGCGAATGATTCGGTCACGTTGATGGTGCAGGATGTGTATCTCGACAATAAATACGATGCCTTTTCACCAGAGAACGGCCTTCGCACCCACAGCGATAGACCAGGGCGAGATGCTGAACGCCTCAAATTAATCTCGGTTCGCAGTGATAGTTCTTTGTCTAAACATGCTGATCTGACGACACTCTCCAGTTACTACACCTACGACCTTGACTATTCCTATGATGGTGACTGGGGAAATGCTCAGTATTGGGGCGAAAATGCTCCCTACGATTACTTTTCCCAAACTGGTCGGGCTAGGAATGTCTTTGCCCAACTGATTCAGCTATCTTCCCCGACAAGGTGTCAGCACATGACCTCAAAGGGTGGAATACTGGAATATACTACCAATCATTTGACGAACAAGGGAGTATTGATGAATATAGTAATACTATCCGGTATGACAATCTCCAAAGCAGTTATCGTGCTCAAACTGTAGCGATGTTTTCAAAGGCCGCATATCCAGTTTTACCCAATGTTGTTTTAGGTCTTGGTGGCAGAGCTGAGAACCGGGGTATGCATTATCATGATTCGCAAAATTCAAGGTTTAGTCCTGATAATCTTCTATTTGGTGGCGAATTAACCCTCCAATATCTTATCGACCGCGGCACTACATCGTACAGTCGTCTCTCACGCGGCTTTCGGGGTGCCGGATTTAACGTAAATCCAGAGATTCCGGCTGACCGTAAACGCTACGACCCGGAGACCTTGACTAATCTTGAGTTTGGCATTCGCATGGAACGCGCTGACGGACGAGCCTCATTTAATAGCACTATATTTGGCTATCGGAGGAACGATCAGCAACTGGGATTGTCACTACAGAACGACCCTTCCGATCCGCTGGGTATTCCCTAGAGAAGTATACGACTCAGGAATTATCGTACGCCGATGGTCTAATAACCTGTTTCAGCATTTCCACAACATTTTTGGTAGGCCGGAAGGTTCTCGAAAACTGGATCTATTGGATAGTTATTGATTCAGTGTGTATCGTGGTATATCTCCTACGAGGACTTCCAATTACAGCGGTTCTATATACCCTTTATATTGTCCTCGCCATTCGCGGTTATCGTGCCTGGATAAAGGTCGGAGCTTTTGGAACATAGTCCGGATTATTCGCGAAACGCTTTGCGTAACCGTTGTCAGGAAGTCTAGAAAAAAAGGAATGCTGCCAATGAGAGTTTTTCGATGTGGAACTGCCTCTTGACGAAGAGAACAGCCAACCTGCCGGAGACGATTGCACTTAGGAGCTGTCCAGAAATAAACTATGCATTTAACGCTCATCTTTACCCTACCTTTGAAACCTGAGTTCGACGTAGCAAGCTACGCCTGCGCTTTTATATCACTGCACGCCTCTCGTGTCTAAAGCAATTTCAACCAGTTACCTTTGTGCTTACGTCGAACTCAGGTTTGAACGTTCTTCAGTCGAAAATGCTCGGAATACTCCAGTATACCTGCGCATTTTCTTGCTCAGAACGTCCAAATTTAGAGCAAATCTGAGCGTTAAATGCACCGTTTATTTCTGGACAGCTCCTCACTTCTTCACCACCGTTACCACCCCTCGATTCTTCCCACCCCGGGGCAATTTAGACGCCTTAAAAGGGACATTTGGCGTCTCCGGTGCGGCATCCTGGCCTGATGATCTACCAGCTTCTTCGAAGCCTGGCGCCCCTTCACCATGTCCGCCGCCCGTATGGCTCGCCGACCTCTGCGCCTGTGATGGTACAACAACAGGCTGCCGGGCTGGATGCTGCGCTGGGCCACCGCGATGGTCATTACCTTGGTTATTATTACCTCCCTGATTGTTCCACTGGCGCTGCCCACCTTGTTGCCCTCCCATTTGTTGCCCAGGAGGTTTCGCTAACCGCGCCTTTTCATCAGAAAGAATCTTACTATCCACCCATTCCGCCAACCCAATACCGTCACTCTCTTGCCGTTCATAGCGCGTAAGATACTCCCTTCCCTCCCAGGTCTTTGGCAGGTCAGCGTAGAACCAGAGCGAACGCCCCTTTCTGATGGTACCATCGCCAAGGTCAAACCAGGCCAACCCCTTCTCGGCCGACATTTCGTGCTTCAGCTCATCTTCACTCACCACTTCACTTTCTTCCTCAGAAACAGTCAGGGTCGCCGACTTGCCGGCCATGCCAGGAACAAATTCATTGACAAAGCCCGGGTTATGTCTCTTTCCTGAAGCATAGGTGGCCTTTAAGCTCTTTCCCATACCTATCCAAAGCGCCATTTCCGCAGCGGTTTTATTATCCCCAATCCGCATCATAACCTTAAGATTTACGTTCGCCATTACCCGTTCATAAAATGCCTCACTTAGCCCAAGTGCCGAATCGGTCAAACCACCAGTGGACTGCGCCCCAAAGAGAATTGCAAAGCGGCCCTTTCTCGCAAGTTCAAACAGATTTGCCCACGTAGGTCCGAACGTTGAAGACCCCTCATCCACGATTACCAAATGAGGATCCTCAAGATTATATTGACGAGAGGAGGTAATCTCACCGATTGATATTTCGAGATCTTCCCGGAATATTTTTACCATCCGTCCAGCACTTTCTGCTTCTTCCAGCCGAGGCAACATATAATAAATTATCTTTCCCTTCAGAATGTCCGCGGTCAGCACCAGGTCCGTATACTTGGTGGTGAATATTTGACCAATCTCACTGCCACCAATTGCGTGCAATTCCGAGGCAATACCCCGCAGGTTGTCACCCATCTTTACGGTATTAAAGCCTCCCTTCCCATCGGCGTAACTGGCAAAAAGGTGCCCCAATTCAACTTGCGCTTCCTGAGCACCTACGCGCTCCAACATGCTATGCAGGTGTGGATAGGCATGAAGGAACGCACTTAAGGAAACTGCCACATCTTTCATTGACCAGGACAAGCCGGTACTCTCCATCGCTCGAACCATCCGGTAGATCGAATCGGCAGCCAGACGATCGTAGTGTTTTGCCTCACTGCTATCAGACATCGGCGGGATTCCCGCCCGTAGTACCTTTCTTGCCTTAACGTCTGAACGCTGCGTAGTAAGTACAAAATTATAAGAATGAATAGGCTCAAAGGGATCAATAACGACCAGATCCTCAATTCGACCCGAAATAAGGGCCATCATAATGATATGTGCGAGCGTACCCGAGTCCCGTTTCGCATCTATAAACGTCAAACCACTAGCCCGGCCACGAGCCATCTGCTGCATCATCAATGACTCCAGCCAGAGCGTCTTCCCTACACCAGTCTTTGCAAATACACAGGCATGGCTGCAAAGATCATCATCACTGACCCACATCGGTTCTCCGGTTTCAAGTTCGAAGCCAACCAGATACCTTGAAATCATTTTTTTACCTTTACTGCGGTCTCGCTCCAACTGTTGCACGATTGCTCTTCGATCAGGAGGGCTACCCAGTACCGAACTTCCTCCACGGTTTGAGCTCTCCTTATCCCGCTCCCTCTTCAAATAAAAGTGCTTGGAATATGCACAACTCGCAAACCAGACAGCATACACCGGCACACAACCCAGTAGGAAAAACAAAAAAGCAGGTAGCTGGTTGAATATGGGCAATATGCAAATAGTTAGTAAAAAAAGCACCGACCGTGAGACGTACGTGGTCGCCCTGCGCAACTCATACTTTTGAATTTCCTCTAACGTGGTCGGTATAAAACTGCGACTCATCTCACTCTGAACCTCTTGATCAAATTTGGTTTCACATCATTTTCTGTGGTGTGGGTAGCCTCTGTACGTTACCTCGTAATCTTTCGTCGTCCCCGGCGACCCCCGAAGACCTAGAAGAATCCTTGTTAGAATCACTGCTTGCAAGCAATGCTTCATATTCCTTTCGGGTATTTGGAACATGTATGCGCTTGGGCTGAGACAAACTGATCTTCCATTCCTCTCCTAACGCCTGATTTATAAAGGAGGTCCTTACCGGCGCTATGCCTATACTTCCGCTAAAGTCACTACTTCGCTTTAAAGGCTCCTCTTCATTATTTGTCTTATAAACCTTAAGTTTTTCACGTACTAAATAAATTATTTGCGACGGGCCGTTTGCTTTATCCGAAATCCGTTGACCAAGAACCGAGTAGTTTCTCAGCATATACCGCATGGATAGCCAATCATCGGCCTGTTCCTTTTTTAGTTCATGTCCTCGAACCAACTCATTCATCTCGGAGTTGTTCAGGATCGGGGGAATAATTCCGAGGTGGGGTGCAACATCTTCCTTTCTTGCCATAAATCGCTGTTTTTCTTCCTCAACTATCGTTGTTAACTCGCCCATTCGCCGCAGGAGTTCCGGGCTTAGTACCGAGTGCGCCACCTCCAGCAATTTTGTTACAGGAATAAACAGCATATCTCCCGAAGCAGCTAAAAATGCACCTTCTTTGAATGCTACGGCCTCGGGGCTGCTAAGTATCTCAAAAAACCGAGTCTTCCAAAGCCCGAAAGACTCGCGAGCAATTCCATATAATTCTACCTCATCAGTTACCGCCGGCACCCTGTGCGGAGGCATCAACATTACTTCCGCTAATTGTCGACCTGCAAGCATCTCCTCATCCATATCAACGGGAAGTCTATTGACCTCAAAAACGCTTGACCGACAGGAATAGACAATTGCCCTACGAATCATGGTACGTCGATCGTATGGATACTCATCTCCGTATTCGGATATTGAATGAATTGCAGCACGGGCATTCAACTCGGGAAAAGTGGAGACCACCGACCAGCGATCGCCTACTTCCTGGTCGTAGGTCAGATGTTTTCCGGCTTGGATAGCCAAGACCATGGCCGCAACTTCCGACGGTGTCCACCGGGACAAGGCAACCCGCATTCGAGGTGTTAGCACCCGATGGAAACACCCAATTAAATAATCTGCGTAGTCTTCGACTTCAATTTTTTCTGTAGAGGAAGGCAGCTTGTCAGTCTTGGTGCCTAGCTCTCCGGCCATGGCTTCCACCGCCTCTTCCGCTGTTCCCTTGAATGACTGTAAGCGCGCCAGATACATGCTATGGAGCAGAAGTGCCCGGTCTAGCACAAAATACGCGTGACGAAACATTGGAACATGTCCATACGTCTCTTCAATGACCCGAGGCACACCAAGCGGTGAGAGAAAGGCTGGAAGGTCCGTCTCACTCATTACAAAGCTAACAAGTTTGGTGCAGGTACGGTTAGAGGCTTTGTACTGTTGCAAAAGTGGCACAAAAGGACTTGCTGCAACAACTTCGTCCGGTGCCTTAGGTAAACAGGCCAGACCTGGTACGTGCACGTCCGGTTCCCCCCGAGCTGTAACTTTCCGAAGCCCAACAATCATGCCGGAGAAAAATAACCGTCCATTACTTAGAACCCCAAGAATGTCCTGACCCCGGTAAATACCAAATCTGGTAGCGCCCCAGATTAACCCAGCTATGGCGCCCAGAAGCCACATACGCCAGGTTGTAACGATAATAAAGAGTAGTTGAATCTGGAATAATACGAGTCCGAAATAGAATGCTCCAAGATAGGTGCCGTCGGTGCTGAGATCAATTAAATGTTCAGAACTACGCTGTTCCGCCCTCCTTCCCTTGTCATCAACACTGGACTTGCCATGGGCACTTGGCGACGTTGTATCATATTCAAATGCTGACCCAATCAAGACATCGGCGTAATCAAGGTACAGCGCTTCTTCAGCCTGAGTAGCATGATTATGAAGAAACTCGGTAAATGACCGATGACGCTCAAACAGGGCCTGGCCCACATCACTGTTGAACCGATAATTAAACTCAAGCTGCTCAGGGGTTGGGCGACGACCACTAAAAAGATAAAACATATTCAGCGTAACGCAGCCACATAGGAACATAACGGCGCCTCGTCGCAAAATTACGACCCATTGCCTTCCATAACCCAAATCTGATAGTACCTGATGCGGTGCTCGTGCCCCACTGTCGGCCTGAGGATTACTCAATCTTTAAACCCTTTTCGAATCACTCTATATCGTTCCCTATTGATCTTTCCAAATTGATCTTTCCAAACTAAACAGGCCAAACTCAGCCGGGATTGCGCAGCGAGCCCCAACCACTGCTATATAAATAAATAGTTTCAATAACGGTGGTACGCTAACCTAACCAACCCCTCAAAACTAGGTAAAAAATACAATGCGTGCACCACCGCCCTTACTGTAGTATCGGTAAGGGCGGTCGGGATACTTTACTAGTGTCTTACGCCCTCTCGGAGATCTTATATCGCCTTAACCCTCTGATATTACCAACATCAATGACTTCAGCCACTACTCACTCTCAAGGTAGCTCTGCTATAATCGCCCGAATCTTCGGTCAGCGGTTAATCCGGCAAGATTGTTTTAGTAAAAATATTCCGGTAAGACAAAGACTCACGAGTTCTTTATGAATAATCCTCCGCTACTCCCCCCAGCTACTATTCAAGAAAATACATCAATCAACCAATCGATCGTAACTGATACCACAGTATCTGAGGAAATACACCCTCGTATCGCACCCCTGCGAAGTTACTATATCGACTCTCCTCCTTTCTTTCCTGAAATAGTCACTTTGCTTAGCTTTACGGTCCTGATTGGAATCGGTACTGGGATATATTTTGCTTCATTTGCGCTTATGCCCCTATCCTTCGATGGCACATTTTGGAGCGGTATTTTGCTGACCCTGCTATTCTCTGTACTGTTTTTCTCCACGCGAGTAACGAATTTTCCAATACTTTTTACCGCAAGTCTCACTGGTTCGCTCCTCGCCGTGGTGGTAGCTCACTTGTATACATTCATCGTATTTCGTTCAATTTTTCTCTCCTCACCCGAGGGACTCAACGCAACAACGTGGGCGTGTATAACGACCTATCTCGTAAAGACCCCGAAATTGCTAGAGAACCTACTCATACCGCGACAGCTCTTTGACTGGATAATCGTGCTTGTTCAATCAGCCATTCTCGTCGCATTCGGTGCGATACCCCCGTTCTGTGTGTTTGTCATGCATGAAAAGGATGATCACTAATGCCTCTCAAACTGGGCAAGAAAGGGCAGAAATAGTAAAAAAGGCGCGAAGTCACGTAAAGACTTCGCCCACTATAGTCGACACCTTCCTCAGCACCAGAAATGGGTCCCGGCATATTTAGTTTTAGTGAGGTCGTAACATAATGAAATCAACACCATTTTCAAGAATACTCTTTGGCTGTCTTTTAACCGCAACGCTAATGCTAGGTTCTACGTGGTCCTAAAACGCATAGTACGTAAACCGCATTACACATTGATTAGGCCTGTTGAGCGTTCAAAATAGCAGTATTCATTCAGAATCATGGTCTCTTATCACGAGTCTTTTGGATCTCACCGGAACGAGGTGCATTCACTCTCTTGTGACTTAAGTTCAACCTAAGAACAAAGGTAACTGGTTGAAATTGCTTTGGACACAAGACGCAAGTGATATAAAAACGCAGGCTAAAGCTTGCTACGTCGAGCATTCTATAATTTTGAGCAACGAAGTGGATGAAGTAATTTCCGCTATTTACCGAAGTTATTACGTCGCAGTCAGGCTCATGGTCTCGGCTATTACTTGTCTTGACGTTCGTTTCGAAAGATTACATACTCTCCGCTACAATCAATAAGTAAAAACGCCGCCTACATATTTGCGATTGCTACTTTTTAGCTATTACTACTTTCTGGCAATTGCTACTTTCTGACAATTGCTACTTTCTGACTATAAATCACCACGCCGCCGGTTTATATGACTACGATTTGAGAAGTATGTATGCATTTATCCCTCGGCTAAACACCTTACGATATATTTTTTATAACTGCCGACCATCCAGGATAAGTCTCAACGACGCTAGCCTTAGCTACCAGGATATTTTTAGGCACAAGCAATGACAAGTTTTACCCTTAAAGGACGATGAAGAATCATTCTGGCTCGATTAAGCACATCGCAAAGTTAGCGAACGTTAATCCATCAACCGTTTCTCGGGCACTACACAACAACCCGAGCATCAGTGTAACAACTCGCGATTTAATTAAGAAAATTGCCCAGGAGCTGAACTACACACCCAATAGGGCCGCTGTGGCACTAAGCACCAAAAGAAGTTCGCTTATCACCGTGGTGGTCCCAACCCACCCGGAAGCACCGATGCCGCAGGTGAATCAATTTATGCTGGAGGCCCTGCCGGTTCTCTCACTAGAATGCGCTGCTAATGGTTTCCAATGCCTCTTTGTAAACCCACCCAACAACGATCTCCGGTCCTGTAAGGAAGAGTTCATCTTGGGCCCACTGAGCGAAGGGGTCATTGTGCTGGGGCCGATGATCTTCGAAGAGGACCTGATCGATCTGGCCCAGCACCAAATTCCAATGATATCGTGGGGCCCAGTGCCGGCCACATTAGAAGACTCAATAACCGTAATGAGTAGTGACAACGAACTAGGGGGCTACCTGGCTACACGCTACCTTCTTGAAAGGGGCAGACGCAACCTCTCCTTTTTTGGAGACACTACTGAAATGGAAGTTTCATTGCGATATATCGGCTTTCAACGTGCGTTGAATGAGTTTGGATTACTCCAGGCACACGAGACCCGCTTACTTCGCCTCTCCGGCCCCACAAACATGATTAATCCGACTGAGCCGATAGAACTATTTTTCAATAAGGTTGTTGAGGAAGGCGGATATCCGGTAACCACCGGGTCCGAGGCAAAGTCAGGAAAATTCCCTATTGATGGAATTGTAGCCGTAAGTGATGTCTTTGCCATGGGAGCGATTACCTCTTTGGCCAGTCGTGGCCTACGAGTCCCCCATGATGTATCAGTTGTTGGATATGACGATCTGCGTGCCTCAGCCTTCTTTAATCCACCTCTCACCACAATCACCCAAGACTTCGCGCACGCAGCACGGTGTATCGGGCGTTCATTAGCTGAGTTCATCATGAACGATCAACCACTTGGTACTAAAATGGAATCGCAGACCAAACTACCAGTGCGGCTGGTGGTGAGGGAATCCGCCTAAGCGCTCTCGCGTCGTACGCGTTTACCAGATTGTTCGTAGTCTCTGAACCTTACAACCTGAGTTCGACGTAAGAACAAAGGTTTACAGACAAGAAAATGCAAGCGCCGAACTTGCCTTGGAGGCTCAAAATACAGAGCCACCCTCCCTTCACGCCTAGTGTCGATCCGATTTCTAACGATCAACCGCCGTGGCCCAAGCCGAGCGTATGCCCGAGTTCGTGGATAAATCTACCCAGCCGCTCTGACGGAAATCCGCCATTGAAGTAGTCATTCGCCTAGAATCTGCTGCCCAGAATCCGAGCTACCACAATCATGCGCTAGCCCTCCAACGTTCCCCCACCAACCATCTGAATCTTTGACTCTGCTAAAGCAAGCTTCCCTTTGAGGTGCTCGACAAGCTTAACTCCCCGCTCATACGATACTACCGCACCATCGAGCGACATACTTCCACCCTCAATACCGGAGCATAACTCCTCCAAAAGGGTCATTCCCTCTTCAAAAGAGAGCTTCTCGATCAGCATCTCAGGTTGTTCGTGCGCCAATAATTCCTTTACAGTCAATGTGCCCTTTACAGTCAATGTGCTTGGTATGTTCATGTATTACTCCTGACCAATCAGGGGCATCAACTCACCCCGTTTGTCCATCGCTACAGTGTCGTCATGGCCACCTATGAATGTCTCGCCAATAAAAACCTGCGGCACCGTCCGAAGCTTCGTCTTCGCGGTCAGCGCTTCACGCGCATCAGTGTCATTAGTAAGGTCTATTTCCCGGTACGGCACTCCCTTGTTCTTAAAGAATGCTTTTATCTTCGTGCAGTACGGACAATAATCCGTCGAATAAATCACAACTTCCTTCATTTTTATCTCCTTTATCATCTCTCTTTTAAACCTGAGTTCGACGTAAGAACTGAGAGCCTGTTGAATAAGTCAAATAACTTATGGAAATTTCGCTTTTGGCAAGCGTTTGTTCCCAGAGAGGGACCGAAATCCTCGAAATAAATGCGTTATTACTCCGGTTTCGGCCCCTCTCTGGGAAC
>JBIIDM010000091.1:0-13322 GCA_044238365.1 Bdellovibrionota bacterium | reverse complement strand
TCAAAAATAATGCGGTTTTGAGTCGCATCTCGGCGATGGCTATGTGTTTGTTTTGACTCGCCTCCGCGAGTCGTTATAGTAATCTTTAATACTTTATTATTTTTGAAGATTACTATAAAATTGCGTTATCACGAGGCGCGAAGGATATAAAAAAAGTAGTTATAACCTGCTACGTGGAGTATTTTATATCATGAATAACGAATTTGATTAAGTAATTTCATTCATTGGCCGCGGCTCTTACGACTAAATCAGATTCTTCGCCACGGTAGTACAAATCAAGACCCTATGCAATATGGCTTCAGGTCGGTTTTAGTAACTCTAGGAAACCCCGAAAAAACAGCTAATCTGGCGCGCTATCTATAGTAATCTTCAAAAATAATAAAGTATTAAAGATTACTATAACGACTCGCGGAGGCGAGTCAAAACCGCATTATTTTTGACGATGGCTATATTGATATGCGAACACGTAGCCTACACCAAAAATCGTAATCGAGACCAGCCTAACTCACCTCAAGGTTCTTCACCCTGGCTTCTCGGCCTCAACCCTTCCCCGTTTCAACATAGGAGCTAATGCGGGCTCAAGATGTTTGAGAATCTGCACCGCCAAGGAACTGGTGAATGAAAATTTGGCAGCCTCTTTACCCGGTACGAAGAGGGTCACCGTTCCAAAAAAATTCTCGCCGAGATAAAACATAAAATTTGCACTTCGATTCTTTACCTGTGAAGATACTCCCTTGCCGCGCCGAGTGGTCTGCTCGCGGTGATCGCCCGTCCCTGTCTTCCCGCCAAGAAGGTAACTCCGCTCTCCATCAGACAACCCGCTCTTAATCCGGACGGCGGTACCATTCTGTGTTACATCCAACATTGCAGCACGCACAATCTGACAAATCTCGGAGCTAAGCACCCTTTTTCCAGGCTTGTCAGTCATTTGAAACAAGGTCTCAAACGGAGTGTCTGATGCCAGATGAAGCTGACTAAACCGATAGTAGGGTCTGATTTCACCATCGTTAACCAGAATCCCAACAAGCTTCGCAAGAGCATCAGGCGTATCAGCCGACACACCTAGAGCACTCGCATAAGAGGGAACCAGCGAATTATGTGGATAGCCGACCTTTCTCCACTCCTTATGTATCAACTGAAAGGCCTCACTTTCTGCTATGATTCGAATGCGCTTATCCTGTGCGCCACGATGACGAGTTTTGAAAAGCCAACGGTAGGAGTCCTGCCTTGCCAAGGAACTTGCCCGCAGCGCATCAATCGCAGATGCATCAGGATTGCGATAAAGAAACGAAGCGACCCACAACTCTAACGGGTGAATTCCAGCGATATATGCCCGATCGGCCAGAATCTCTCCATAGGGCACGAGACGGTCATACTGCGCCTTTGCTTTTACCTCGGCTACAGTCTGCCTGTCTTTCAATAATTGATAATAGGTCGTCTTAAACTCCTCAAATGAGGCTGGGGGCTTTATTTCCCATGCGAGAACGGCAAATCGACTTTCAATTCGCTTTGTTCCCTTAAGGATCTCATCTAGAATCTCGGTCTGACTCTTCCCGTGATACCGTCGAAAAAATCCATTAAGAAACTTCTTGCCTTCAGTATCAGCAAACTGTTTGAGAAAATGTATTCGAGTTTCTTCGTCCATTCCAGCAATGGCCTTTGACGACACTCCAGCAGCCCCTACGAACTGGGAATAATACCTCACCAAATCCCGCATGAGACGAATAAAGGGTAAGTTTATCGAGTGACGAAGAGCCGTACTCATCGTAACGATACTTCCGTTATACGTTTTATTAAAATTATGGAAGGTATGAAGACCACCCGCGGTAAAGAACGATTCGCCGGGACTTGCAGAGTATTTCCGCTCCATTGCCGCCTTTAGTATTGCCAGTCGTGACCGGTCAGCCTTAGGGTCTGCGAGATATTTCAGGGTCCACTCCGTCAGCGGGTCCTTGGCTTTAGGAATCAGATCCTTGAGGGCCTTAACATCCAAGGCGTTATTTTGCTCGTAGATTTTTTCAATAACTTGTAGATATGTCGTGAGAGTTCTCAGTTTTGAGGTAGAGCCAAGGTCCAACTTTACCCCTTCGCTTATGTTAAGTGGCTGATCATAATTATCGGCCTGAATGCGAAGCAGATTACCAACAGGCGTCTTTTCGTAAATGGTAACGCTGGAAATCATCTTCGTAAGATCATTGCCCGGCTTAAACATGTAATTGCCGTATAATCCGGCTTTTGCAACAACATCCTTATCTCTAAGACCTTGCAACATCTTCATTACCTGCTCCTGCACTGATGCTGAGACAGTAGCAGTTGCCTTAAGATCGAAACGATCCAAGTCATACAATGAAGGCACTCTCAGCAGTCGCAACAATTGGGCCCGCAAGGTATACGAGGTCTTATTCTCAAGAAATGGAAGCGTGGGATCCTTCGGTATAGATGTCCTTACGACTCCTTCAGTCTTTCGCAAATAGTTCGCAAGTTCCTTGCCAATTCTGCCCTCAGCAAGCAAGGCTGGAATGTATTTCTTGATTTGCGCCTCCAGTATTTCCGGATTTTTACCAAGATAATCAGAAGGTCGACGATGCGCAAGAAACAAACTCAACACACGCCGATACGTGATCGCATAAAGGGTACGGTCCTCGTCGTTAAGGGACGTAAAGTCTTTCTTAAGCAGCTCGTTCATCTGCGTGAAGTCCTGGCCATAGTACGCCCATAACCCATCTCCCAGTCCATTCACCTCGCCGAATCCCCTGATTGCGGCCAGGGGTACCGTATTTATATAACTGAGCACTATCAGTCGGCGTTGTGATATATTTCTAGCGCCCTTGGAGTACGCGCGTACTGCCGCGCTTGCCATCTGTACGAGCTTGTCTTTAATACCCTGCGTTCGGCCCTCGCGAGAATGACGAAATTTCTCTGTCTGGGTTGCTAATGTGCTTCCTCCTTGAACGTCGTGATTGGGGTAAAACTTACTGACAAGTACATCAAGAAAAGCCTTCGTAAACCGGTCCCACTCAATAGCGGGATTATAAAAAGGCGAATCCTGAGTAAGGACATGGCGGTCTTCAATAAACAACAGCGCCTGAATTATGGGGTCTGGAATCTCGAAGAAATCTCGATATACCCGACCGGGATAACGAGCCTGATATAGCACCCCTCCATCTCGCCCGAGCAGATCTAGTCCGGCCTGATATTTTTCGTCATAAACAGGAAAAATTCCGTGGTCAATTAACCAAGCATGGTCCGCAGAAATCTGCGCTTGACGGGTAATACCGTAACCAGTGTTCTGCAACCGCTTTGATATCTCACCGATCTGAGTATAGCCCAAGCGAGTATCGTAGGGACCCTCCTTTGGAAATCTAATTCGACTGCTACTACGTCGCACAATCTGCGTTTGCAGACTATCAGAATTCCGGGAGAGGAAATATGCCTGCAAGCGCGATGTCCTTAACTCCTCGCCCAGAAATAAACCACCCGAGATTAACCCAGCGATGAGGACGCCCACAAGAGCGAGGAATACCAACCACCGAACTAAGCGTCCTCTGGGCCGTGGCATTCTTGCATTGAAGTCTGAAGATGGGGCTAGCTTCCCTGGAGAATCAGGGGCGGACATGTGATCTTCATCAACCAACGTTTGGCTCATTCTAGACTCTGAAGAAGAACTTTTTCTAACAATCTCAGTTCGACGTAAGAACAAAGGTAACATTCCGCCGTTATATTAGTATTACAGGCCGCATTTGACCTTTGACCAAAAACCGTCCATGACTCGCAGTTAAAATTTGGCTTAAAAACAGCTATTCCTGCCCGCTGCCCAGCAAAAACTCGGAAATTACGGATGATACCATGCAATCCGAAGAAACTAATTTGTCACTTGTACATCTTCTATACTATGATGCTTAAAGATGCGCGTTAATAGTATTTAATTTGGGCCCGAAACAGCTGTACTCGTCTCTTGGTTATCCCCTTTACGTTACCTAGCTTTTATGCCGGTTCCTGATCTTTCAATAATAATCCCTGCCTACAACGAAACCAGACGAATCCAAACCGCATTAGTTGACCTTTTTGCGTTTCTTGCAACCACACAGTGGAGCTACGATGTTACCGTAGTGGATGACGGCAGTGTTGATGGGACTGCCGAGCTGGTTCGCAATCTTATTCCGTCGTTTGGAAAACTCTCGGTGACTTGTCTTTCCCCAAATCAAGGCAAGGGAGCTGCCGTAAAGGCCGGGATTCTAGGAGCTACTGGCAACGTCGTTATGTTTCTTGATGCCGACGGCTCTACCCCTCCTGACCAGCTACCGAGGCTTTACTCGCGGTGCTCCTCGCTGATGAATGCTGGAGGCTCCCCGGTAGTCATCGGTTCACGTGCGCTAGTATCCAGCAACACAAAAATCCAAACATCCCTTCATCGCAAAGCCCTGGGTCGAATTTTCAATTTCGCCGTCAACATGCTGGCAGTCCCTGGAATCGCTGACACTCAGTGCGGCTGCAAGATGTTTGACCGCAGAGCCGCTCAGTTTCTCTTCGCTCAGCAAATTGCAACTGGTTTTAGTTTTGACGTAGAGATACTGATGCTTGCTCAGAAAGCTGGCATGAAGATAGAGGAAGTCCCAATAAATTGGATTAATGTACGGGGCTCCAAGGTAGATCTGCTACGTGATTCAATCAGAATGTTTCGAGATATTCTGCGATTTAGAATGGTGCATCGGTGTGTTGGGCCTTATCGGGGGTAAGCTCATCAGGTTTTGGAGTGCTTAATCCTGCCGCAAAAGCCTTATTTTGGGCCTTGCAAGGTGCGATCGTACCTCTTATCCGCAAAAGGAACTCATTGACGGCTTCCGTCCTCGACTCTCCTGAATCGGGGCACCCGCTCTGATATAACAACCGTCTACGAAATTGCCTCATTATCGGAAAGGTATCTGCGATCAACAGGGTTCAAGGATCAAGAGATGAAAAGCATCAAGAATGCATTAAGTCATTGGTATGGTTCCGGTTCTTAATGCGATAGGACTCGCCTCTAGCTTTTAAAAAAGGCCGGGGGCCCTTTGCATTCTCATCAGAAACTTGCGCTCTGGCAAAAAACATTTCGGCAATAAGTCTTGATTCACACTTACGCCCTAGCATGGGCCTCAATGAATCTCGCCACGGCGCGCGGCATTTAACTTCTCTACATCCAACCGAACAGATGCGAGCGTAGGAGTCTCTACGTAACCCTGTTCCTTTGCTTCCTTTTCTACGGCAGCACGTAAGCTCGGTGAATTCACCACCCCCAATCTCTGAGTCAATGGCACAAATATTTCATTGCATTGCCTACACTCCATCACCACAATTATGCCGTCGTTGGTAACACGAGTAATTTCTGTGGTAAAACTCGTCTCGTCATGCCCCACTACACCGCACGATGGGCACTTGATTAAGTCAATAAAGGTTTCTGCAAGGCCACGCAACTTGAATCGCAATCCCATGCACCTACACCTCGCCTAAATGCTTTGTCATTATAATTTTCGTACCTAAAGAATTAAATCGGACAGTGTCCATATATGCGAAAATCAAAGAAAAACCCCGACCATAACACGCCTCAACAGACGACGGCGGACGCTCGGCTAACGATTTAACATTAAAACCCTGGCCTTCGTCCTCTATTGAGACAATTAGACTGCTACCGTCATAAACTGTCTCTATTTTAAGAAGACGCTCCCCATATTTTTCCTGGTTCAATCGGCGCTTCTTTTCCACGGTGTAACGATCTTTTCCAGCCGAATCCATCTCATCTTTCCATTCTGACTGGAGTTCCAGATTGCCGTGTTCTAGACTGTTGGTAAGCGCCTCCTGAAACGCTACGCGCAGACCCCGCCAGTCCTTTTCCTTAATTATTCCTGGGGTTACGAGCCTCTCGCCCAAGGAGAACACCATCTTCAACGAACCAACTTCACGGCTTTTGAACGAGGCCCTCATACTCATCTTCGGTAAGGAATGTACGGAGGTAGCCATAGAGCATTGAACAAGTTCCTGAACTTCGTGCAACCTCGGGGGAATTCGCAATATACCCAGGGGAGCAACCGTTAGGAGTTCAAGGAGCTCATTAGTCACCACTCCGGCCACACCTAGTACGAGGCGCGCTAAAGGGTAGTTTTCCTGCACTGCGAGAATCTCATGGCCATAGTTAAATTTGGCCACAATGATATCACACATTTTGGGGTCAATCTTTCCCTCAACAAGATCAGCCAGTGCGCCACAGACTAGGCGAACCGCCAACCCCTCCTCGTTCTCAATCTGCTCACAAACATACCCCCACCGAGAATAATCGTCGGCGACAACAAGATACACGTAAGCGTGATCACTTCTTTCTCGTCCCACCAGTTCAGCGCTCCGTTTACTTAAACCAACTAGGAACCGTCTACCGGAAGCAATTTATCAAGCATCAGTAGTTCAAAGGCCTCCTTAACAAACCCATTGAGGGGCTTGACCATCAATATACCGTTGTCGGCCTTGAGCCTCTTGTAGCACATAAGCACTTTTCCGATACCGTAGCTATTTACGATCTCCACCTTATCCATATCCAGAACTATAGTTCTCACACCAGATTCATATAGTTGATTGAAGGCAGTCCGCAAGGCTTCTCCCGAACTCTCGGAATCAAGATCCTCAGAAACCCGAATATACCCCTTGCTACCCTCAGATTCTGTAAAAAACTCCATATTAATCCTCTCCAGAAATAAAAATCTCTTAACCGCAGTTCTTACGTCGAACTCAGGTTCTTCAGTAAGTTTTCTCGACAGATGGCAACAAGATCTAAATGATAAACCTGAGCTCCATCATAACCACTTAATAAATCTCTCTTTTCTTTTTGTGTAATAAAATTACCAAACGACTCTTCTCCGACCCAGAGACAGTTCGAAGTGGATGGATTAATTTCAGCCATTTACCGAAGTTCTTACGTCGAACTCAGGTCTTACGCTACAGATTTCCAGTACTATATAAATTCTAAAATTCTCACGCCGTTAGAAGCGGACCGAGCATCAAAAGAGAGGTAGGTAACCAGGGAGGCAAACGTGACATCAACTACACCAGACAATGGTCCCATTCGGGGATTCTTCTTAGGAAATGTGGCCTATGAAACGGTGCTTGGGCTAAAGGCCCATCCTCAAGAAGAACGTGAATCCCTGGAATTAATCGTTGATTCACTCCGGAAATTTATGGAAACCCAAAGTGCGAACTTTCGAGAGTTCGACGAAAAGGGCTATCAGAGCGACGCCTACATCGCGGCTCTCAAGGATCTTGGGCTCTTCGGGTTGATTATTCCTGAGGAATTCGACGGGATGGGCTTAAGTTCGCGCGGTTATGCCCGAGTCCTCCAGGAAATTTCACGATTTGACGGATCAACCGGCTTGACTGTTGGCGCCCACAGCTCAATCGGCATGAAAGCATTGCTGCTATTCGGAAATGACGAACAAAAGAAAAAGTATCTCCCAGAATTGGCCTCTGGCCAGCAAATAGCCGCTTTTTGCCTTACCGAAGCTCAGGCAGGCTCGGACGCTGCCAGCTTGAGGACAAAGGCCGTGAAACAACCGCAGGGAGGGTGGCTGCTCAACGGCGAAAAGATCTGGATCACCAACGGCCCCCTTGCTCAATTCTACACGGTCTTTGCTCGAACAGGAGAGGACTCTGCAAAAGGAATCTCAGCGTTTATCGTGGAACGCGGCTGGCCAGGCGTTCAGCCAGGTGCTAAAGAGGATAAAATGGGTATCCGAGCATCGGCTACCTCAACGGTCGCTTTCCAAGATGTTTTTGTCCCTCCAGAGGCACTGCTGGGCGAAGAAGGACAAGGCTTCAAGATTGCCGTAGCGGTCTTGAATAACGGCCGTTCCGGTTTGGGTGGGGGGTGTGTGGGCGCAATGAAGAGGTGCATCGCACTAGCCACTGCTCATGCGCAGGAACGTAAGCAATTTGGTCAATCCATCGGATCATTCGGGTTGATACGTGAAAAAATTGTCCGTATGAATGCTCTTTGTTTTGCTTCCGAAAGCATGGTTCAGATGGTGGGACAATGCATTGATGAAAATGTCCCCGATTATTCCGTAGAAGCTGCTGCTTCTAAGGTATTTGCTACTGAAGCGCTCTGGACAACCTCCTTTGAGGCCCTTCAGATTGCAGGTGGCAACGGCTTTATGAAGGAGTATTCATATGAACTCATCACTCGTGACAGTCGCATAAATTTAATTTTTGAGGGCACAAACGAGATACTACGCCTTTTTGTCGGGCTTAAGAGTCTTGAAGAACTCGGTATCTATCTTAAAACGCTTCAGCAAAGTATTGCCAATCTCGTTTCTGCACCAAAAGAGAATATCAATCCGCTAAAGGAGTATGTAGCCAAAAAAATATCCTACTTTACGCCGAATGAGACCGTATCAAGCTTGACGTCCTTGGTTGGAATCAATTCGCTGCCGCAGACGATACCAGAATACCTTAAGACGGAGGCTTACGAGCTTGCTTGCCTCGTTACCACTCTGCACCATCACGCTGAGGGACTATTGAGAAAATACAAGAAGGATGTGAAGCAACAACAGCTTTCTGTTGCGCACCTGGCCGACGCCGGGATTCAACTCTATGCGGGGTACTGCACCCTTGCGCGTGCGCTACATCTAGAAGAAAGTGATACCGTGGGCAGGGATCTCGCTAAGGTAGCAATTGGCTTAATCGCTAAAACAACAAGATTGCATCTACAGGCCAGCACGTCGCAACAAAGTAACCAAATTGACGAGCTTGGAAAGAGACTTCTTCAACAAGGTAGGTACAAGTGGGATGTGGCGCTTGATCGATAAAGGCACTGAATCTTTTGCCGATAGTGGTGCGTGCTCATGAATAATCCTGGCTATAGCAAACTCAGATCACCCCTTTTCCTTATACATCACGAACTTTTTCGTCGCTCTTAGCTTATCCATCTCCTTTAGTGGCTCGCTAAGGCTCGGGATCAGCCTGCTCGCTATGATGATAAAATCATGCTTATCATCTACTCGCTTCTGAGCTAATACCGCCTCGAGCTGGTCCTTAAACTCCGGCACCTCCTTTCCCATGTAAAACTCAGCCGATCGCGGCGTTCCGCCAAAATAAGAAAGTTCGTCACTTGGGGAATGATGATTGCGTTGATAGTCAGAAATCATAATGGCCTGCGATCTATACGTTGCTGTCGTTTGGATGATTGTAAATCCAACAACTAGAAAGATTGTCGGTACCACACAAGCACAGACCAGAAGTTGTCGAGTATCCCCCTGTGCCAGCGAATTTTCGCTTTTCAACGTATAAAATGGGCTAAATACCGTTCGCACTAGTAGCACTGCAGCGGCGGGGATAGACGGCAGCGCATAGGTAAACATAATATTGCGAGATGGTGTGAAAAAAAACAAAGGAATAAAGAGCCAGAATAGGAAAAATTTTTCGTCCTGGTTCCAACTGCGAATTGTTTTCACGATCTTCCCGGTTCCCTCTTTCCACCACAGAATTAGGAGTGGGATGAACCAAGGCACAAGACCCACGAAAAAGTATCCCCAGATCATGCCTCTTGGCTCTGAGTGACTCTCCCCATAACGGCTCTCCCATCCCGGCTGAACAAACCGCAGAAAATGTTCTCCAATAACATAATACCGCAAGAATCCGGGATTTTTCCATTCACAAATAAGATGCCATGGTAATGCTATAGCTGCTACTAGCGCCACTCCGCGTAGCCAGGAAATCCCATACAATCGTTTACGTGCAGTTGTAAAACAAAGGCAGTACGAACCGATTACTCCGCCAACAATTACTGGCATTAATAGCCCCTTGGCCAAAATACCCAAACCCACTCCTATAAAAAACAACCTCTGCCAGGTGCGCGAATGAGATCCGCGTTGCGAAAGCAACACGAGGGCAGACGAAAGGGTTAGCAAAATCGAAAAGAGTAAAGCGGCGTCGGTTAGGCAGAGCCCTGCCGTGATAAAAATCAGACCCGAGGAGAACGAGACTATTCCGACTCTGATTGCATCTGGATAACTAAAAATCCGCTGAACCGCAATACAAAGGATCAGAATTCCACTCACGGTAAATACAAGGCTCCCAGCTCGGGCTCCCCACTCATTTACCCCAAAGAAGTACATCATCAAGGCGTTTAACCAGAAGGCCAGAGGAGGCTTTCCGAGAAAAGGTTCCGCATTATCGAGCATCGGGGTAATAAAGTCGCCAGTAGCAAGCATCCTCCGAGAAATCTCACCGTAACGAGCCTCGCTTGGATCCATAAGCGGCCAGGCGCCGAGTGTTAGAACGCGGATGATCAGTGGTATAAATAACGCACAGAGAAGCAGAATTGTGGGGCGAATTTTGGTCATACATCCATTAGAAACGAACAAATCAGGCTTTTATACCGGTTTTACTCCTGAAAGTCACAAAAAAAACGAGGAATCGGTTCATTGCAGCGCAAAGTCTTCGAAGGGACAGGCACATACCCATTGCGAGAAAATAGGGTCTTCAGACTTTTTGAGGTATACATACTCACTATAAAATCTCATAACCTTATTATTTTATTGTCTTGAGAAGTAGTCACCGTCGACGAGTATGGACACTATGAATAATTATTTAGAGCAGTTAGCTGATTATAGCGCCTCACTCTTTGGTGATGAGTATCAAGGTCGTGCGAATGAGCGAGAACTGATCGATTTTCACGCGTCGCTTGATTTGCCGAATGCTATTACGTATCAAATTCGTCCAGTGCTTGAGGGAACTGCGTACGCCCGCGAGAATAATCCTGATCGAATCTGGGCCAAAGTTGTTATTGAACTGTATATACAACTGTTGGACCACATAGGGGTGAATGAGCGAGTCGCTGCGCGTGCGTATGTTGATGACGCGCAAGGCGCAGATCGACTTGCGCGAATGTGTATGCTGATCTGGTTACATCCGGTGCATGCTCCACAAATGGCCTGGTCATTGGCTGAAACTCCCGCAACCTGGCTTGGTTTAGACGAGTATTGGGAAGCGCGTGACCTGCGAGTTGAGATTGCCAGGCGTCTTGGTGCATTTGCTACAGCGCTTGAGCATATTCACCTTCTTCTCAAAGACCAGATTATAGCGTTGCAAGAGCGCTGTTTTGATGATTATGCCTCTATTGGAGAAGAGAGAAAAGATGTTTAATGAGGAACGTGAACTGCTACTGCCAGAGCTGGAAAGCACTCAATCTGCGCTTGTGCTCAATACTTCAATGCACCCAGAGCATGCGCCTTCACAGAGTACAGAACCTCATGATGTGACAATGGCATTGCTGGCAAAGGCCTTTGGCAGTGCGGTGACTTCAATTGGCACCTTAGACAACAGTAGCAAGATAGCAGTCGATAATAATCAGCAGCTCGATGTCGAGGGGTGGAATCTACGGCGTCGTGTCGGCCTCGCACTTGAAGCGATTTTTTCGCCAGCGGCTGAGAAGGATCTGCAAAAAGCGTTTCACCGCGACGAGCGAACCCTTGATATGCTTGACAAGCAGACATTTACCTACGCCCAACAGTTAATGAGTATCAAGGGCGATCCAGAGCAAGATACAGAAGCGCAGAGGTTGAAAGCCGCTATCTTTCGTCAACTTAAGCAGAAACTACAGGATAATAAAACGCTTTCTGAGCTAGAACGTCAAAGTATTGCTGATGTTGCCAAGGTTGCACTCTCTTCTGATGAAGATAGCAAACAACACGTATATACTACATTAAATGACAAGGGGTATGAGAAGGTTCGTGACGACACACGTGACCGGTGGATACACGGCTGCTACAATGCTTTCCTCAGCAGTTCCATCAAGGCGCTCTCAGTTCTTGCTGCCCCAGCTTGCGGTGGTTGGGGAGGCGTTGCTCTTGGAACTGTTGTCGAAACAGCGGCTCTGCATGCTTCAACTCTTAAAATGCAGGAGAGCGCCGTGTTGCGCAGTGAAGAGCAGCGGGCAAAGTCCATTGATGGTGTCCTGAAACAATTTCTCGCAACGCATGACGCCTCAACCGGCGCGAAACCTGTGATAATTGAACGGTTTGAGCAGGAGCTTCGAAGTTTTAAGGACTCTGGCAGAGGAAACCTTACAGAAGTTTATTCATCTGCAGCAACAATTATTGCAGCAGGCGCACGATTAAAGGAGTTGGTCGAATCTGGAGAGGCGACGCTTTCGGCCATGACCTACAAGGGGTACCAGGAAGTTCTTACGTATGCTGAGAGAACAAAGGAGAAATTGAAGGAAACTGTGGAGCTTCCAGAGGGTACTAAAGACGCCACATCGTTAGCTGATTACGCCGGGAGCCTACAGAGAGCTGCTTCCACGCTGGGAAGAGGCAATGACGTTCATATTGATGTTGACCAAATTAGGAACGCGGAACGTGATCGCCTAAAGAAATTTACCGATCGCCAGCTCGACGAAGTTAGGGCCAAAGTCGTTAATCCAGTTCGAATAGTAAAAACTGCGTGTCTCGCTGGTATCGGACATTCTAGTGCCGTTTTATGTGCAGGGCTCTCGGAAGTGGGTAAGCAATTCCAAGGTATTCAGGCCGTTGGAGTACATGACAATGTGATGCAGTTGCATGAGCATGTCGTTGATGTTGCACAACAGGCCCTATCCGACCAAACAGGACTTCCAGAATGGACGACCCGTCCGATAGCCGAATTATACAGTGTAGTCACCAAAGCGTGGAATGAGCACACTCTTGGAGGGGCTGAACAATTCAATAAACTGTTTGTCGCGACTCGGAAACTTCAGAATGGTTCGATACAAGAGCTTTCTGCCGCTGAAATGCGTCAAATTGGCACTGAAGCAGTGGGGCGATCATTTACGATTCAGGAAGGCTTAAGTAAAGAATTTATCGGTAATACCCTCGGAGAAAATAGAGAGAAGATTCTGAAGGTTGCCCAACAACTTAACGCGCTGACACCAAAAGGGTATGAACAGGCGAGATTCTACGATTTCAGTCTTAATGGAGAGACGTATCAGAAAGCCGCCGAAGTGATCGGAGAATCTTTCTCGACGATAGCGAGAGTCAGTTTTGCCGCGCAGGTCGTTTTTGCCACAGGAGGAATCAATATTGAAGGGAGCGAGAGAGAAGGCTGGAAGTTGCCAAAGTTGGGCCTTTTTCTTAGAGGAAGTAAGCAAAAGGTTCAAGATACAAATGAGCAGCACGTTGAGAATAGATTTGAGGAGAGCCCACGGACTAGCCTGGAGTCAGCGCAGGAGGAGCAAGCAGAGCCTCCTCTCGTTATGGAAGCAGCGCTCGAAAAAAGAAGCGATATTACCACCGTAGAAGCGGCTAGAGCTACGTTTGAAAAGTATA
>JBIIDM010000248.1:0-3779 GCA_044238365.1 Bdellovibrionota bacterium | reverse complement strand
TTAACGCCTGAGGAGATTGCTCTATCGGGACAAAGAGCAATCTTTGTTAGATATCAATCGCTGAATCAGGAAGCAAATTTAGTCAATGTAATAATTGTCTATATTTTGCGGAACGGTCTCTGTTGGATCTCCCACTATTTTACGGGACTTTTCGATTACTGAAACTTTTTGAATGTTCAAATCTGCGAACAGAACTTCCTCAGATTCCGATAGCAACGGCAAGATATTTCTCCGCGCAAAGGGATTATCTAAGGACACCTTTGCTTTAAAAGGAGTACCTACTTTACCACGAGTTTTACTTTTAGCTCCCTCGCCCGACGTAGAAAGTACTTGACTAAGTGATTTGTCTTGTCTTTGTGTAGCTTTCACAACTTAAAACCCCAAGAGTGAAAGAAGACTAACACGGATTCAAATACAGCTCCAGTTTGGCAACTGGTCACACCCTAAGAGCCTGTTTAGTTAATCAAACAACTCTTCGAACTTCCGCTTTTGGCAAGATTCCGCCCCCAGAGAGAGATGCCGAACTATTTGAAACAACACAGGTTTTCAATACAAGTTAGGCCGATACAAAAAGGCTGAACTATATCGTCAGATTATTTTTACTACTTTTGACCTGGTTCGGGTGGTTCATATATGACTTTTTGAAGTGGAACCGGTATATATCACTCGACCCTCGTGCCTAAGCCAATTGCAGCCACTTACCTGTGTTCTTTCGTCGAACCCAGGTTTCCAGGAACCATGACCCATGAACGATCTCAGTTTAGCTGGCCTTCGAGTTTCACGCGGATTAATTGAAATCCTAGATCAGCAACTTATCCCTGCCAAGGAGGAATGGCTCCGGGTAGAGTCGCCAGAACAATTGATAACATTCATCAAGGCTTTAAAAGTAAGAGGCGCGCCAATGATTGCGCTCTCAGCAGCGGTAACACTTGCGGGGTATTCAGAGCGACTCTTTAGCGGTCCGGGTGCTGAAAACGACAAGATCACCCAGATCCAAGACGCCGCCAACCTTTTAAAAAATGCTCGTCCAACGGCAGTTAATCTGTCCCGCGCGATGAATGATATGATGCAGGTACCTGTGCAAGATTGGAAGAACGGAGCCCTCTGGGAAAGAGCTCTGGAAATCTGCGATGAAGATGCTCGTCTTTGTAACAAGATTGCGCTGCACGGTCTAACACGCTTACCCACAAGTGGTCGCTGTCTTACTATTTGCAATACTGGACGAATCGCGACTGGAGGCTTAGGTACCGCTCTTGGAATTTTTTACAAAGCGCATGAGCTAGGACTCCCGATTGAGGTATTCGCCTGTGAAACCCGACCTCTCCTGCAGGGCGGGAGACTAACGGCCTGGGAGCTTAAGAAGTTTGGAATTCCCTGCACCCTGTTGGTTGACAGTGCCGCGGGATCCCTAATGCAAAGCGGTAAAGTGGACGCGGTGTTTATCGGCGCTGATCGTATTGCTCGAAACGGCGATACCGCGAATAAAATTGGATCCTACTCACTTGCCATATTAGCACGCTATCACAACATTCCATTTTATGTTGTCGCACCCTACACAACAGTTGATAAATCATGCAAAGATGGTTGTGAGATTGAAATTGAGCAAAGACACATTGATGAAGTCCGTGGTGCACATGGCAGCTTCGGATCGGTTTTCTGGGCACCGGAAAATACCCCTGCATACAATCCGGCATTTGACGTGACACCATCATCCCTGATTACAGGGATTGTTTTAGATACCGGCTATTTCGATGAAGTCGCCATAAAAGCAGGAAAACATTTGGAGCTCTAACTCAGGGCTAACTTCCCGTAGGCGTTGCGAGCATTCACTAGGCTATCCAATCTCTTCGTCAAAAGCCTTATCTTGCTCTTTGCGAGGTAGAGCAGGACCTCTCATCGGCAAAAAACTTTTTTTCTCGACCTTGAACAACCTGACGAACGCCAACTTGTGCTGTTTTCGCCAGACGGGTCACAACAGTTACATAGGCGCTCACCCGCCTGGCGAAAATACGCGCACTATGAAATAATCTATTAACAAAAACCGCAAGCCGGTTACTCGTTTAGCTTTCGCAAAAACGTTGGTATCTCATACCGACCACCGTCATCATCCCCGCCAACTGAGGCCACTTTCTTAAACCGTACGACCTCGCCAGAATGCTGTGGCTCCGGTGCTCTCTTTCCATAAGCTGAAAGATCGACTCGCTCGCCGGACTCCGGAAAACTTCGCGCTTCAGTTTCACCGCGAGCACTAACTTTGGTCATTGAAGTCGTAGAATAGGCCTCCGTCACATCGCCAAAACCTGTTGCAATCACCGTTACCCGCACGCGATCTTCAAACGCCGGATCGATTACCATACCCCAGATAATGTTCGCATCTTCATGCGCTTCGGCATGAACAAGCTCCGCAGCTTCATTTACTTCTTGCAAGGTAACGTCAGGAGATGCGGTGACGTTGATCAGTACCCCTCGTGCCCCATGAATAGACATGTCATCCAGCAGCGGACTCGAAATCGCCCTCTCAGCAGCTTCGATGGCTCGGTTTTCACCCCGTGCCTCGCCTGTACCCATCATCGCCATTCCCATCTCGGCCATGACAGTGCGAACATCTGAGAAATCGACGTTTACAAGCCCTTCAAATATTATCAGGTCTGAGATACCCTTAACAGCCTGGAATAATACGTCATCAGCACGCTTAAATGCATCAAGTACTGTAGTGTTACGACCCGCAACGGAAAGCAATCGGTTGTTTGGAATTCTGATAAGAGTATCGACTTCCCGGGTGAGCTCTTCTAATCCGCGCTCTGCGTTACGCTCGCGACGCCTTCCCTCAAATTTGAATGGCCTGGTTACGACAGCCACCGTCAAACATCCCAGGTCACGCGCGATCTCAGCAACAACTGAAGAAGCCAAAGTTCCTGTTCCACCACCCATACCCGCGGTAATGAACACCATATCCGCTCCCTCTAATGCGGCACGAATCTCTTCGGCGCTTTCTCGTGCCGCCGCATACCCGATATCAGGATCGGCTCCTGCGCCCAAACCCTTTGTAATCTCATTGCCCAGCCTAATCTTATTCGGGGCTAGGCTCGAGTATAGCGCCTGATTGTCGGTATTAGCAGCATAAAACTCGACTCCTTCAAGCCCACTGCTGATCATATTATTGACGGCATTGACTCCGGCTCCACCAACACCGAACACCTTAATCACTGCCCCTAAGTTTGAAATTAGTCCGTGTTTCATGCCTGACACCTACGCATTAAAATGAACCACCAGCGAATCACCATTCGATGATGATGAGACGTACTCTGTTATAAATCTTCTTCCTTTGGAGGGTATCACTAATTTCTCAAAAGGCACAGTGGGTAATTAAATTTAATACACCGGCTCTACTTCAAAAAAGAGCAATCAGCATCCCCATTCCCAATCAAAATGTCCAAAAACTCTTTCTGCGAAAGTAGGTATTCAATTGTCCTGGAGACTTTACTGCGTAAAGGTAATTGTTCATCAGCCTGGTAAAGACAATAGAATCGCGCGCTCATCAGTTTGTCAAGGTCCAGTAGGAATCTTTCTTGCGTATCAGAGGCACTAAGGGCCTCGCAAGGTGCAAAACCAGGATTTTAACAAACGGATTAAAACCGTGACGAGCCCGTGCAAGTAAAATCCCTTAAAGGGGCACTCCCGATAAAATCAACCAGCCCGCTCCGAAGCGTACGGGCTTCAGATATTTAAAAAAAATCTAACGAGAGAAACTCCCCCCCCCCAGGTTTTCGCCGCATCGG
>JBIIDM010000247.1:0-3782 GCA_044238365.1 Bdellovibrionota bacterium | reverse complement strand
AGGAGCTTGGACTCTTCTCGCTCGCCTCCATGGTTTGACTGGTAAAACTCATTATGGAACCGCGTAGTACGCAAAGTACGCTACGTGGTGTGAGAGGTCCCCCGTGCGAGCGGGGTCCTACTCGATAACATTTTCTAACAAACTCTACCCTATTGTCAAATATGTAGAGGCCGATACTCGACGAAATAGCCAGAATCTGACACCCGCCCAATCGATTTCGTTTTAAGTCTAAGTTGCCCCGAAGCATCTTCAGACTTCCTCCGCCATTTCCGAGACTTATGCCTATTTTTAGAATAACCATAGACTGAGTGGATCATACTTTTTGTTAGATGTTTTCGATTTGATGCCTCAAACGTGCTATCGTTCCTCCAATAATTTAGGTTTTTTGTATGCCCATTGCACCCGAAGTCCTACGGAAGCTTTTAAACGAGAACCCGCTCGGATCAGTAATAACTACGGCTTTATTCATGAATGACGCGGAAGTAGCGGAGCTGATGGAGGGCGTTGAAAAGGTTCTCGGAAAGGCCTTTCGACGGTTGCTTCAGGATGAAAATTGTCGTCAAGAATACATTCTTGCCGAAGAACAGATGTTTCCAACACCTCAGTTTACGGCAACTGGACCCTTAGCAGAATATCTTAATGAATTGTTGGCTTTGCTTCGAACAGTGGATTTTCATGGGGAACACCCTGCACTCACGGATGTTCCCATTCATGTGCGGATTATTGAAAACCCGCGGTGTGCTTTCTGCGGTATACTTCCCTGGGGCACTCTGCTCATTTGAAGGGCGTTAATCCGAGAGTTAAATCACTCGGAACTTGTTGCTGTGCTACTTCACGAAGTTGAGCATTTTGAAACTTTCGACCATACACTCCTGTTAGCGTACTTGCCTAGTTTGCTACACGTTATTGACGAGAACCAAGCACCAGGAATAACACGAATCATACATTCGATTCAGAATTTTGCGTCGCATCGCTCGATAATATTGGAGCGTACAGCCGATAATGGTTCTCTTAAAGGATTACTTGAATTCGGATTTCCACCTGGCGTTTTTTCGAAAGCTCTTAGAAGTACTTTTAAAGCTATGAAGGACGCCCCCGTGACTCTGATTGAAGTAATGATTGAATCAGGAGTATTAGAGGGACCAGCACCTACGGCTGATAGTCCCTTGTTTCCTTCACATCCTGACGCTGAAACCAGAATTGCTCTTGCTGCTGACATGGAGTCTTTACTTCAAACGGGTGCCATTACCAAACGTACCTTTCCTTTTGATAAATTCAACGACTTGGAACTTCGAAGAGTCCTTGATTTAGGTTATTAAGTAGACCGATGTTCACTCGAACGGTGAACATCGTGTCTTTATTCTCCTGTCGCCTATACCGCGTCCTTATTATAAGGGACTTTTTGAGGTAAAACCGGTATATCCTCTCTAACGGTCATGCAACAACCCCGATTTAAGGAAGCCAACATGATTCAACCATCAGATTTTGGTCCGATTTATACAGAAACACTCCTTGGACGATTCCCGGTTGAGCCGTGGAATACTTTCTCCAATCTTATTTTTCTGCTCGTATTCGCACGTTTTTTTCGAGAAATTCAGCAACAACCAAGGCGATACCCTATTACCTTTATTTCCTTGATGATCCTGCTGGTCGGCTTTTTTGGTGGCACCGTCTATCATGCGACGCGCAGCCATAACATCTGGCTCATTCTGGACTTTGTACCGATCGGCGTGCTGGTATTGCTCGGTACACTCTTCTTCTGGCGGAAATTAACCGGCAGCTTATTAAAATCGTTGCTACTTTTAGTCGTCACCTTAGGGGCTTCGCGATTAGTAGCATACTGGCTCATCACCGAAAGGCAGGTGAGAATCTCATTCGGTTATGTAATGATGGCAGTAGCTATTCTTCTACCCGCATTTTTACTGTCAAGAAAATTCCGTTGGAAAGGACGCGGCACTCTAGTAAAAGCAGTAATCAGCTTTAGTGGTGCTGTACTTTGTCGCATCGGCGATTCCTCATGGGGCAAAGTGCTGCCGATGGGCACTCATTTTATCTGGCATATCCTAGGTGGAATTGCGACCTACTACCTCTTCTCGTTTCTTTTAATGATGGAGGGGTCTGAGGGCGAAGAGGGCAACGTGGCGTAACGGGTTAAACCGGGCCGAAGAGACTTTGGAGCATTTTAATGGATCCACTGACGAGTTCAAAAGTTGCCTGATCGGGAAATAGGCGTCTTTGTCGTGGGTCGGGCGATGTTTTGCTTTTGATGCCATTATACTCCGCGATCCACAGAAAGTTGATATCACAGGAGCGAAATCTGTTGGCGACCAGAGGTAGATCCGTGGAAGGGAAGTTCTGCGGCAGAATTGCGCTGCGCGAAGGGTAGGAAAGATCAACGCCATCGAGATTTGCTATACACGGTGAAGAGAGAACAGCGCCAGGACCGTGCTGTTCAAAAACTGCTCCTGATATTGGCTTTGCCGCGCGACTGTTGTTTACGGGATTCCAGACAATCTTACAATTTGGAAAAACTTCACTTGCTTGCTGCAGAAGTACTTTTGCTGCCGCGGTATCCAAATTACTCTCTAAGCCCGGACTTATGTAACAAGTTGTTCCTGCTTTAAGGTGCGCGGCAAGAAAATTAGCCGGTTCCTTAAAGTAGCTTTTTATTCGTGTAAGAAGAACCGGATCTTTATTTTTTAAGTCGCGATTATAGGTCGCACTATCAGTACCGAAGAGAAATTCATAACTACCACAACTCCCTCTACGCTGGCACACCTCGTTAATCAGATGAATTTCAATCGCTTTCAGACGGGGATCGGCTAGGTAGGTCTTTAAGCACGCTGTGTTGGTACCAAACGTATTCCACAGAATCGCAATTCGCAGTTCCGAAAGTTCAGCATCGGCCTTCTGTTGCGCTCCGCAATCCCAATGGTCGCTTAGCATTCCATAAGGCGCATACCCGAGGTTATTCGGCTGACTAAGGACGGTCGTAGGAAGCAAAAGAACAACGAAGACGTGCGCTATCACCTGAAAGAGTAAACTAAGCTTCGACATACGGACCGATTCCGATTACAAAATTCCCGTTCCAATAGAAGTGCTTCCGGCAACGGTGAATTGGAACGGGAATATACCGGTTCCACTTCAAAAAGTCAGAAAAAATGAGGAACCGGTATATCCTTTGCGGAGCAAAGTCCCCGAAGGGACAAACAAATACCCATTCCAGAAAATAGAGTCTTCAGACATTTTGAATTGAAATGGGTATAGACCAGCTATCGCAGATTTCCCTTGATTGCGCCAGCACTCTTTACCAGTTCAACAAATTCCCGGCGCTCTCCATCCAGATCCGCTCCTACATTTGCCTGAGCAATCTCGATTATCTGCTCAAAGCGTGCCGAACCCCTAAAATTACTCTCGCGCAGTAACGAACCAAACCCAAGAACCGCAGTTGTAAACTGAAAGTCCTTGCTGCCTTGTCCAAAAGAATCCCTGATATCACGGGCGAGCAAAGGAAACTGCAGCTCTTCTGAAGTAGTTCCCTCTGGTTGCTTAAAACGGATCTTAAGGAAGGCGAACTCTTCCGGAAGTACTGCCGTTGGAGTGACCTCCGGCTTTGGCGTTGCTTGATACCGGTATTCACTTTTAAGCTGACTAAGCACTGGAGAGTTCTTCAGTGTTACCTCGTAAACGGCCGTTACCGTATGGCCAGATCCAAGTTCACCGGCATCTACCTTATCATTCTTAAAGTCTACATTTTTCAGAATTCGATTATCATATCCTAT
>JBIIDM010000090.1:0-13381 GCA_044238365.1 Bdellovibrionota bacterium | reverse complement strand
CGTCAAGTGATTGATTTTGTTCACTGCGGCGTGGAGTACCACGCCTCATTCACAAAACAATCACTTTCCTCGACCTTGAAAAAATCCCTGGCAGTTACAAATAGTTGGGGCGCTTTACGAGCGTGCTGATGGTGAGTGTACCTGAGTAGTTACAATTTAGGAGTAGGCCGGAAACGGCTAACTGATTTGTGCGCTACTATTTTCTAGCCGTAATCGCCGTACCCTCGTTCTGGAAGAGCCAGCAGGTGGTAACAACGGCCCTTATTGCAGATATCTAGTGGCGGACCGCCATCGAAGGTAATCGAAGCTCCACAGATAGTTCTGATTGAATTGTTTGGGTCGTTCCAGGTAGGCCCTTTGAACTCCCGACGCGAAGATTTTATCAGCGCGTCGGGCTGCCACTGAATCTCCAGTTACATAGGCCACCCAAGCATAAGCCGGGGCAATCAGCAAGTTTAAATCGGGGGTAGCCTTCGTATCAAGGGGGCTCTCAGAGACTGCGCTCTGATATCGAAATGCTTGCTCAGCCTCAACCCAGTTAAGATCCCATAGAGCATTCAGAGCGAATGAAAGTGCGGAGACGATGCGGGGGTCACCGGTCTTTTCCCAGTATCGAATCAACGCGCGGGCGGTGAGCCCCACCATAAAGGAACGGACATATGGTGCGTTGCGATTCCCAAACCACTGATCAAGATGACCGAGCGCCTGGTTTACAAATGTTTCAAGTCTCTCGTTATGAGAATTTTCTACTTTTTCAGTGTTTATAAAGGTTATGATCGCGTAGGCGACTTCCCTGCTCAGGGTAAATGGTTCAGTCCATCCTACAGGCGTTTGCGCATTTGAGTATGACGCATCGTTGCTAAGGGCAATAACTGCGCTGAGGCTGACGGAGTCATTTTTCTCAATATAGGACTGCAAAAGGCCATCACTGAAGTTCCAGTATCCAGGAACGCGACCTTTGTTGGGGAGGACATATTGGTCTCGATATATTTCCAATGAAGCATCTACGCAGTTCTGCCAGTCAGAATCTTGTGTATAGTCTCGAATCTGTTGATAAACATAGGAAGCGTCGTAATAAACATCCGCCAGAATTTCGTTGGTCGCGGCGGTGCCGCTTTTCAAGAGACTACAGTATTTGCGTCCGTACTCTATCATCTGACTCGACCACTGATCCAGAACGGTCTGATCTAGGCCTGTCTGGTCTAGGGGGGCGCTTGGAGCGCTGGTGGGGGGGGCGGGAACTCTTTCAACAGGCGCCACGCCTGGCTCCGGATGTTTTTTCTTTTGATGAAGGCATTGCCAATAGGATAAAGCTTTCGCTCTTCTGTTTCTCGTTAATCTATTAGACGTCTTCTTTTTTCCCGCGGGCCTCGGTTTCTGAACTAGTGGCTCTTTACTCAGAGCGATACCAATGATTGGCCCGATGGACGTTGGGAGCTGGAGCGTCTTTTTGGGGTCGTCAGCTACGGCCTTGAATGGTACCGCTATCGGAACGAGAAATAATAAAGAAAGGGCGCAGCTTATCAACGTTTTTTGAACAACTTCGTTTTGCATTGGGGGAACAACTAGGAATGAGTAACTACGTACAGAAGAGTAAAACTAAATAAATACAATATCTTGAATATGTATCGGCATATTCGCGCCTAGTGATTCAATTATTCTTTGTTACGGTGTTTTTTTTTGGAACATAACGACGGTGTTGGGGATAATTTGAGATTGAAGACTTTTGGTGTGGAGATTAAGTGAATAACAGAAAAAATAAGCGAGTCGGTTCTGTCGATATGACGAGAGAAATTAAATTTGGTAGAAAGCTACTTTTGAGTCGTGACGGAAAAACATCGACCGCGTTATGGGCGATGCGCGTACTTTTTAAGGGCTTGGCGTTACGGCCCAGCAGCAGGCTGTAAGGCCACAGTCTACTTATTTATGTCTGATTCGAATAGGCACAAATTCTCGTCAATCTATCCAAAGGTTCTATTTTCATAATGGCCCCTCTGAACCTTTGTTCTTACGTCGAACGCAGGTGTTATGCTGATGTGGGCTCGTAAAATTTCCAGTTTAATGACATTTCGAGGAGGAATAGGTATACAGCTGAACTCGACGTAGCTATTCCCGCTCGGGGCGCTCGGGCCCAGGGACTTCGTCCCTCTTCGCTGATCGCGAATTCGCCCTGTGAATTCAGCATGTTGTAGCTTTCATAGGGTGAACTGACATTAAAAAAAAGCTACAATAGTGCGCGCAAACATTTTAAAGATATTGCTGTACTCTTTTGTATTTATTGAGAATTTTTGACTCCGGGAACAGCTGAACTCGACGTAAGAAGGTCGGCAAGCGTCTGCAGCTGCCTTGTTCAAAGCTCGAAGTGATAATCTAAGCAAAGGGCAAACCAGATGAGCCATTACTATTTTGAACCCTACGAACGCTACTCTCCCTTTAGAATTGCGCGGTTGTATCAGAATATACAAGGTATTCTTGGAGAGGGATATGAGTTGCGGCTCTCCATTTCTCCTGTAATTGTTGCTAGTACTTCGCTAACGGATATTCCGATTGAGGTGATAGAGTGCTATGAAAAAGTTCTCGGGGCGCTGTACCTCCCTGGTGGAACTGAGGGGCCTCTGATACCGATTTCACCTCAAAAAGTAGAGTCTTCAGACATTTTGAACTGGAGTGGGTATATAATGCCTCGTCTGGGTACCACTTCCCCATGGTCATCAAAGGCGCGAGACATTCTTCATCAGTGTACGCTTGACGATTTTCAGCGAATAGAACTTGGAAGAAGGGTGAGTGTACATGGGGTGCCGAAGGAGCACCTTTCAGTGGTACTACAGAGCGTACACGACCGCATGGTTGAGGGCTTATACGACTCACTTCATAGTTATTTTGACGCCCTCCATCCTCAGCCACTTAAAGTAGTCGATGTACAGACGGGTGGCATTGAGTCCTTGCACCAGGCGAATCGGGATTTGGGTCTGGCGTTAAGTAAGTCTGAGGTTGAATATCTCTTCGCAGGGTACTCAAGGATTGGACGAAACCCGAGTGATGCTGAACTCGTGATGTTCGGCCAGGTTAATTCCGAACATTGTCGTCATAAGATCTTCAATGCGAACTTTACTGTTGAGAAGTCCGACGGATCGACGGAGCTTAAAGAACGCTCATTATTTGATATGATTCGTTATACTCATTCGCGCAGTCCAGAGGGAGTGCTTGTCGCTTACTCGGACAATAGCAGTTGCATTGAAGGACGGGAGATCGATTACTTTGAGCGCATTAATGGTCGTTATGAGTTTCGTCGAGAGCAAATCGACATCATAATGAAGGTTGAAACGCACAACCATCCTACGGCGATAGCTCCTTTTGCTGGCGCTGCTACTGGTGTTGGTGGTGAGATCCGTGATGAAGGTTCAACTGGCATTGGGTCTCGTTCAAAGGCTGGACTATCGGCGTTTGTAGTGTCGCATCTTAGAATACCGGGAGCTGTTGAGCCCTGGGAGGGCACGCCTCAAGTTTTTGAGCGTTTGGCCTCTCCTCTTCAAATTATGATTGACGGTCCAATTGGCGGGGCATCTTTTGGCAATGAGTTTGGACGACCACAATTGTGCGGAGTATTCCGTACCTTTGAATTAGAGCACGGCGGCCGAAGCTGGGGTTACCATAAGCCTATAATGGTTGCGGGCGGGGTCGGGAGTATGAAACGTGAGCACATAGGGAAGCGAGACTTACCTGTCGGGGCTCCTGTGATACAGCTGGGAGGCCCAAGTTTACGAATTGGTGTTGGGGGTGGGGCCGCGTCATCCCTCTTTACCGGTCAGAATCGAGAGGACCTTGATTTTGATTCTGTGCAGCGGAGCAATCCAGAAATGCAGCGTCGTTGTCAGGAGGTAATTGATGCGTGTTGCGCACTTGGAAAAAAGAATCCAATTCTCGCGATTCATGATGTTGGAGCAGGTGGGCTCTCCAACGCTTGTCCCGAGTTAGTCGAAAAGGTCGGCGCAACTTTCGACCTGAGGAGTGTTCATTGCGACGATCCGAGCCTGAGCCCTATGGAGATCTGGTGTAATGAATCTCAGGAGCGCTATGTCTTAGCGGTAGAGAGTGAGCAGCTGGAAACGTTTCTTTCAGTTTGTGAGAGAGAGCGTTGTCCTGTTGCAGTGATCGGGCATGTTACTGGAAATAAAAATCTTAAGGTAGAAGATACTTATTTTTCAACTTCGCCTATCGATATTCCAATGGATATTTTGCTCGGAAAACCGCCTAAGGTCGCGATTTTAGCGAAAGAGGAAACAGTGGAGTCTTCAGGGGACCTGCCGATGCTGTCACTCTCTGAAGCAGCGCACCGGGTGATGCGTCATCCAACAGTTGCTCGGAAGGATTTTCTGATTACAATCGCGGATCGTTCGGTGACTGGTCTGGTAGCTAGAGATCAGATGGTGGGGCCGTATCAGGTTCCCGTATCTGATGTCGCGGCAACCATAGCGGGGTATCATGAGGTATGCGGTGAGGCTTTTGCGGTGGGAGAACGAACACCACTGAGCATTGTGGATAGTGGAGCGGCAGCGCGTATGGCCGTGGGAGAAGCGCTGACGAACATTTTGGCCGCCCCGCTTACAAAAGTCGGGGACGTAAAGCTTTCAGCAAATTGGATGGCAGCGTGCGGTGAGCCTGGTGAGGATGCACGATTATGGCAGGCTGTTGAAAGCGTGGGAATGGACCTATGTCCTAAGCTGGGGATCGCAATACCGGTTGGAAAGGACTCGCTTTCCATGAAGGCGGCCTGGAGTGATGGCGAGGGAGAGCACCGCGTCGTATCTCCTGTCAGCCTTATAGTGTCTTCGTTTGCACCGGTCGAAGATGTTCGCGGTATTCGTACTCCTTATTTTGATATTGAAGGAGAACCTCTTGAGCTTCTCCTGATTGATAGTAGTGGTGGGCGTCGCCGACTTGGTGGTTCAATTTATTCTCAGGTCTGTCAGACTTTTGGAGAGTCTGCGTGTCCGGATCTTGATGATCCAGAATTTTTCCTACGTTCACTGAACACGGTCATAGCGTTGCACCATTCTGGGTCTATTGTAGCGTATCACGATATCTCCGATGGTGGTCTTTTTGCGACATTAAGCGAGTTTTGTATTGCTTCGCGGTGTGGGGTTTCTGTTAACCTCGATTCTATTGATGCGGCACTTGCGAATATCTTGTTTGCTGAAGAATTAGGGATGTGCCTCGTTGTTCGGAGGTCCGAGCGTGAGAAGGTTCAGAAGGTTTTCGAGGACGGTGGCATCGCCGCATATGCTTATTTTATTGGAGCTCCAAAGGCTGAGCAAAATATCGAGGTATATTCCCAGGGGAAGATCATTCTTAACGAATCGCTCAGTTCGCTGATTGCTTCTTGGTCAAAAGTCTCTCATGAAATTCAAAAGAGACGAGATAATCCCGAGTGCGCAATTGAAGAATTGGCCCAATGGCAGGTCACCGAGCGAAGGGGGTTAGTTGCAAAATTGACCTTCGATCCGGCGGATGATGTTACCTCTGGGTGCAAGGTCAGCATGTCCCGGCCTAAAATTGCGATTCTGCGTGAGCAAGGAGTGAACGGTCATATTGAGATGGCGGCAAGCTTTACCGCCGCTGGGTTTGAGGCAATAGATGTTCATATGAGTGATATTCATAGTGGGCGTACTACGTTACAAGCATTCCACGGCCTAGTTGCCTGCGGTGGTTTCAGTTACGGTGATGTTTTGGGAGCAGGTTCAGGATGGGCTCATTCCATACTATTTTCCGATCGGGCGCGAGACCAGTTTGAGAAATTCTTCAATCGTACCGATACGTTCGCATTAGGCGTATGTAACGGGTGTCAAATGTTATCACAGTTGAAGGATATAATTCCCGGGGCAACATTGTGGCCTCGCTTTGGGCGTAACAGAAGTGAACAGTTCGAGGCTCGATTGTTAACGGTGCAGGTTACCAACTCGCCATCACTCTTTTTCTCTGGAATGGGCGAGTCATTGTTGCCGATACCGGTCGCTCACGGTGAGGGACGGGTAGAGGGGGATCTGACCGAGTTGCAAGCGAGTAATCTGATATCGCTCAAGTATGTTGATCAGGATGGTCGTCCCACCGAGATGTACCCGTTGAACCCAAATGGGTCTCAGGATGGCATTGCGAGTGTGACGACCAGTGATGGTCGTTTTACTATCCTAATGCCACATCCGGAGCGTGCTTTTCGTGCTTTGCAGCTGTCTTGTAATCCAAAAGGAAAGTTTGTCGAGGCAGGACCTTGGCTGCGAATGTTCAGAAATGCACGGAAGTGGGTTGGGTGAGTTGTAGGCGTTGTCAGATTGGTTGAGGCCGAGGAAAAAGGCTTTTCATTTTTGCATAGGGCATTTTTTATATGACAGTCGACGACTTAGTTGCATCAGAGAAATTTCCGCTGGTTTCAAAGCATCTCTATAGCTTAAAGGCGAATCGGAAGCAGGAGGATGGTAAGAAGAAGAATTTTGCACCGTTTCATTTAATTTCTGGCTGCGTTGAATTTATTCTAGCTCGGCATTTTGGATTCTGTTTCGGTGTAGAGCGGGCAGTGGGTATCGCTTATGATGCCTTGAATCAAAATAAGGGGAAGAAGGTATTTCTTCTAAGTGAAATGATACATAACCCCGATGTGAACGAGGATCTAAAGGGACGCGGGGTTATTTTTTTGCTGGATACACTTGGAAATGAATTATATCCGATCGACCAACTAAAGGCCGGGGATGTGGTTATTCTTCCTGCCTTCGGTGTGAGCTTAGAAGTTGAGAAGCAGTTAAGGGAGAGGGGGGTAAACGTAGAACAATACGATACAACCTGTCCATTCGTTGAACGTGTATGGAAAAGAGCAAAGCAGCTTGGAGAGAGTGGATATTCGATTATTGTGCACGGCAAGCCCGCTCATGAGGAAACTAGAGCAACATTTAGTCGGGCGGCAGCGTATGCCCCGACTCTCGTGATTCGATCGATAGACGAAGCTCGTATGTTGGCCTCCTTTATTAAAGGCGAACGTGTGTTATCTGAATTTTGGGGCGAATTCAGGGGAAGAGCTTCAAGCGGGTTCGATCCTGCTATTCATCTAAGGCGTGTTGGCGTTATAAATCAAACTACGATGCTTGCCGAGGAAACGGCTGAACTGGCATCGATAATTCGCGCTGGGCTAATTGAAAAGGTCGGCGAAGAGGCACATTCGGCTGTAACTGATATTTTTGCTGATACTCGTGATACTCTTTGTTATGCGACGTCTGAAAATCAATCTTCAGTGCATGCTTTGCTAAAGGAAGAGGCACACGTCGCTTTTGTGATTGGGGGTTTTAATTCCTCAAATACGGTACATCTTGCAGCCATTTGTGAACGGAGTTTTCCGACATTTCATATCAGGGGACCTGATGATATTCTGGCGCTCGATTCGGTTAAGTGTAGGGATGTTTCTTTAGGAGTTGAAATCTTTAAGAGCTTAACTGAATATTTGCCCAAAGATTCCACCTCTTCTGTTCGAGTCGCGTTGACTGCAGGGGCAAGTACTCCTGATGCGATTGTGGAAGCGGTTATTGATAAGATCGCTGCAATTGTTCAAGCTGCAGGTATAGCCCTTTTAAAAAATGAGGACGCAATAACGGCCACGTCCAGTCTAACTTAAGCTCATTCCAGATCAAAATGTCTGAATAATCCGGACTAGGGCGCGTTGATTTTAATGGGTTTGTCCCTTTGGGGATTTTGCTCGGTAAAGGAGATACTGCTTCTTCATTTTTATGACTTTTATAGCCATCGTCAAAAATAATGCGGTTTTGAGTTGCATCTCGGCGATGGCTATGTGTTTGTTTTGACTCGCCTCCGCGAGTCGTTATAGTAATCTTTAATATTTTATTATTTTTGAAGATTACTATAAAAGTGGAACGATATAATTGAATGATTTTTATGGATGAACAGATGAAGACAATAGGATTGTGCGCGCTTGGTAATGCGATTGTCGACTTGTTGCTAGAGGTTGGCGAGGAGGAATTTGAGTCGCTTGGTCTTACTCGGTCAGGCATGCAATTGGTAGATGTGGGTACTCAAGCATTGCTGCTAAAAAAAGTGCGGGCCACACGGGAAGAGTTAGTATTCAAAAGCGGCGGGAGTGTTGCCAATTCTGTCATTGCCTATGCACAACTTGGTGGAAAAGGGGCATTTCTTGGTTCAGTTGGGGATGATCCGATGGGTCGGGAGTACGAGAGGGAAATGAGGGAGGTTGGCATAACCTGCTCAATGTCAGTTGTTCCAGGAGGTTCAACGGGTACGAGTTTGATACTTATTACCCCTGATGCCGAGCGAACCATGAATACCTGTCTGGGATGCGCTGGAGATTTTAATTCGGATCTTCTCGATGGAGAGGTTATTGCGTCGTCTAACTGGTTACTTCTTGAGGGGTATCTTTTTGCTAACCCTCATGGGGGGGAAGGAGCAATCTGCGCGAGCATTGAACATGCCGTAAAAGGTAACACCAAAATAGTATTTACCTGCTCAGATACCTGGGTGGTTTCGGCATTTTTCGAAAAAATAAAGGATATCATACCAAAGCTGCATCTTCTCGTAGCGAACGAATCCGAAGCAGTGGAGCTTGCACGGCGGTGGGTAGAGGCTAATCCGCATCACTTTGAATGCGGAGAGATAAAGGGAGCCGATGATGCGATGGAGGTACTGCGACGGTTAGTACCGGAGTGCATAATTACCCTAGGTGCCAAGGGTGCTCTTTTGGCGCATAAAGATCATGTTGAGCGAGTTTTAGCGTACCCATGTACGCCAGTCGATTTAACTGGTGCGGGGGATGCTTTTATCGGAACGTATTTAAATGCTCGAAATGATGGACATTCTTTGGCTGAATCGGGATCTTTGGCGTGTTTTGTCGCGTCCAAGGTGGTGACCCAGATTGGGCCTCGCCTTCAGGACCCTTCGTGGCTTCTGAGTGAGTGGAAGCAAGATCGAAAAACTCCGTTACCTACAACGGGTTTGCGCTCATAATACTGGTAGCGGGTTCGGAGTTAATTGTTGAGGGCACTGGAGAGAGTGAGAGAGAGAGGGTACTTGATTTGTCGCCGAGCCCAGTGTCTTTTATAAATGAGGCAGTACAGAGTGGAAAACAAGGGAGGAACCATCGTAATAGCGTTGTTTGTTGCAATAGCAGCAACGCTTCTGTTTATACCAGAGATATCAAAATTTTTTGGTGGTCAGAAGCGCCCTCCTCTCGTTTTAGAAGATAAGGTCGGTGGAAAAAGTACTCCCTCCAAAGTTTCAGCCAGTGAAGAGTTAGATGAGGAAGGCAGAGCTGATGGGCCGACCGATGATGGTAGCCCCAAAGTAGGTGACGACGCCCTTCTTAACATTCCTCCTGAGGATAGTGATGAATTTCCTGGAGCTGAATCGTTTTCAAAAGTTATGGGGCAGATTGAGGAGGGAGATGTCGAGCTGGGCCCGTTGGGGATCAATCCACAGAAAAGCATTCAGAAGGGTAAATCTGATGGCGATGTACAGGAGGTGACGCCCTCAGCAGTGGGTAATTCTCACGACGACCAGGAACGTGTAGAGGCTGATATCCGTAATCTTGAAGAGGTTGCTAAGAAATCAGGTGCGGAAGGAAGTAGGGGCGAAGCTTCGGCTGATTTGTCTCTTGAGCGTATCGGCGAGCCACCGATCCCACCGGCGCGCAAGGCTGAGCGAGAAGAGTTAAGGAAGATCCTGTTAAATCCGGGAGTTGATTGGAAGGTGCTTCAGGATCCCCGGGTGCAGAAACCGCTTGAGGGTGCATATAAGGACAGCAATGCCCTATTGAAAGTAATAGGTGCGAAATATCCGAGATCCCGTTTTGCCTTGCTGACGTATATTAATGCCTTGAGTAGTTTGCTTAAGAGGACTGTCCCAGGGATGGATTTTAAGGAGCTACTTCAATATATCGGTGTTCTTGATGTTAGGGTTACTCAGAGTTTTATAGAGGAGCGAATTCCGCGCACTGAATATTATCTCTGGCGTGCTATCTCTGTGGGTGCATTTGTTGAGCTCGCAGGAGGGAAAAATGAATTTGATTATTTGCCGCAATTTAGTGCGGACCTAATTCTTACAAGATTAGGACTTCGCATTATAATTGATAGAAATCGTCAGCGTTCATTTGAATTACAGGTAGGTGGGGTTGTAGAAGGCAAAGAGCCGACTAGGATTGAGGTCTTTAAGGGCAAGGATATCATTCAGATCATTGAGCTTGGTCAACCCTCTGTTAAAGATGGAATGGAGTCTTATCGGAAATTTCACTTTTCCCATAGGGATACGGCCGGTAATAAGCCATATTCATTCAGGGTGATGGATACAAAGGGGAATGTCTTACAAAAGAGCTATTCACTTGTGGCAATGCCCATGAAGAAGTTCCCGGCGGATAGTACGGGGACGCTCACCATTCCGGTTGTGCCAGAACCTCGTCCTATTGCCCGACCTTCAAGTATTTTAGATAATATTCTGGTGTTGGGATCACAGGGAAGCTCATCGGAGGCGCGTCGTAAGGTAGCTTCGGGCGGAGAGGTGCTGCAGTATTCAATCTTTGATCGACGTATTGAAAAACTTAAGAAATTTTAATTCAGAGTGTTGGAAGAGGATTTAATTGACAGCAATCAGCCAGAGGTGATGACCGGTGAGCCGAAGACTCGTAGGGTTGTTTATGCATCGAAAATTTTCAAGAGAGTTTCCGGTAGTCGGAATTGTAGTGACAAGTTTGAGCTTTCGGATGTCCCCGGTGGCCCGCCGAGTGTAAACGAGATGGTCAGTCGTGACTTATGGTCGATTTTCAGGCTTGATGCGTTATATGCTCAAGCAGTCGAGCAGGGCATTATCACCGACTCACCCGAAATGCCTCGACTTTGGATAGCGTCAGCATTAGTCTCGCGCCTTGATCGGGTTCGCCCCGTGCTTTCATTTAGCATAATAGTGGGCAATAGATCGTGGTATTTGATTCCTTCCGAGATATTGCAATGGGCGGATAGGGTGTTGGATTACCATAGATGTCGGGTGCCATTGTTGTTTGGGGGAGAGGGCGGGTGATCTCGTAATTAAGAGGCAATTCCGCCTAGCTCTCCAGCTTCGAGAAACTATTGGCTATTGGAGACCCTGTATACTTTGCTATCCATCCATCGGGTGAGTCGAAGAGCCGTATGCAGGTAAAGCTTGGTGTATCGCCCATATCAAACCAATGAGGAATTCCAGCAGGAACATTGATCATGTCATCTTTTTCGCAGGTCAATTCGAAGACCTTATCTTCGACATGCATTGTGAAAAGTCCCCGGCCACGGACGAAGAACCTGATTTCATCTTCGCTATGGGTATGTTCGGCAAAAAATTTTGCTCGAAGCACGTTTTTCTGAGGATGTGACGCTTCCATGGTGATCACATCAAAACTCTGATAGCCAGTTTCATTCATCAACTTATCAATTTCAGTTTGATAAGCCGACAGAATTTCATCTGACGAAGCGCTGTCAGTGAGGTTTTTTTCCACGTGCCAGCGTTCGAATTTTATTCCTTCAGCCGCAAGCGTAGTAGCGATTACCGTGGCATCGGTTGTGTCAAGTTCCGGGGCCTGGGGAGTAAGGTCGTTAAAAACGCGAAGTGTCGTCATGGGAAAAATTCTCCAAGGAGTATTATCAACCAGTTAAGTTAAGTGTACATCAATTTTATCAAAGCTGTCCACCACCGGACACACCGTACAGAGGGTCACTGATGAGTCTCTCGCAAGCTGGATGGTTTTAAATCCCACGAGATCGGCAGCCACTAATTCTTCGGCTATGTCCGAGAGGAAAAGGATCGACTCCGACGGCAAGGAGATGTCCTGAGCTATGGCACTATACGATGAAGACTCTCGTTTTCCCCCGACGGTGGTGTCAAAGTATCCTGAAAAAAGTGGCGTAAGATCCCCAAACTCGGAGCATCCGAAAAGGAGCTTTTGAGCATGCACTGAGCCAGACGAATATACGTACAGCTTTATTCCGGCCTCGTGCCAACGTTTCAGTCCCCTGGTTGCGTCGTCGTACAAATGTCCTCGAAGTAGGCCTTTTTTATAACCCTCTTCCCATATAAGACCCTGAAGCGCCTTAAGAGGTGTCACTTTTCTATCCGCCTTACTCCAGGAGAGCAGGATTTCAGCTACATTTGAAACTGTGGGAGCGGTTAGCCCTTCCATAACCGAGATTTCTTCAACGATCCGTTTGACTTCGGGTCGTTCCCACTGTGTCTCAAGGAAGGGGCCTAGTGCCTTAATGCTGTAGGGAAAAAGTATTGTATGCACGAAGTCTATGGAGGTCGTGGTTCCCTCAATATCAGTGACAATTGCGTCAATTTTCATCGTTAGAATCTTTCCTGGGATTTAGGCACGAAGGTCTTTAAACAAGAGCGGTTACATTTCAATAAGTCACAGGATACGGGTAACGATATAGTCTTTCAAGAGCTTTTATACCGCGAGGACCGATCCCCGGGGTACTTCAAACCAGGGAGAGAAATGACCAAAGGTGATCCCGTCAAACCGGGCTATCGAAACGAGCGAAGCGTTCTCTCCTGAAGGAGTGATTGAGAGTAACTCGTTTGCCCCGTCGCCGTCTACATCGTAGAAGAATGTGCTGCTAGGTGCTTCAATGGCTGTTTGACCACTCGAAATCGTGAGTCCGCTTCCACCGGCAAGGAAGACGTTGTTAAAGGAACTTCCATCAAAGATGAAAACTGAATCGAGAGGGGCACCTTCAATCGCCCCGATTAGTAGGGACGTGCCGCTTTTGATATTCGTGGTGAACTCAACTTTTGTGGAGGTAAAATCGATTGTCAGTACCAGAAAACGATGAGTCGTCAGTATTGCTAATTGAGCCCTCTCAGGACTCAAAATATTTCCCCACCGTGAGTCTACTATGCGAGCGGCGGATCGGGGCAGGAGTATTCGTCTGCTTGTGAAAGCACGTCGTACATTGAGATTGGATGGAGACCGCAACGCGAACGTATTTCGCAGCGATAAAATCTCCATACTTCTTCCGGTAGTAATGACAATATCATCCTGGCTGTCACCGTTCACGTCTACCAGATCAACCCTACTAGTCGTCCTATCCAGCTGGGGGGGCTTGAGTTTGAGAATAGTTTTGCTCGTAATTCCGACTGAAGATACGCTTAGTTTGTCTCCGTGCACTGAAATAAGCTCCTTTATTCCATCCCCGTCGAGGTCTCCTATTCCGATGGTTGATGATCCCTTGGGAGCATAGCGAAGAAGGTTGGGTAGTGAGCCCGTATCATAGACTTCTTGTTGAATCCACGTCTGATAGTAGGTCAAATCGGTGTAAACACCTGGTCTATGGGCTTGACCACAGGAATCGGA
>JBIIDM010000089.1:0-13541 GCA_044238365.1 Bdellovibrionota bacterium | reverse complement strand
GGCGTGGAGTACCACGCCTCATTCACAAAACAATCACTTTCCTCGACCTTGAAAAAATCCCTGGCAGTTACAAATTGTTAGCTCGCTTTTGGGGCGCATTTATATTGGGGGTACCTGAGTAGTTACGGTAAATGGTTAAATTGCTTTAGATACGAGGCGTGCAGTGATATAAAAGCGCAGGGGTAACTTGCTACGTGGATGAATAGTTTCGGCCATTTGTGCAGCATTCTTACGTCGAACTTAGCTTACTAGTTTGGCTTCCAGTGGGTCTGATAGTCCGCCCCCGAAGAGTTCGGTGGCGCAGCGGGGGGAGCCATGCTTATTGATAGTGGGACGGGAAAGTCCATTCCTAGGAGAATTCCCTGGCCGGACGCCAGGATCGGAATGGAGGCAGCTGAGGCTGAGTCCATCTCTCCCGATGCCCGTTCAATTATTTTGCGGTCATTGTCGTTAATCAATCTGTGGATCAGTAGAGTTCCCATTTGGCTTAATACATCTTCGGGGATATCTCTGGGACGTTGCGTTGCTAGTGCGACCGTAAGTGAATATTTTCTACCCTCCTTAGCTATCAGCGCAAATGAATCGAGAGGGAAGATCATATCCGAATTTGGGAGTGCATTATTGAGAAATTGGTGAGCCTCATCAATGAACACCACTAAGGGCTTTGCCTTGAAGGCCCCCGTTCGCGCGGCTTCCATCAAATGGCGTCCGATGGCGTTGGCGACAATTTTCCGGGTATTATGGGCAAACGAAAGATAACGCAGCGAAAGCCTTAAGACGTTATACCGAGAATCTTTCATGAACAGACTTATATCGTCAAGAATGGATCTAATACTTTCCGGATTAAAGACCGGTTGAAGGCTCGGGGACGCGATAATATCTGATATACGGTTTATTAAGGGTACGCAGGCTGAGTAATCGTTCTGAGAATGGGCACCCCAAAAGTGTGGTTCGGTAGGGCTTCTTTGTGGTTCGACGCATTCGTGACGGATCTGGTAGGGCAGGAGCGTAACATCAAATAGGGCGCGCGGATCCTCAATTTGTGCCTGGTAACGACGATACTCGCTCTGGAATTCTATCTTCGATTTATGGGCCTTAATTATAGTTCCATCGGGTGCCAGGTGAGGAGCCAGCCGGGCTACTTTTAAGCTATCAATGGCTGAGCGCAGTGCCGCCGCTTGGCTTTGGCCGGCAGGTTGGAAAATGCCAAACAGGTCGTTTTGTGTCAGTTGGAAGTATGGCAACGAAACGGGTGAGCTGTCCGGTTGAGGATTGGGGTCCATGCCAAGGTATACGTGGCGAACTCCCCTGCCGAGTGTATAGTACTCTCCGGTGGCGTCTAATAGGAGGATCTTTGATCGTAACTTGGTACACTCCTCAATAAGGCGCGCGGTTGACCAGCTTTTTCCGCTTCCTGATGTTCCTAGGATAGCTAGATGGTGGCCGAAAATGCGTTCAGGCGTAAATATAAGAGGTGTGTCGGAATGATGGGGCAGCGACCCAAGGTGGAGTGTAACACCGCCGGTCGCACGGTTTTGGTTTTCAACGACATATTTAACAAAATCTGATTCGACGATATACACTTTACGGCCGACTGCTGGGGATTCAGAAACACCCGGAATCACACTTCCGGATTCCAGGTTAATTGAAGCAACCAGTTCAATAGAAGCCTGCGGTCCTTCAGCCGTTAACATGATCGTCGAAACCAGACCAAAGATAGCATAGCCAGAGACCTGAGTAGCGCAATAGTCCCCTATCTTCAATCCTCCGCTATCTACTACGTCCTGTTTTACAAGGACCGTCATAGAAGAGAGTCTTGTTTGTCGAACGATCCCGATCTGAAGGTTAGGTTTAAACGGATTGATAGCAATTGATGGGGCCATAGTACGTATTGAAGTATTGAGAAATTATATTTTAGTGACCAAATGTGGTTATATAATGGTAGAGCTATACCCCTTCCAAGTTTATGATGCTTGAAAAGCGAAGGGGGGTTCATAGGTAAAAATAGCGAAAAGTGTGGAGAGGTTAAGGTGTAGGTAAGGTGAGACGCAGTCGGTGCATCCAATTAATGGTTTCGGGTGAAGTTAGTTGTATCGTGGGGGTAGTTCGTGGCAAAAACTGCTCACTAATTTTTGTATGATGGACGTCTATTAGATTGTCTGGGGTGTTCTGGTGACAATCGCACGCAATCATGATACCCAGTATGGGGCACGCAAGAATTGAGACTATTCAACGAGATTACCAGCGGAGACCATTCAGATGACATGGCAATATCTCTTTTACCTGTGTATTTTTCTTGCTCTCGCCTTTGAGTTTGTCAACGGATTTCATGACACGGCGAATGCGGTTGCGACGGTAATTTATACCAAAGCACTTTCTGCAACCAAAGCTGTGATAATCTCGGGATTCTTTAATTTCCTGGGCGTTGTTACCACAGGCACCGCCGTTGCCAATGGCATTATTAAATTACTTCCGCCTGATGTATTGGTTCAGGTACCTTTAGAGGCATCGCTATCAGTCGTGCTTGCTGCGTTAATATCGTCAGTTCTTTGGAATCTTTCTACTTGGTATCTTGGAATTCCAGCCTCCAGTTCTCATACTCTGATTGGAGCAATTCTTGGAGTCGGTTTGGCGCATTCGTGTTTGCCTGGTAAGGTATTTGGTGGCGGGGTAAACTGGGCCAAGGCCCAAGACGTTGGATTGTCACTGCTGTTGTCGCCGTTGATAGGGTTTACTGTTGTATACTTGCTCTACGCAGCTATCCGGCCGCGAATTACTAATGAAAAAATGGTGATCCCTGTGCCAGAAGGGGAGGTGCCCCCACCGAGTGTTCGCGTGACGCTGGTACTCACCTGCATTGCGGTGTCCTTTGCCCATGGTTCTAATGACGGGCAAAAGGGCATAGGGCTGATAATGCTGATACTCACTGCATTTTACCCTGAATACGCAGCTGCCACTGTCCCTTTGTGGGTGATGATTGCTGTTGCACTTTCCCTGGGTATTGGAACGACCGTTGGTTGGAAACGAATTGTGGTCACCCTCGGTGAACGTATCGGAAAGACACACCTTACTCCTCTGCAGGGAGCCGTAGCAGAAGTTACGGCAGCAACTACAATTATGGCAAGTACAAATTTGGGTCTTCCGGTAAGCACGACTCAGGTGTTATCCAGCGGCGTTGCCGGGAGTATGCTCGCCGCCGGCAGTGGTGTTCAGTCAGGAATGGTAAAGAAGATCCTCCTCGCGTGGGTCTTGACACTTCCTGTATCAATGGGGATATCAATGGGGTTGTTTTTTCTGATTCGGTATATTTTTGGCTTGTCGTAAATCGACGCCAGTATTGAATAATCTGACATCTAAAACTGGCAGTACGTCGCGAGCAAGGAGTATTCGCGAGCCCACACCACCAGAGTGGCTCGTTTCGTGAATACTCCTTGCTCGCGACGTGGTATCTCACTCCTGCTTACAGCCGAAAATTCTCCAGCTGTCGCGCCAGAACTGCCAACGACGCCGCATTCGGCTTTTCGCTCTGCATTTCTTCGATTGTGGCAAGGTGACTCTGGAAGCTACGGCTAGTCTCAATCGCATTGCCAAATTGAACTGCTGCATCTGCGGCTGTAAGAGTCGTCAACTCCAGGAATGATGTAGCAATACGTGAAATGCTTTTTCGAATTGAATCGAAGGCACCCACCATAACCTGGTGCTCCCATTTATTCAATGTATCTATCTCCTCTTCTCGCCCAAGCAGGAAGCCTAGCCGCAGTGCCTCAATCATGAGAAAGTAGCAGGCCGCTACAGTTTCCGCATCCTTTCGAGAGGTTCTAGTGATTGTTAGCATGTCGAGTGTGCTGGAGATATGCTCGGCTAGCAGCAAGTTATTTGCATCCACAGGATCTACCGGGACGCCGTAGGTCTGCTGGATCTCAGCCATCTGTAAGGGAGTATTCTTCTTTGTGAACAGGAACGTCGCCTTTGACTGCAATTCTTCATATGCCGGACGGTACATTTCAACCATCTGATCGAGGGGAAGATCATGCCCATGCCACCCGATTAACCAGGAAGTTGCAATTCGGACACTTGAATTGAGCTCGCCGCGGATTCTCATGTACTGTCCGGCGAGTTGAGGAGTGTCATAGATACGGATTCTATCCCGGAGTGCTTTGGACTGAAGGAGGAGCTCGGCAGCCAATGCACATTTCACGACGGTAATCGGTGTCACGGCGTGCGAGATACACATCCGATGTAAGAAGGTGATTCCGATTGCATCGACCAGTGTGTTGGTTACCTGTGCGGCAATAATCTCGCGCCGCAGTGGGTGATTTAAGATTTCTTCTTTAAAGCGTTCTTGAAGGGCACGAGGGAAATAGCTCAGAAGATAGCCATCAAGAAGCGGATCTTTGATGAGCGTCGAGTGGACCAGCTGGTCCGTTATCCACATTTTGACCGCAGCCATGCACACGGCTAGTTCTGGCATGTAGAGACCTTCCTTCCGACTGGTTCTTTCTGCTAATTCTTCGGCGCTGGGTAATGCTTCGAGCGCTCGATCAATGTAGGCCTTTTTCTCAAGTTCGCGAATAAGAGATTGAAAGTAATGAATGCTCTTGAGTGACCGTAGTAGGCCAAGAGACACGATTGCACTATGGTTTTTGTTATGCTCCAGTACGCTTTCGGTTACCTCATCAACAATCTCCAGTAGTAACTGGTTGCGATCCTCTTGCTTCAATTTACCACTCTCAACAAGCGGCTTTAGGCACAACTTCAGATTGACTTCGTGATCAGAAAGATCCACGCCAGCGGAGTTATCAATCGCATCGGTGATAATTCTTCCACCTTTCTTTGAAAACTCAATACGGGCGAGCTGCGTAAAGCCAAGATTGCCCCCCTCTCCAACAATGCGCGCCCGAAGAGCATTGGCATCAATCCTGACCTGATCGTTTGTTCCATCATTAACGTCAGCGTTGGTCTCACTTGAGGCCTTAACGTAGGTGCCGATTCCCCCGTTCCAGAGCAAAGTTACCGGAGCACTTAGTACTAAGCGGATCAGTTCTTCGCCGTTCATCTTTTCGGGAGCCTGAGTATTTAGTCCAAGAGCACTCCGAGCCTCGGGAGAAAGCGTAATTTCCTTATCAAAGCGTTCATAAACGGCACCGCCCTTGCTTATCAGTTCCGGATTATAGTCACTCCATTTTGATCGCGGAAGCGCAAACAAACGTTGGCGCTCCTCAAAGGACACCGCACAATCAGGATTAGGATCGATAAAGACATGTGCATGGTTGAAGGCAGCAATAAGTTTGACCTTATTCGAGAGTAATAGACCATTGCCAAAAACATCTCCAGACATATCCCCTATACCGATCGCAGTGAAGGGTGCATTCAGATAGTCTATTTGAAGATCATGAAAGTGGCGCTTCACGCTTTCAAACGCTCCTCGAGCCGTTATGCCATATTTTTTGTGGTCATAGCCATTGCTTCCGCCAGAGGCAAACGCATCACCCAACCAAAAAGAGAACTCATTGGTCGCAATTTTATTTGCAAGATCGCTGAAGGTCGCCGTGCCTTTGTCGGCCGCCACCACCAAGTACGGGTCGGCCTCATCGTGCACTACTACACGATCAGGAAAGACGACGTTGCCAGATACGAGATTATCAGTAACCGAGAGTAAAGCCCTAATGTATTCTTTGTAGCATTGTTCCACCTTAGCTCGCATCGCCGTTGGGTCTTCCGGAAGATATCGGACGGCGAAACCGCCCTTTGCGCCAGTTGGGACAATAAGCACGTTTTTAATAGTCTGGGTTTTCATCAGACCGAGAATTTCCTGTCGGTAATCCTCCGTTCTTTCACTCCAACGAATACCGCCTCTGGCTGTCTTTCCATTTCGGAGATGAACTCCCTCGAACTCGATCGAACGCACATAGATTTCAAATAGCGGTTTTGGATTCGGGAGTATATCAAGGTTGCGCGAATGAATTTTAAATGCAAGAACATCGCGGTTCTGATAGAAATTGGTCCTTTTGGTGTTCGTAATCAGGGTAAGAACACCTCGGAGGATGCGATCTTGGTTAATATTCTTGATAGAGCGTAGAAGTTCGACGTACCCTTGTCGGATTTCATTCTCCTTTGCCTCGGCCTGGTGGCGGTTGATGTTAGGCGAAAAGCGAACCTCAAACATTGACCAGAGTAAACTGGAGTGTTCAGGGGATTTTGCCAGCGCATGGTAAATAGATCCCCTGGTGGCGTACTTAATAACTTGCCAGAGATACCCTGAGTAGGCCCTGAGCATTGCCACGGCCTTGTGGGAGAGCCCGGCACTTAAAACCAGCTGATTCAAGACGTCGCTCTCCATTTCTCCTCGCACCACCGCGAGAATAGCTTCCTTGAAGACCGCAGAATGTATTGTCTCTTCGAATCGGGGGCTAGCAGCGATCGGTTTGGATGGTGTTGCATTGTAGCGATGAATAAAATACTCCTGACCATCCTTAAGGGTGACTTGGTGAATAATATTGCTGTGAACCTCAAATCCAAAATTCTCGATAAGTGGAAGCGCCTTGTTGATCGGAATCGCCGAATTACGGCGATAGAGTGAGATCTCAATAATTTGATTGTTCTTTTCGTCATGCCGTTCGCCCGAAATCGCAATGTCTAGTGAACGACCTTCATCAAGCTTAGAGATTGATTGCATGTCAATAATACATCTCTCAGGCGAATAGGTTGCCTGATAATCCGCGGTAAATGCCTCTCCGCCAATGAATCTCGCCAAAATTTCGTGTGATAATGGGTACGCAAACGCTTTGGCTGCTGCATCTTCGAGTCTATCGAACCATGATTGGGTAATAGCAATCAGTTCCATCTCAATCGATGCGACTAGATCTTTATCACTGACAAGAGCGCCTTCGATTGGGAGATGAATGTAAATTCTGACTTGATTATCGGCGCTGTGGTCGATAGATATCTCTCCCGACCCTTCGGTGCACCCAAATCGCAGTTCGATATGCCGTCCAATAATGTCCTTAATTCTAGCGCTGTAGACGTTCTTTGGTATTACTACCAGTGTATCAATTCTCTGAGTCCGTCTATTAATATGGATTGCAACTTGACTGGCTCCGTGGCTGTAAACGCCGAGTGAAACATTCATGAATTCTCGAATATCGCCGTCATCAAGGCACAGTGCAAGTTCCTTGGGCATATTGTCGAGCGCACGGTTGATGAATTTGAAATCGTGGGATCCTTTACTCGCGCCTTCAGATGACAGTACAGCAGAAAGCTTTCTTCGAATAAAGGGTATGTCTGTAGACGGTTGGCCGGACGCGGCCAGTGTGAATAGCCCTAAAAAGGAATGGTAGAGCGGCCCATCCTTATCCAGGGTTCGAAATTGCAGATGGACGATTCGTTGTAGGCGTTGGACACGGCTCCAGACTTTGAGCCGTGAGGTTGCAAAGGGAGATCCACTCTGGGCAAATAGGGCGATGTCACGGGCGCATTCAGTAGTTCGGTTTGCATAGGACTGGTGTGCCAGAGTCCCGGTGACTGATATTTCATTTTTCGCTAATTCCGTATGGGCTTCTTGTTTTAAAATTCCCAAAGGCGCACATCCAGCGACGAGCTGGATGGTTGTATCACTCTCCGTTTCGCCGACGTCTCTCCATGAAGCAGCCCCAAGATGCAGGAATAGACTTCCAGTAAGCCAGCGGAGCAAACCTGCAAGTTCTTGCTGAAGTTCGTTGTCAAGCGGTTTGTGCTCCCACATTCCAACTTCATCCTTCGTCCCGTGACTTTGAAACCAATGGGCCACTTCTGCTACGCGCTGGCGCATACTTTGATAATCCGAAGTACATGCCACAACATCGGTGAAGGAAGCGGTAACAGCTGCCTGGAGTTCTTTCAGGACTTCCGGAGATTGTTCCCGGCACTCCACGTATATAACCGAAAGCGGTCCCTTAGTAGAAGGGTCAATAGTAGAAGGGTCAATAGTAGAAGGGTCAATAGTAGAAGGGTCAATAGTAGAAGGGTCAAAAGAGGAACTTCTGTTGATGGCAGACGACTGCGGATCCACAGGGGACGCCTTCAGGATCGGGTGGAGTAACACACCAATATCGAGGTGAAAGCACTCATATAGTGATACGAGCGTCTGGACCAGAAAAGGTCTGTCCGGAAGCACGGCCACGAGTCTGCAGCCGTTGCTGTCATTATGCCATGTGGTGGCAAAGGGAGCACTATCAACCAAAAAATTAGTAATAGTCTTGTAGCAGGAGCGCACAATCTGAGCGAGTTGGCCTAGATCTCGGTGAAACAGAACCGAGTTCGGTGCCTTTCGAAAGAGGGCGACACTCAGGTCGCGGATGAGGGGGTCGGTGAGGGGTATTGTAGAATCAGATGAATGGGGCTGGACCAGCTCGGTAACCATCTGATCAATTCTACTGACAAATGCAGTTTCGTAATTGCTTTGTGTACCGATCGTCAAAATATCGCTTTTCATAAGGGTCTCACGCTTTTTCGGGTTGTCTCGGCAGTCAACTTTTCTGCTCAATTCGTTAGATGAATCTGAAGTAAGAACGGTTGACGAAGACGAGAATGGCTTTTGTGAGGGGAGCATGGAAGATACCTTTAGAAAAAAAATCTCAACTTGGGAATTTGACTACCGGAAAGCTAACATCTTTAAAAAGAGTATCGCAAACGGTTTCGATCGGCTATTTTCTAAGGTTATTTCTTTTTAGGGAGTCGCACCTACTGGTGCAGGGCCTAAGCGCAATCTCGGACGAACACGAGTGGTAAAAATATCGACAACTATTTGAAATAACAGGAAATATTCATTGCACAATACTTCGTGCGTTCTTCGTTCTTTCTTGGGGATCCTTGCCTGATTAAGATAATAATAACAATTGGTTAGAATGTAAGTGGGTAGCATATCTGGCGTTTCCCTTTTGACGATTTTTAGAAAGGCAAACCGTTTGTCCTTAAACATCATTTTAAGTTTATCGAAAGTCGGCAAAGCAAGAAGATTATACCCAATTCAAATGGGTTACATTTACAAGCTAGCAATTCTCAAACCAGTGGGCTAAAAATTTTGATTCGCAGGCGCAAACGTTTGAGCACTTTATTTGTGAATGGCGTCTTAATGTGTACAGGCCTTCGTTGGTAGTACTGCAAAGAGTCGGTTTTTATATTTCAAAGGAAAAGGCGCCCATGGGAAATACCCATAATACACCTGAAATTCAGGTCAGCGGAGGGGAGAGGGCGGGTTCAAATAGCCGGGGAAATTTTAATAGCATGCTTAGTGGCTGTGTGCGAATGCACCAGGTTTTCAAGATGGTGCAGAAGGTGGCGGTCACCCGTTCTACAGTTTTAATATTGGGTGAGAGTGGCACTGGAAAGGAGCTTATAGCTCGAGCAATCCACGCTGAAAGTGGTCGGACCGGGAAGCTGATTCCCGTGAATTGTGGAGCAATTCCAGAGGAACTTCTTGAGAGTGAGCTGTTCGGCCATGAGCGAGGAGCCTTCACTGGAGCGATAACCAGCAAACAGGGGCGCTTCCAATTGGCGCAAGGTGGAACGATATTCCTAGATGAGATTGGAGAGATGAGCCCCAAGCTGCAGGTAAAACTGCTGCGGGTTATACAGGAACGTAAGGTGGATCCAGTAGGTTGCACTCGTTCAATTGATGTTGATGTACGGGTTATTGCTGCTACACATAAAGATCTCCTGGAGGCTTCCAAGCGAGGTGAGTTTCGTGAAGACTTGTACTATCGTCTCGCGGTGGTACCTATTGAGGTTCCCTCGCTTCGACAACGAACGGGTGACACGCTACTATTGGCGAATTTTTTCCTGGGGCGGATGTATCGAGAATTGGGCAAGCCGGTTCCTCGTTTCAGTGAGGAAGCAGCAAGGGCACTTGAATGCTATCCTTGGCCAGGGAATGTAAGAGAACTTGAGAACCTCATGGAGCGCCTTGCAGTACTGTTTGAGTCCGATTTAGTGACACTTCAGGATCTTCCGCCTCGAGTTATCGCCTACATTAATCAGCACGGTAGTCCAGGTAACGAACATGATGGACGATGTTCGGTGGGGGTTACGTTGCCCGCTGAGGGGATCGATCTTGCCGCGGCCCTTCTTGAATATGAGTCTTGCCTGATTAAAGAGGCATTAAATAGAACAGACTGGAACAAGAAGGCGGCAGCTGATCTTTTAAAAATCAATAGGACAACACTAGTAGAGAAAATTAAAAAACAGGGCATCCAGAGATTAAAGATCGATAGCCCGGATCTGGAATAATACTTGCATTCTCATCCCCGAAAAGCGCCTTCGAAAGGAGCCAAAGCACCGAAGACTTCGGTTTTTGAATAGATGGATGAAGGGAAGCAGGTATGAGAAAAATTGTGATACTCTTGTTTCTTTCTGTCGGATTTTTCCTGACTCCTCCAAATGGAAACGCGCAGCATCCTGTTGAAGTTGAGCGAGCTTTTGTTCAGCAAAGGTACTTTGATGCATTGGTGTCATTTCGAAACTTACCACAAAGGAGGCACACCGGCCCCCTAGTACGAATGGCCATAGAGAGCGGCTGGGCCATGGGTTTGCCCGATGAAGCGCTCCGAAACATCGCGTATCTGAAGCAGAATTTTAGTCAATACGTGATCGAAAATCCTGATGTCTATCTGGTTGAAGGGATTCTCTTGTACCAGGAGGGAAAATGGAACGGGGCGGTTGATACGTTGAGATTCGTACAGGAAAGTAAGACGGTTAATAATGATCTCAAGGGAGAGGCATTCACCTTACATTCAGAGATTGCCTTTCGTTTGAAAGACTTCGACTTGGCAGTGGCCATGGCGCGCAAGGCCTTAACGTTCCTCCCCCCTGAAAAGATGGGAGACGCTCGTTTACTAATGGCAAAGTCCCATTATGAGCAGGGCCATCTTACAGAAGCTCGGGATTCGCTCCTAGACGTCTCGCCGTCCGATCGGCAAGCTTGGCAGGCACTGAGATTGCTCACAAAGGTCGCCTTGAAGCAGGAAAGTATTGACGAAGCCGCAATCCTGTTAAATGAGATTCGTCACAATCACCCAGAGTCGGGCGCCGATAGCTGGTTAGACTACACTGAGGGGCAGATAGCAATTGGAAAAAATGACTCAAAGCGGTTGCTTGAGGTATTGAAAGCAGTGGCCGGTCACTATCCTGAATCTGACCCGTGGCGAGTTATGTTAGAGGCAGTGGCTGAGAAGTATCTGCGAAAGAAAATCTAACGACCTGGGTAGGTCGTTTGGTTGAAAAATTGCCAACACTACGAGAGCTGAGATAGTAGACTATTAGGAATGAGAAACCCTGTGAAAGGAAATACACTGAGGCGAAACAAGGAAGTTAGTACGGCGGGCATGGACTATTCTGTGCTTGACTCTACAGCAGCATATCTGGCTCATGAGATTCGGAATCCCTTGAGCGCAGCATTCCTGTATTGTTCGGTTCTCAAGGACCAGATGGAGAAAACGCCAGAAGGTGCTTCCGTGGTGGAGGCACTTGAACGTACGTTGGGAGACATAAACCATGTAGTTGATCAGGTGCTGCAACTGTATCGTCCCAAGTTCGCGCCCGAGTCAATTGTAAACCTGGCATCGCTACTACAGGGTTTACGAGTAGAGTATGTGCCAAGATTTAAGTCCGTATCGATACTACTTTCTGTTAGCGGTTCACCCTTTGTGATGGGAAATGAACATGGCTTAAGACAGGTATTTCGGAATCTGATTATCAATGGCATACAATCAATGCCAGAGGGAGGGGAGTTGAATATAACTCTTACTGAGATAGTTCAAGGGCGAGTTCGGTGTGAAGTCCACGATGGCGGTTCCGGCATCCCAGAAGCGCAGTTAGAGAATATTTTTACCCCATTTTATACAACAAAAAGCGATGGAAGTGGGTTGGGTCTTGCAGTAGTAGCGCAAATTCTCCGGCAGCACGATGCAGATTTTGGCATCAGAAACACGGAGACAGGGGCATTGTTTTGGTTTGAGGTTGATCGAGTTAGGAGAGAGCCATGAAACGTATTGCAATAGCTGATGATGAACTTAATATAAGGGAAGCTCTAGGGTTAATTCTTACGACCCAAGGCTATGCAGTTGAAAAGTTCTCTTCCGGGGAGAGCGCACTTTCAGCCATTATTGGAGGAAATATTGGCCAAATTAGGTCATGCCCGTTTGACTTGATAATTTCCGATGAAAGAATGGGAGAAATTTCGGGTTTGGAGTTTCTTTCGGAGCTTCGTAAGCGCGAAATTTTTACACCTTTCGTGATTATAACCGCCTTTGGAACAGTGCATCAGGCAGTTGATGCTATGCGGCGGGGTGCAACCGACTTTCTTTTGAAGCCGTTTGCCAAGAAGGCTGTGTTGGATGTGTTGCATCGGGCGCTTCATACCACGAAGATGGTGGCTTCTAGCGTTACTAAGCGCGATGTAGGACGGCCCCTTATTACTAGAAATCGTGTAATGAAGAGAATTCTTGAGGTTGCTGAAGCAGTGGCCCGCAGTGAAGCTACTGTGTTATTACAGGGGGAGTCGGGAACAGGAAAAGAATTGGTATCGCGGCTAATCCATAAAAACAGTACCCGCCGCGATCAGCCATTTGTCGCCGTTAATTGCGCGGCGCTTCCAGCGAATCTCCTTGAGAGTGAGCTATTTGGTCACGAAAAGGGCGCGTTTACCGGTGCCGCTGCTCGTAAGCTTGGCAAGTTCGAACTGGCCCACGGAGGAACCATTCTTCTTGATGAAATTTCAGAAATGGATCTCTTACTGCAGGCAAAACTGCTGAGGGTGCTCCAGGAGCGTGAGGTCGATCGGGTAGGTGGTACAGAGCCGATTCCGATTGATGTGCGTGTTATCACAACAACAAACCGCAACTTGGAGCAAATGGTACGAGATAACCAGTTTCGAGCGGACCTGTATTACCGTTTGAATGTCATTCCTTTGACTCTTCCTCCCTTGCGGGAACGGAAGGACGACATTGAGCCGCTGCTTGATTTTTTTATGAGAAAATATCTCGGGGACAAGGCGCCCCAGGTGCCGGCCGAGGCTATGATTGCGCTTCAGGAGTATCGTTGGCCGGGAAACATCCGGGAATTGCAAAACGCAGTGGAACGGGCTGCCATTTTGTGCTGCGGCGGTACTCCTTCAAAAGAGCATTTCTTGTTGGGATCAGTTGATCCGGGTGTTTCGAGGCTTGATAGTAGGGTAACCATAGAGCGGAGCGAGGACCTGAGAATCGAGAGTGGTATGACAGTGCATGAAGTAGAGAAGAATTTGATCATGGAAACACTTCGTACAACGGGCCAGAACAGGACGAAAGCTGCGGACTTGCTTGGTATCAGTGTGCGGACTTTGAGGAATAAGCTGCAGGTGTATGGGGAGGAGCCGTAGGCGGGGGGCTGGGACTTCTAAGTAACTCCTAGTGCGCCCGGTAGGGCGTGAGTCTAGTGCGCCCGGTAGGGCGTGAGTCTAACGGGTGAAAGTCCCGAACGTGCTGCGGTGAACCGGTACGTATAGTTGAATCCAGGGTGTCCACCGCGAG
>JBIIDM010000245.1:0-3861 GCA_044238365.1 Bdellovibrionota bacterium | reverse complement strand
TTCCAGCTTTAAACCAGCGCCATGCTGTCTCGTACCGTATCCCTTGATGTTTTGCCCATTCACTCAATTTCATGTACGGACACATCTCATATTTGTAAATAAAAGTCTATAGATTACTACTTTTTATCAGGGCAAAAGCGTCAAAAATAATCTATCGTTCTAGTATATCTATTTGATATTAAATGTTTTATAAGTTTGCTTTCCAAAATTTTATTGTGGAGGCACTATCAAATGGAGAGCAAAAGTGTATTAGAGGTGATAAGAAGAGAGGTTTCATGCCTACCCGATCCACGAGTTGTTGGAAGATGCGACCATTCCCTATTCGACATTATAGTCATGACACTTTGTGGAGTGATTGCTGGGTGCGAAGGTTGGGCAGATATTGCACAACACGCGCAAGATAGAGAAGTATGGTTCAGGAAGTTTCTGATTCTTGAGAACGGTATACCACACAATGACACGTTTCGCCGATTGTATGAACGGCTTTGTCCGATAGCGTTTCAACGACTCTTGATTGCAGTGGCAGAGTCACTCAGAGAGTCTTTTGAGGGGGCGATTATCTCGATAGATGGAAAAGCATTACGTCACTCATTTGATAGAAATATTGGGCAGAAACATGTACATTTAGTAAGTGCTTATGATGGAGACAGTGGGGTAACGCTTGCGCAAGTAGCCACGGCGACCAAATCGAACGAAATAACCGCGATTCCCAAACTTCTAGAGTTGGTCGATGTTTCTGGTGCCACGGTTACATTGGATGCTATGGGTTGTCAAACAGATATAGCCAAGGAGATAGTCAAAAGAGATGGTGATTATATTATCAGCCTTAAAGGAAATCAGAGCAATTTGCATGATCAAGTTCGAGAGTATTTTTCAGACGTTACCATGGAGTATCTCGAATCAAAACCATCGTCAAGTATGTTATATACTGTAGAGAAGGGACACGGAAGGATCGAAGAAAGAGCGTATGTAATTATCCAGGATATTGATTGGATAGAAGGTAGATCGAATTGGGAGAAATTTAATTGCATCGGAATGGTTATCTCACGTCGAACGGTAAAATCGGAAGTTTCTGAAGAGCGCAGGCATTTTATAACAAGCACTCCTCCAAATGTAGCTTTATTCGAAAAGGGAGTACGTGGACATTGGTTGGTTGAGAATTCTTCTCACTACGTACTTGATGTTTCTTTCTCTGAAGATGCCTCTCGCATCCGTAGAGACTATTCGCCGGAGAATATGGCTATCGTAAGAAGATTAGCTAACGGCCTATTGAAAAATGAAACAACCACCAAAAGAAGTATAAAACAGAAATTAAAACTCGCTAATCGGGATGTCTCCTATATTGAAAAGGTACTGAGAATGAATATTAGCTAATACTGTTATGAATTAGATGCTTTTGCCCTGACTTTTTATTGAGCAGTTTTCAACCCTCGTACTTGTAGCCGGATTTTCGAGCCTTGATGACGTAGCTAACAGTATACCACTCTACTGGCCGTTTACATGGTTGCTGCGGCACCACTTTCCAAACAGTCAGCGGCTAAACACCCTTTCCGATTATTGCGTTATTATAACCCATAGTCGAGATGATAAAATCGTATTTTTTGACAATGCAGAACGTAATCTTTCTGCCCTATCGAACAGGAATAGGGTGACCCCGATATTCTTGGACAAGGCTGGCCACGGCCTGATATTACAAGACAGTTACGAATCCACATTAAGTGCCGTTGAGCAATGTTTGCTCAAGAACTTTTTATAAATACCAGGAGCTATTATAGCCATCAAAGCTTTAATTAAAACATCAACCAGTGCACTAAGTGCTACAGTGAAGATTAAAAAAAGCCTAAGTAATGAGCAGACATAGCCGTAGCAAAGATTGGGATCCCGGGATATAGAGAGTCGGTTGCTTCTACCAACCTTCTTGATAATTTGAACACTTATTGTTCCGCTTTTATTGGGCTTCTTACGAATAAACATCCCGGGCCTATACCACGAGACACCCAAATTTGCACCTCTGAAAAATTTTTACAAAATAATATCAATGAGTTGGAATGAGACAAGACGCTGTTTTACAAAAAAACGTCGAAGTCAGGAGAAAGCGGCTTCGACCTGGTCGACGCAGAGATAGCGTGCCTACTCAAAACCTGAGTTCGACGTAAGAACAAAGGTAAATGGTTGAAATTGCTTTAGACACGAGGCGCGCAGTGATATAAAAGCGCAGGCTGTAGCTTGCTACGTCGAGCATTTTATATCAGGAGCAACGAAGTGGATGAAGTAATTTCAACCATTTACCGCAGTTCTTACGTCGAACTCAGGTTCAAAGGGCAGAACTAAATACTAGCGGCGGCGCACACGCGCGGCGACCTAGATAGGGAAAAAATAAAGCGCATGCTCACCCGAACCGAAATCCTACTTAAAGACCTTTTGCTACCATAAAAGCCGCTCGCTCGAAAACACCCTCTTTCGCCGCTCCTTTCTCATCGTGATAATCGATTTTATCACGAGCCTAAGCAGCAAAAATAACAGAGTATATTTAAAACATTAAATCAATTTAAATTATAAATTGCAGATAAAGCAAATTAGGCATATAATCTAAATAAAGCATATATTTTGGAGATAGATTTATGTCTTCCTCGCTCAACTTATTACTCCCTTCTCAAAAAGAACGTGAGCTTGCTCGCTCATCAAGTAGCGAGCTTTCTTTCTTTGTCTCTCCTGAGCAACAACGAAAAGGAGATGTCTCTTTTTCCATCGATGGGAAGGTGGTGCTCATTCCTACTGTTGCCCTGCGCTCTTTTTACGAAGTCCTTATAACGCTTGGAGAGGGAAGAGCCGTTACCGTGCTTCCTGTTGAAGAAGAGCTTACCACACATCAAGCAGCCGAGTTTTTAAGCGTATCTCGAAAGTTTCTTATTGATGAGCTGGTCAATAAAGGGGTACTGGCTGTACGAATGGTAGGAACTCGGCGCAAAATTCCGCTTAACGATCTTCTGGCCTACAAAGAGCAGAATAGGGCAAAGCGTCGTGTAGCTCTCGATGAAATGGCAGAGCTAGCAGATAAAGAGGGACTACCTTAAATGCGCGCTCCGCCCCTTGTACTCCTTGATGCAAACATCCTTTACTCGCGTCTTCTTCGTGAGCTTTTTATGGAGCTTCACCTGCGAGGGCTTATTCATGCCAGATGGACCGATGACATTCATGATGAGTGGATACGAAGTGTGCTCAGTGATTATCCTGATATCAACCCTACAGTTTTGAAGAAAACGCGGGAATTGATGAACCTTCATGCTGAAGGATCTTTGGTCACCGATTATCAGGACTATATTCAGAAGCTATTACTTCCCGATCCCAATGATAGGCATATACTTGCAGCTGCCATTTCTGGTGAGATTCCTACCATACTTACCTTTAATATAAACGATTTTCCGGCCACCTCATTGAGCGAATTTGATATCGAAGCAAAGCACCCCGACGTCTTACTTTTTCAGCTCTTTGAAGCGCACCCACACGACACTATCAAAATACTAAAATATGTAAGAAATCGGATGAAAAACCCCCTCCTTGATCAAAAGGAGTTCACCTCACGCCTGAGTAAAGCAGGACTTACAAGCTTTGCAGATCGACTTTTGGAATTTGTCGACCAACTCTAATAACGAGGAAAAAATCAAAAATGAACTCGCCCAGCTAGTAACCTGAGTTCGACGTAAGAACAAAGGTAAATGGTTGAAATTGCTTTAGACACGAGGCGTGCAGTGATATAAAAGCGCAGGCTGAAGCTTGCTACGTCGAGCATTTTATATCATGAGCAACGAAGTGGATGAAGTAATTTCAACCATTTACCGCAGTTCTTACGTCGAACTCAGG
>JBIIDM010000088.1:0-13588 GCA_044238365.1 Bdellovibrionota bacterium | reverse complement strand
CGGCGTGGAGTACCACGCCTCATTCACAAAACAATCACTTTCCTCGACCTTGAAAAAATCCCTGGCAGTTACAGATGGTTAGCTCGCTTTTGGGGCGCATTTATGTTGGGGGTACCTGAGTAGTTACGTTTTTACGAACATACAACGAACCACAAACAAACAACATGAACGACCGTCACCTATTATCTGTAACACAGAACAGTACTAAGGATGAAGCAGAATCGTCTGTTTTATGTATATAACGCTACAATATGTAAAGTGTGTCGTTAACCGCCTGTTTTCTGAAGACGGTCAGACGAGATTTAAGATGGGTCTCCTTAAAACAGAGTAATTTATTTGAACTTGTACTAAAAAGTAGACGAAAGCTAGCCTCCTTTTTGTACCCTAGTACAATATCTTTGTTTGTCCCTTTGGCAGTAAGCATAATAATCAGAAACGCGTCGATTGCTCACCCTTCTTGAAGCGAGTCTAAATTTCTGGCATGCGAACGTCTAGTATCATTAGATTGAGCTGTTTTTTTGCAGAATCATTTCTATGCCTTTCGTCCGTTTTCGGTTGTAATAACAGAATATCAGTTTAGTTCCAAGATTGCTTGCACCAGATTGCGAATGTGCTTGTCGTCGTCGCAAAACTAATAACCTGAGTTCGACGTAAGAACAAAGCTAACTGGCTAAAATTGCTTTAGACACGAGGCGTGCAGTGATATAAAAGCGCAGGCGCTGAAGCTTGCTACGTCGAGCATTTTATATCATGAGCAACGAAGTGGATGAAGTAATTTTAGCCAGTTACCGCAGTTCTTACGTCGAACTCAGGTTAATACTCTCTTTTTCATTACAGTCCCTCTTTCTGGTTTCTTGCAGATTTATCAAGTATCTCTGCCATCATGCTAATTATAGCGATGTCGCGCTCTTCTAGCTGGGTATTGCCATTCATTATGTCCGCATAAACGACGCCCACCGAAATATCACCGAACCCCACGGGAAAGGCTATACAGGGCCACGAGTTAGGGAAAATCGGCTCGCCTGTCACTTCAATTTTCTGGTAGTACCATGCATTTGAGGCGGCGTTGCCGGGCGCTATAACCAGTGCCGGAAATTTCAATGACTGAATACTCTCGCTTCCCAAATCGCCGATCGCAAGTCTCCCTTCTATCATAGACTTATTTCCGTTCGGATAAAGAAACACGGCTCTTGTAAATGACATGTTATTTACCAGACTATCAAGGACACATCCAATTATTGAAATCAGTGTTTCTCCCGATGCTACTGCTTCTCTGATTTCATGCAACGTTGGCGCCAACGCTTTATTCGTATTCTCATCGAATGAAATATCTTTCAGAAAATCTGGCAAATGCGGCACGTTTAAATCAATATTTCGACAATAATCACGTAGTTGTTCTGGTAGCATTCGAAGTACGGCCAGGTAGTCCTCATGACCAAGCCCAGCTACCGAGGAAAATTCCGATATTATGCAGGTGAAACGAGCTTGACTAATGTTGGAATGCAATAGCTCAGACATCTGTAAGCAGGCTGCGAGAACTCGGGCATCATCGTTAAGTTCACTTTCGCCGAACTGATGAAAAGACCAATCTTCAAGCATATCAGAGGATCGCTTCATTATATATAGGTATTCTTTTGACAGGTGGAGCGATTCCAGTACGTGCATGCTCATTTCTAGAGCAGTGACACCTGTTACGGCGAGCAATGATTGAGATACGCTTATCTCCCTTTCACGAGCGCGGAAACGTGCGGTCTCATATATCTCTGGATAGTAGAACGAAAATAGCAATTGCCCTAGGCATGACAACATGCCCAACAAGGGGTCTCCTTTGCTCGTTTTTTTGATAGACTTCGAGCGCAGGAAGCTAATTTGTTCGTGAAGAAGCGATGTGGTAATGGACAAGCTCAATGCATGGGCAAATGCCCCCTCCTGGCGTGCGATCGGAACAAACTTCTTCAGGAGAATGAGACTTCCCACTATTTTAATCAGGGGCCGAAGACCTAATTGGATAACTCCTTGAGTAAGATCCTTAATCGGAGTGACTCTTCCATAGAAGCTGCTGTTTACGATACTTAGGAGCCGAGGACTCAATGTTGGATCGCGCCGTATTACCGCCGCCACTTCTTGAGCTGTACTAGTTGGTGATTCGGTCATGTCCATTATGTCTTTTACGACCCGGGCGCTAACAGGGAAATCACCTCCTGGCCCGACAGCCGTCGCGAGGCGCTGCATTAATTCGTTAGTGGTAACAATTTTATATTCCATACGAATTACGTAATCTCAGGTTTTATTTAAGTTTCTTTGTCGTTTAATAGCAGCACTGATTGTTAGGCTCCTTATAGCTGTAATTATCTCACTAGGTCTGAAGGGTTTAGCAATAAAGAAGGATGCTCCAGCATCAGCTGCATGGTCGCGATCTTCTTCATACGCACAGGCGCTTAAAACTATGATGGGAAGTTCCTTTGGGATTTTTGAGCGGTTGCGTACCCATTGAATGAGCTCACATCCGCTAATTTCTGGCATGGAAAGGTCAGTCAGAACAAAATCAGGGATCTTGCCGTTCTCGATTTCTTCCATGGTATCTGCTGCGTTAGAGAAGGATTGCGCCGAAGCCCCAGCCCCCTCAAGAATTAATGTTAACAGTGATCGGGTTGCTTCATTGTCGTCAACGATAATTCCGTAGAGACCATCCAGCCTTAAATTAACTTTAGTTTCTTGTTTTTGGGCAAGTGATTCGCGGGTAGCTTCAACTGTTGCTGTGGGCAGACCCAAGTAAAAGTTCGAGCCTTTTCCTATCTCGCTCTCTACCCAAATCTGCCCATTATTGATATGGATAAGCTTTCTGGTAAGGTTCAGGCCGATTCCAGTTCCTTCCTGTTGCCGGCTATAGGGGTCATCCCCCCGCTCAAACCGTTCAAACAGCTTATCTTGCTTCTCGGGAGGAATGCCAACTCCGGTATCATGTATTCCAATGATAATCCGCTTTTTGTCCTGCTCAACGGTCATCCAAACGCGTCCGCCCTTTGGAGTATATTTGACTGCGTTGGAGAGTAAGTTTATCAAAGCTTGATGAACATGCTTTTGGTCAGCGAAGATTGAAGTTCCTATGATCTCCTCGGAAATAGACGGAAAGACAAATGATAGGCCCTTGTCTACAGCTTGTTGCTGGATAATTTTGCAACAGTATGGAATTAACTCCCCAATTGGAACATGGGTTGGTTCGGGTTCCTCCTTTCCAGACTCAATTCTAGCAAGGTTTAAAACATCGTCGATCAGTTCCTTAAGGTGTTCACTTGATCGTACTACGGCTTGCAGTGCTTCAATTTGTTTGGGGTTCATTTCCCCAAATAGTCCGTCAATGAGGATGCTTGAATACCCAACAATTGCTGTAAGAGGGGTCCGCAGTTCATGGCTCATATTGGCAAGAAATCTGGATTTGGCTCGATTTGCTTCCTTCGCCTTTTCCGTTTGGATCGTGAGGTCATGAGTGCGTATTCTGACCAAATCTTCCAGTCGCTCGGTATAAGACTTAATTCGCTCCTGATTCTGTGCATTTGAAATGGCCACTGCTGCCATACGACTGAGCTCTTCAAAGCGTCCCAGTTCTTCTGGGTTCAGGGATGAGCGGCTTTTAAACCCGAGGATAATAATTCCGAGTGGCTCCCCCCGTACTTCCAGGCAACCTACGTCTACGCCCTGAATTTTTTGATCTGAGGCGAATGGGAGCCTCTGATCACTATGTTCGTTGATGCTCAAGCTGGAAAGGTGAGATCCGGAATTCAGCACCTGCGCTGCTAGTCCTTCGTATCGGGGTAAAGATTGAGTGACGGCATCCTGAGGGCATCCGTATCCGCCCTTTAGTTCTAGTACTTCATGGTCCTGCGAAAGCACGTATAACAGTCCGATATCCGCGCCGAAACGAAACGCCGCTTCATGAATAACGTTTCGTACGATGCGTGTCAATGACACGTTTGAGGCGATGAGTTGATGGAGGTTGTTTAGAATATGAAGTCGATCGATGAAGTGCTGGAGTCGTTTTGACAATCCCTGATGTTCTGTGAGGTGACCAAGTACTCGGCCCAATATGGTGCAGATCTCGATGAATGTGGATGGCGCTACTTCGGTGGTTTCTACAGCAAGTCCCCCATTCGTGATTCCTAGATTGATTGATGGGAAAAAATAGGTATTCCCTTGAAGTGATTTACGAAACTCTCCAGTCTTAAATTCCTTCACCACATAGGAGTTCTCCTCAACGAGCGGCGGGACGGTATGTCCGTGGAAAGCATGTTCAACAAGTATCGAATTGTCTGTAGCTGATTTAACATACAAGGATATCGCGAGACTCTCTGGCTGGGACGCCAGCAGCTGTATAGTAGCCTTATAAATATCGGTAAGATCAGCCCCCGAATCTATTAGCTGAAATACATTTAGTTGCGGATACTCAATTTTATCCATCAATCCACTTGTGAACGAAAAATACGCATAGTTTTTCGATCGACATCCGCGAGTTCTTACTAAAGACCTGAGTTTCAAGGTTATTAAATACAACGATCTAAAATTCCCTATCTACGCCCAGCTCCTTCCTTCAAGTTATCGAAAAAAGACATTTACTTTCTGCTTAACACAGAGACCCGCGCACCGTTGTTTACGGATTGGTAACTCTCAGGTACCCCCAACATAAATGCGCCTCAAAATCAATCACTTGACGAAGAGATTGGGAAAATCCCTGAGCAGTTACACGGATTGTCCACTAACGGTACGCGGGTCTCTGTGTGACGTTAGGTAGCACCAAATGGCAGGAATAGAGTAGCAGGGTATTGATATTATTATTCGAATTGTTGCTATACGTTCCCCCTCATTGACTTTTTCATAAGGATCATGGAGGTCCGTGGGGTATTGACAACACTCAGCGCATACCTCAATAATGCAATTCGTTTGCATTAAAGGAGCTACGCATGAATAAACTACCAACCACCGTTTTGTCGGGATTCTTAGGAGCAGGGAAGACAACACTTCTCAATCACATTCTATCGAACAGAGAGGGCTTAAAAGTTGCCGTTATTGTTAACGATATGAGCGAAATAAATATTGATGCAGAGCTGGTAAAGAGTGGGACTGCTGCTCTTAGTCGCACAGAGGAAAAGCTAGTTGAAATGACAAATGGTTGCATATGTTGCACCCTCAGAGAGGACTTAATAAAGGAGGTTGCAAGTCTTGCTAGTAAAGACTGTTTCGATTATTTACTCATTGAATCAACTGGTATCTCCGAACCAATGCCTGTGGCCTCTAGTTTCGTTTATGACCTGGGAGAAGGTGCAAATCTTTCCGAAGTTTCAATCTTAGATACGATGGTGACTGTGGTCGATGCTGAAAACTTCTTGGCGCTCTATGAATCACAACAAGATCTAGTGGAAGCAAATTTAGCAGAAAGCGACGAAGATGATAGGACCATTGTTGATTTACTAACCGAACAAATTGAATTTGCCAATGTCATAGTTCTGAATAAGTGTGATTTGGTTGACGAATTTCAACTGGGAAAGGTAGAAGGTATTATAAAGGCTCTGAATACCGAAGCGAATATCATACATAGTCGATTTGGGAAAATTCCTCTTCACCAAATTCTCAATACGAAGCTTTTTGATTATGAAAAAGCTTCGCAAGCTCCGGGATGGGCGAAAGAGCTCGCAGGATTCCATATTCCAGAGACAGAAGAATATGGAATTTCAAGTTTTGTTTATCGGGCAAGAAGGCCTTTTCATCCAGAACGTTTTGATGCCTTAACAAGGGAAGAATGGTTAGGGGTCTTACGCTCCAAGGGTTTTTTCTGGCTGGCTACCAGGAATAATATTGCTGGAATTTGGTCTCAAGCTGGAGGATCTTGTAGGTCCGAACCGGCAGGAAGGTGGCTTGCTAGTGTTCCAAAAGACAAGTGGCCGGTCGAAGCAACCGAAGATTCACCTCACCTGAAGGACTGGGACCCGGTTTATGGGGACAGACGTCAGGAGATAGTTTTGATTGGAATAGATATGAATAAAGAGCAGCTTCTGGAGTCTTTTGATAATTGCCTTCTCACTGATGAGGAAATGACTCTTGGAGAATGTGGGTGGAAGACCTTTACAGATCCTCTGCCACGTTGGATTGTTGAGTCTGATTTAGAGGAAAATCGTACCTAACCCGGATTATTCACAAGCCCGCATCACTATGGAGGCGTGTAGCTGCCCGGGATTTTTCCAAGGTCGAGGAAAGCGTTTGTTTTGGGAATGAGGCGTGGTACTCCACGCCGCAGTGACCAAAATCAAGCGTTTGACCAAGAGATTGGGAAAATACCGAGCAGCTACCGACGTACGCAGCCGAGCCCGCCAGGGAGCCGCATATCCCGACATCCATTACGACGTTCACTCTGAGAACATTTGTTCTCGCTTGGGGAAAACCCTGAAGGGCAATGTTCCTTTCGTGGCGCAGGTGGTGTATATCTTTCTGCCTGTCTCTGGTCCTCCAACTCCCGGCGCTGCGCATCGATGCGCCGCCGTTCATCTTGAAGCTCCTGCTGTTGACGGTTTAGTTGCTGCTCACGGCGGCGATTGTTGTTATAGTAGGGATCGTAATATCCACCATTGCCGTACCCACTATTATAGCCGTTATTATACGGGCTTCCGCCATAGCCGTAGTTAGGATCGAGCAACTCGGCGCAGCCGGTTAGGACACATAATAGGAGAACGAGAGCAATGCCGGTAATGTGAAGCTGTTTCATAAGTGCTCGCTGTATAAAAAGGCCCTAAGACTCACTATAATCTATGGAAAGTGAGTTCCAAAGCGCGATTTGTGGTTTTGATACTATTGCTGTTATAATCAAACGGTTTAATCACTGCAGTCATAGAATCATATCGTCAGGAACTCAGGTGCGCTAAAGTCTGAAATAGTGATTAAGTATGGCTAGTTACAGGATGGTGTTTGAGACGTAGGGTGGTACGCTTTCTTGTGACGAATTTGTCTGTTAATCGGTTAAAATCTAGACTATGTAAGGGATGGCCGCACCAACGATATATTGCAATGATTTTTGTGATTCTGATTCGAAGGAGAGCAGACGATGTGAGCTTCTCCGAGTAGGGGAGTATTTTGCCGCTAACCCCGAGGAGTTTACCGGGACCTCAGCATTGGGCCTGGATTCTCACAAATTCTATATTCGACCACTTGATAGATTTCGAGAAAACCTTGTATCGATAGCCGGTGGTGATTTATTTAGGTCGCTGATTAATGGTGCAGCGCCTTCTAATGGCGCTGCTGTATCTCAGGTATTTAAAAGCCATATTCCGGAAATTCGTCGCTTAAGCGTGGATGTGCAGAGCCCCAATTATATGGGTCACATGACCGGGGCCTTGCCAAGTTTTGCACCCTTTATTGATCGGGTTATTGGGGAGCTGAATCAAAATGTAGTCAAGATAGAGACTGCTTCCATTGCAACGGTTATTGAGCGTCAGGTGCTTGGATGGTTACATAATCTGGTATATCAGCGTTCTTCGGAATTTTACACCCAGATGCTCTATAACGATAAAACAGCTCTGGGTAACATAACAAGCGGTGGGACAATCGGGAATCTTACCGGGCTGGCGGTAGCCAGAGAGCAGGCTCTTCCTGGGGCTGCCGAGTATGGTTTGGTAGAAGCGCTTTCCCGTAACGGCTATGCTGATGCGGTGGTTTTTGCAAGTAGTCGGGTTCATTATTCAGTTGGAAAAATTACGTCTCTTCTTGGTATTGGTTCACGTGGGGTAATCGAAATACCCGTAGATCCAAAGACTCACAAAATTGACTGCGCCAAGCTTCGGTCGGAATTGGTTGGTGAAAATAAACGTTACCGACGAGTCATTGCGATTATTGGGATAGCAGGTGCAACTGAGACCGGAAGTATCGATGATTTGCAGGCATTAGCCGAGATTGCCCAAGAGTTTGGAATTTGGTTCCATGTAGATGCAGCATGGGGTGGCTGTTTGTTGTTAAGTGAAAGCCAGCGGGAAAAATTACGAGGAATCGAGTTTGCAGATTCAGTGGTGATTGATGCGCACAAGGGAATGTATGTATCAATGTCCTGTGGATCCGTATTATTTAGGAATGAGCGTTCACTGGATAGTCTTAGGCATAATGCCCGATACATAGTTCGGGAGGGAAGCTTTGATTTGGGACAGACTGGTGTTGAGGGCAGTCGCCGATTTGATGCGCTGAAGATTTGGTTAACGTGGAATATTTTTGGAAATAGTGGGTATTCCGTTCTCATTGAATCTATGGTCGAGCGCGCAGGAGTCTTTGCGGAATTGGTCGCCGGGATTAAGGAATTTGAAATCACTTCACCACCCGAGGCTGGTATTCTGACGTATCGGTTTAATCCTTCTGGAGTAATTGGTTTGAAAGATGAGCGTAGGGTTGAGGTCTTAAATCGCCTTAATGAACGCATCCATGAAAGGCTTCCTCAAGAGTCTGGCTTTTTCGTATCTCGAACCTCTCTGGAAACAGTCGATGGAGTCCTAGGGAAATCCAGCGTGGTGTTAAGAGTTGTGTTCCTAAATCCACTTATTAATAGTCAGTGTATGCAGGAATGCCTTCAGGCGCAACTTGTGATAGGGATGGATGAATTACGATCGTGTTTAGGTTCTGGTGATGTTTCATAGCGAGATAAAAGGAGACGCATATTCTTATTAACGTGTTAATCTCAGGTTAATAAACTCACAATTTCGTCCTTCTTCCCCGCATAACCCCGCTAAGCCCCGGGCTCTTATCCGCACTAGTCCGTTTGTAGGGATGCAATATCACGATACTCCACCAAACATTCCGGATTTGCCAAAGCATCCACATTATCCGGCTCATTTCCATTAATTAGAGCAGTCACGGTTAGTTCTACGATTTTGCCACTTCTCGTTCGGGGAATGTCTGTCACCTGAATGATTTTAGATGGTACATGGAAGGGGCTGGCATTAGTGCGTAGTCGGGTTTTAACTATGGAGGCAATTTCTTCGTTTAAGGTGAGTCCTTCTTGAAGTTTTACGAACAGGACTACTCGGGAATCGCCTTTCCACTCTTGCCCTACTGCGATGCAATCCAGGATTTCAGGCAAGGTTTCCACCTGTCTGTAGATTTCTGCGGTGCCAATCCGGACGCCACCAGGATTTAGCACAGCGTCAGATCGGCCATAAAAGATCATACCGCCGCGTTCATTTATACTTACGTAGTCACCGTGGTGCCATAGAGAAGGAAATCGCTTAAAGTAGCTCTTTATTCGCCGGGCGTGGTTATGGTCGTTCCAAAAGCAAATTGGCATCGAAGGGAAGGGAGCCGTACAGACCAGTTCGCCTTTTTCACCAACCACGGATTGGCCGGAATTGTTAAACACTTCAACCTTATATCCTAGACTTCGGGTTTGAAGTTCACCAGCGTTGACGGGCAGCATTGGTGAGCCCAGCGCAAAACAGCCAATGATATCGGTGCCGCCAGATATCGAAGAGAGACAGATATCACTTTTAATTGCGTTGTATACGTACTCAAAGTTTTCAGGGAGAAGGGGAGATCCAGTTGATAGAACGGTTTTAAGCGCAATGAGTGTATGGCTATCCTTGGGCCTTAGGCCGTTTTTTTCGATTAAGGAAAGGTATTTTGGATTTGTTCCGAAGACCGTTATGTTTTCTTGCTCCGCAATGTCGAACAGTATGCGTCCATCGTCGAGTAAGGGAGATCCGTCATACAGTAGTACTGTAGCGCCCGTACCAAGCGCACTGACGAGCCAGTTCCACATCATCCATCCGCAATTGGTTTGATAAAAGATAGTATCGTTCTTTGTTATATCAGTGTGCAGCACTAGTTCTTTCAGGTGCTCGAGTAATGTACCCCCAGTGCCGTGAACTATACACTTCGGCTTACCAGTAGTTCCGGAAGAAAACATAATGTAGAGCGGATGATTAAATGGAAGTTCTTCGAACTCGTTCGGTAGTTCCTTTTGATCATCAGTTTCGCCAATTGAAGCTGAATTTACAATCGAATGCCATGCGACAGTTTTGGCAAAGGACGGACTTGATTCCAATTCTACGGGAATGGCCTGGAGCGCCTCCGAATCTGCCTTTGCGTCAGGACTGAGATACCGCAAATGCGGAACGTGGATCAGATGGCGGAGCGAAGGAAGATCGACAAGGAGCTCTTTCACCCGTTTATTCATCAAATAGCACTTGCGGCCGTACTCGTACCCATCGGGAACGATCAGTATCTTTGGCTCTATCTGGGCAAAACGATCTATAATGCTTGAAGCTCCAAACGCAGGAGAGCAGGAACTGAAAACAGCACCAATTGCTGCTGAAGCAAGCATAGCGACCACCGTTTCTGGCGAATTTGGCATCAACGCTGCAACTCGATCTCCCTGGCAGACGCCGGATTCGCGAAAGAAGCGAATGAGATTATAGCTGGCCCTACGAAGCTCTTTAAAGGTCAGCTCGCGCCGTTGCCTGCGCTCACCGTAGAAGACTATCGCGGGTTTGTCTTCGTCAATGGCGAGTGCTGGTGGGTAGAGCAGCGTTCTGGCAAAGTTTAGGTGAAGGTGGGGGAACCAGGCGCAATGTGTCATTGACCCATGATTCTCAATAACTGGAGTTCTTGATCCGGAGACCGGAATTTTGAGAAATTCCAGTGTCTCCAGCCAGAACCGTTCGGGCTCCAGAATTGACCACCCATAGAGGGCTTCCCAGCCGTTCAACGTAATCGAGGACTTCGCAGCAAGGCTTCTTATAAACCGTTGAGCCTCACAATGTTCGATGCGTTCGCTGCTGGGAGACCAAATTGGAGTGACTGTGTTCATGAAAAAGCTCTTCTCCAGATTAGAGAGTTCCTCGTTTTTCCTGTTCTCTTTCAATCGCTTCAAAGAGCGCTTTAAAATTGCCCTTTCCAAATGATCGTGCACCTTTTCTCTGGATTATTTCGTAGAAAACAGTTGGTCGGTCCTCTACTGGCTTGGTAAAGATTTGCAGGAGGTACCCGTCTTCATCACGATCGACTAAGATGCCGTGCTCTTGTAAGAGCGCAATTTCCTCTTCAATAGTACCACATCGCTCAGTGACCGTATCGTAGTAGTTCGAAGGAACATACAGAAACTCTACACCCCGGTTAGTAAGGTCGGTTACTGTTTGTATAATATCATTTGTCGCCATGGCGATATGTTGCACTCCGGCCCCTCTATAAAAATCAATGTATTCTTCGATCTGGGATTTTCTTTTTCCGTGAGCCGGTTCGTTAATCGGGAACTTTACACGCTCGTTGCCATTCGCCATGACCTTACTCATTAGCGCCGTGTACTCTGTGCTTATGTCCTTATCGTCAAAGGAGACGAGCTGGGTGAAGCCCATGGTCTTGGAATAGAAGTCAACCCATTCGTTCATCTTGCCTAGTTCCACGTTTCCCACCATGTGGTCGACGTAGAGTAGCCCGCAGGGAGTTGATGTGCTGCTACCTTTCCACTTCCGATATCCTGGTAGAAAGGGGCCTTCGTACTCCTTGCGCTCTACAAAAATGTGTACCGTATCGCCGTAGGTATGGATACCCGACCTGACAACCTTCCCGTGCTTGTCGGTTTCTGTGGTTGGTTCGAGATACGGTTTGGCGCCCCTCTTGGTCGTTTCATAAAAGGCGCTGGTCGCATCGTCGACCCACAAGGCCACAACCTTCACCCCGTCCCCGTGCGTTAGTACATGTTGAGCAATATCGGAGTCAGGTGTTAATGCAGTGGTAAATACCAGTCTGATTTTACCTTGTTGCAGCACGTATGAGGCCCGGTCTCTCAGCCCGGTTTCCAGTCCCGCATATGCTAGAGGCTGGAATCCGAAGGCATGTTGATAATAGTAGGCCGTCTGTTTCGCGTTTCCAACGTAAAACTCGACGTAGTCCGTGCCATTGAGCGGGAGGAAATCTTGCGCCGTGTTGTTATTCACTTCAGTTGTATTCATAGCTATAGCCGTGTTCAGGAGAATTTTTAAACATTAAAAGGTACGGTAGGGAAGCAGTGCGGGATAAAGGCCCACTTAAAACTATCACTGCGTGTTCCAATAAAAGGATTCTATTTGAACGGGAACGAAATATGATTCTGGGAATATGGTGCAAATATACCGGTCCCATTTCAAAAAGTCCTAAAAAACGAGGAGCCAGTATATCCTTTGCGGAGCAAAGCCCCCGGAGGGACAAACAAAAGCCTTTGCGGAGCAAAGCCCCCGGAGGGACAAACAAAAGCCTTTGCGGAGCAAAGCCCCCGGAGGGACAAACAAAAAGTCTTCAGACATTTTGAATTGGAATGGGTATAATTCAATTTCGGTGGCACGGATTCCTGAAGTGTCAGGGATCGCATAAAGCACACGTTACCAAGAATCAGGTAATTCATCAAACCTAAATCCCTACTTCTCCCCTCGGTGTGGCTACGAGCAGAGCATTCCACCGACCTTTCAAAACTGTATACTATAATCAAATTGCCCATCTTTCAGATCATCTCCTGAGCCGCTCACCATCGCAACCGACACGATTCGGGCATCAGGCTGGTGATACCGAATATACCATGGTACTCCATAGTCCTTCCTGATATGTCCATTTCCCGCTAGTAGAATTCGCAGAGTTGCTTTCCCTAGGTCCAGACTCGCTGCGAAGCTGGCATCACGACGGCGTTGGGCGAGGACCATTCGTTCTAGCGGAATTTTCATCGAAGGGGGGTGCATTGTTTTAAGTTCATTGCTAAGTCGGTCTTCGTGGGGGAGGGGAGCGTCGAGTCCATATGGGGAAAGGTCGTAAAAGGAATCGTCGATCTTTCTATTGCCGCACCGGACTACTGCTTTTATTTCGCTTAAAGCGAAAAAGAGCGGTTCAAACATTGACCACTTTGGCCAGCCGCTCTTGTCCCAGTTCAGCGCCTGTCGTAATTTCTCAGGATGGGCTAGGTTGGCATCAAGGATCGCCTGTTTGTCACGGGTGATATGCTCCAGGGATACGAGCAGGGGGCGGTGTTTTGCGAGTTCTCTTAGGAGTCTGGCACGGAAGAGGTGAATTGCAGGTTGGTCGTGTTCTTCGCCCAGTAGGACATAGTCGGCCTTTAGGAGCTGGGTTGTGAGAGTTTTGAACTGTTTTTTATCAGTATTCGAGAGCGATACAGGGCCTCTAATTGCTGATTTGGAGCTGCAGGCAACACAGAGAATGGCGAGAAGTGTTATGAAGAAGAGCCTAGCGGCCATTTGAGGCGCGATATGTAAAGTTTTCATTGAGGCGGCAAGTTTTGAGAAAGGGTTCGTGGTATATTTTTGATGCTAGTGAAGTAGCTTATTATCGCAAATCGTGTACTGTGCGCCACATAGAAATAACATAACGCTGCTCTATGTGGAAAGCTTCTGTGTACAGGAACAGGTTCTTAGCCCGGATCATTCACGAAACGCGCCTCTAGCGTGGTTAAGATACTGGAGATGTAACTGCTCAGGTATTTTCCCAATCTCTTCGTCAAGTGATTGATTTTGTTCACTGCGGCGTGGAGTACCACGCCTCATTCACAAAACAATCACTTTCCTCGACCTTGAAAAAATCCCTGGCAGTT
>JBIIDM010000244.1:0-3883 GCA_044238365.1 Bdellovibrionota bacterium | reverse complement strand
CATAGGGTGAGCTGACATTAAAAAAAGCTACAATAGTGCGCGCAAACATTTTAAAAATATTGCTGTACTCTTTTGTATTTATTGAGAATTTTTTGACTCCGGGAACAGCTGGTAACTGCTCAGAGATTTTCCCAATCTCTTCGTCAAATGATTGATTTTGTTCACTGCGGCGTGGAGTACCACGCCTCAGTTACAAAACAATCACTTTCCTCGACCTTGGGAAAATCCCTGGCAGTTACAACTAGTTCGGGCGCTTTACGAGCGTGCTGATGGTGAGGGCACCTGAGTAGTTACAAGAGCAAAGAGCAAGTAAGTAACAAGATACATGCCGGTCAAAGAACTCTCCGACCGAACTTGAGGATTTCAGACTCCGGCGGTTCGGTGGAAGAACGGAACTTAAGGATCGTACTCTTCCGAGAAAATTTTTAGTATTATAGACGAGGCTGTAAGGACCAGAGGGTATAGACCAGGATGGCCGCGCGCTTCATGAATAGTTATGACGAAACAATTGATACAAGAATAAATGTAATGGACATTCAGGCACAACTTGATTCTGTGATTTCCGTTATTGATTCCACTGATGGGCGTCCAAAGGATGCTGATTCGTGTGAGCAATGTAGAGTCTTGTGGTTTGGAAAGGACGGGCTTTTTCGAAAGCTGTTTTCGGAACTCAAGAACATTGAAGGCGATGAACGTCTCAGAATTGCGCAGGTAATTAATGACGTAAAGTCTAGGGCGGAGACTGAACTTGCCACGATTGCTCGTGCGCTTGCAGATGAACAACTCTTGAGGGAATTACACTCCACGCGAGTAGATGTCACCCTGCCTGGATTTGGTCCTGCTATTGGGCGGAGCCATCCTATCTCTCTGATCGAAGAAGAAATAAAGACAGTTCTTCGACAGTTTGGATTCCGAACCGTCGACGGACCTGAGGTAGAAGAGGAGTATTATTGTTTTGATGCGCTTAATATTCCGGTTCACCACCCCGCACGAGATCTTCAGGATACTTTCTATACCGATACTGAGCAGGTGTTGCGGACTCATACTACATCGGTTCAGGCACGTGAGCTTGAAAAGGGGAAACTTCCGATAAAGATCGCGGTTTCCGGTCGGGCCTATCGAAATGAATCAGTTGATGCGACACACTCTGACATGTTCCATCAGTATGAGGGCCTATGGGTTGAGGAGGGCATTACGTTCCCACACTTGATTACATTGCTCACTCAGGTTGCGAAAGCCCTCTATGGTCGCAATCGCAAGGTTCGATTTGTGCCAAAATTCTATCCTTACACCGAACCGAGTGTAGGGCTGTTAATCAGCGATTCTCGAGGGGATGGTTGGGTGACCGTGGGCGGCGCGGGGATGGTCCATCGAAAAGTTTTTGAAGAATTCGAATTTGATCCGAAGAAGATCTCAGGATTAGCTTTTGGGTTGGGGACATCGCGACTGGTATCCGAGAGATTCGGAATTCCGAACATGCGCGCATTGTACGCCAACGATTTGCGAGTGCTTGAGCGTCTGGCCTGATTGTGAGGCTCTTCCTTTCAGGGGCTTTGCTTTGCAAGGGATATACCGGGTTCTCGTTTTTTAGGATTTTTTGAAGTGGAACCGGTATATATCACTCGCGTCTTTAGCCTAAGGCAATTTCAACCAGTTACCTTTGTTCTTACATCGAACTCAGATTAAAACGATAAGAGAATAACCATGAGACTCCACCTATCATTACTGAAGAAATTTGTAGACCTTCCGATATCAGGAGTTGCAGAGATCGAAGATCTTCTCGACGACCTTGGCCTGGAAGTTAAATCGCTTGAAGAGCTTCCACAGCGAAGTGATGTGATATTCAATCTCGAGTTGCTTGCAAACCGGGGCGACCATCACGGAGTTCTGGGTATGGCAAGGGAGATAGCAAGTCGCAACTTATCGGCAGTTAAGATGCCATTGATTGCTACTATCGAGGGAAATCGCTCCGTTTCCTTGCCGTTACGGATAGCCACTCCTCTGTGTCTCAAATACGCACTTTTGGAGTTGGAGATACCAGAATCTTTACCCTTACGCCCGGAGATTGAAGCAACATTACTTTCTGCTCCTAAGCATCCGATAGTTGATACCCTTAACTACGTACAGTATGAGTTGGGTCAGCCGCTTCACGCGTTCGACAGAGACAAGATATCGGGAGAAATTCGTGTTGATTCACTGAGTGCTTCGCAAACTTTCGAAGCTCTGGACGGAGTCAGCTATGAGGTTCCCGAGGGGAGTATCGTGATAATGGATGGGAAGGGGATTATCGCGGTAGCCGGAGTTATTGGGTCAAAGGGAAGTGCAGTTTCATCAGAAACCAGACGTGTGCTAATAGAATCTGCGTGTTTTGATCCTGTAGCCGTTCGTAAAACATCGCGCGCAATGGGTGTGTCAACCGATGCTTCGAAAGTATTCGAGCGGGGCAGCGATATCGACGGGCTTCATACTGCCTTACGAAGGGTTGTATATTTGCTTTCCGGGGCCGGAGGGGCAGTGAAGGGTGATGCTTGCCAGGTTGTGGGACTGGCTGAGGGCTCTGCGAAGCTATTATCTGAGCGTACTATTGAAGTTAGTCTAGGTGCAGTTAGAGAGGCGGTTAATTCAGCCCGATTACCCGAGCTGGAAATCGAGATGCGTTTAAGGATATTGGGTTTTATGTCTATTAACTCGATAAAGGCTCCTCGGTTTAGGGTGAAGGTTCCCACGTGGCGAATGTGGGATGTCTTCGACGAGCAGGACATTATCGAAGAATTTGTTCGGTCATACGGTCTTAGTCGAATAAAGTTAAAACCGTTCCTAGTTGAACCTGAACTACATGATGAACCGGTTACTGTATCTGTTGCCCAAAGAGTGGTGCCAATACTCCGGTCTTCGGGTTTCAACGAGGTAATTACCAAATCGTTTTATTCTGAGTCTACTGTAGTGGTGCTTTCTCAAACGGGTATTGATTCTAACTCCCACGTACGCCTAAAAAATTCCCTTGAACGCAATAATTCCGCCTTGAGAGTCTCCCTATTACCCGCGCTACTTGAAGTAGCGGCTGAAAATCAAGCGCAAACGGTTGAAAACATCAAGGTATATGAAATTGGTCGTACTTATGAACGCTTTGAAGAGAAGACCAGGGAAACGGAGATTCTTTCGTTTCTGTGGGCGGGTAACTGGAACGTTCGACTGAAGGAAGAGAAACTCAGTGAAGGCATCCGCTATGCTCATAGCAGGGGCTTGGTATCGCAGATTCTATCTGAGCTTGGGATAGAAGATGTCACCTTTGATCTTATAGATTCTGGTTTATTTTATCCAAAGATCCAGACAAAAATTCAAGTCGGTCGGAAGGATCTGGGAGTGTTTGGTATAGTGCACCCATCAGTCGTGGCAAACTTCAAGGCGAGAGGCTGTGTAATATACGGAGAGCTACGGCTTGCTCAATTAGCTGCGCTGCAGACACGGCTTAAATACGTTGAGCCTCCACGATTTCCGATTGTAAAGCGAGATGTTACCGTAATTGTTCCTCATAAGGTATCAGCCGAGAAAGTTAGGGTGGACTTGCTGAGGGATGCCCCAAAGTTCTGTGAGAAGATTGAAGTCTATGACTGGTTTGAGCCCAAGGGTGAGGCTGTCACTAAGGTGACATATCGCTGTATATTTAGAGATCAAGAGAGAACTCTCGAGGGTGCAGTGGTAGACGCGGGAATGGAACAACTGAGAACAAAGATTGTGGATCGTATGCACCTCAAGCTGGGTTAATTTACCAATGTTCCTCTCCAGCTATTCCCGCTCGGGGCGCTCGGGCCCAGGGACTTCGTCCCTCTTCGCTGATCGCGAATTCACCCTGTGAATTCAGTGTGTTGTAGCTTTCATAGGG
>JBIIDM010000087.1:0-13801 GCA_044238365.1 Bdellovibrionota bacterium | reverse complement strand
CATTCGAGAAATTACCTCTTTCCTCGACCTCAGCTAACCTCGCGAACCCTAGCTGGAGTGTTCGCAAGGTTGGCTGATATCTTCGTCAAGAGGCGATCTCTCTCACTGCGGCGTGGAGTACCACGTCTCATTCGAGAAATTACCTCTTTCCTCGACCTCAGCTAACCTCGCGAACCCTAGCTGGAGTGTTCGCAAGGTTGGCTGATATCTTCGTCAAGAGGCGATCTCTCTCACTGCGGCGTGGAGTACCACGTCGCATTCGAGAAATTACCTCTTTCCTCGACCTCAGCTAACCTCGCGAACCCTAGCTGGAGTGTTCGCAAGGTTGGCTGATATCTTCGTCAAGAGGCGATCTTTCTCACTGCGACGTGGAGTACCACGTCTCATTCGAGAAATTACCTCTTTCCTCGACCTCAGCTAACCTCGCGAACCCTAGCTGGAGTGCCGTATGTCGGTATCCTCAAGGGAAGCGGTATATCACCCCAAGCTTTTTTTCGCTGTGAAAAATCAAGGAAGGTTTTTTCACAGCGAACTTCTTACTTCTAACTATTTTCGTTATTCTCCGCTTAGAGCGCGTAATTTGAGATGATCCACGTGCGGGTGCGTATGGGTATAGTTTTGAAGCCGTTCCGCCGCCCCCCACACCTCAATCCAAATCATCATGTTCAAAGTCCAGCAGAAAAAGCCCGCCCAAAAAATCAAAAATTTCCTCCGGACAAATCCCTAAATAACCTCCAGCGACCAGTAATTCCAGCCCGACTCCCACTTCAAACGTACAGACATCACGTTGCGCCGACGCGGAGTAGTCAAAAGGAGCAAATCCCTCTTCGTCACTAGTTTCAAGCATAATGGGCCATCGACGCCCCAATGCGCCAACTCTTAGAGAGCCGGGAATAAAATTTCGCGAGCCAGTCTGTACGAACCGGGTAACCCTAATCGCGCCGCCCACACTTGGCCCCACTCCTGCATCGACTCGAATGATATCCCACAAATCGAGCAGTCTATTCGGTAGCCAAAAGAGTAGCCGATCGCTGAGAGGGACATCATCATTCTCAGGGATTGCCGACCAGCCTTCGTTGGGGCTCACAAGAACATGATCAGGGATCGGTTCTACGGGATCGTTCTGTGCCCACAAAGGTATTATCAGAGCCAGATAGACGACTAATAGGCGAGCTAGTGCTGTTCTCATATGAATGGTTGTCAGGTTAATAGAAGTGAATCCAGGTAATGCCTGGGTTCTGATGGTCAAGGTGAAATCGTGCTACGACATTGCACTTCTGCAAATACGTGTGAAGGGCATCCTGTAGTCGGCCGGTACCTAATCCATGGATTATTTCAAGCCCTTTCCGCCGGTCGACAATGGCAGTACTCACGAGTGCTTCAATTTTTTCTAACGCTTCTCCGACCCTTAGGCCATGGAGGTCGTGTGTCACATATCCTCTTGATGGTCCGTTCATCTGTCGTGCAACTGCTTCGCTCTTTCGTTTTCGGAAGGCATGTTTCGGCTTCTGGGTAGTAAGGGGCGCAAGCTCACTGCTTTTACTCTGTACTTTGAGATTGCCGATAACGACAGACCACCTGCCGTTCTGCCCCGCACCTTCGATAAACCCATCCCGATTGAGGATTAAGTGATGAACTCGCATTCCGGGTCTAAGGTTAAGTTTCATGGCAATTCTGACACCGCACGATCGTATATTTTTTCTTTCCTAACCGAATGATTAGAATTTGATTATCAACTATATGTAATTCCTGAATGGTCTCTTCAACCGTGGTGATTCTCGCATTTCCAATATAGACACCTCCCTGCTCAATCAAACGGCGACCTTCTCCTTTGGAAGGCACAGCACCGGTTGTTACTAAAAGGTTGAGTACGGATGCTCCAATGATCTCCTTAAGGGGAAGTGATACCGAAGGGACGTCTTCGAAAATTTCAAGCAGGTCTGATGCTTTGAGTGACTCTAGCGAACCACCGAAGAGCGCCTGCGCAGACGCGTTCGCCTTCTGAACTGCATCGGTACCATGGATAATTTCGACCAGGTTATTGGCAAGCGACCTTTGAGCAGCTCGTTGGTGTGGGGCTTTTTCATGGGCCACCATAATATCTGAAATCTCTTCGAGCGAAAGAAATGTGAAAATCTTCAAATATCGCTCTACATCATTATCGGCAACATTGAGAAGGTATTGGTGGAGTTTATAGGGGGAGAAGCCACGCTCATCCAACCAGAGCGCATTGCCTGCTGATTTGCCAAATTTTTTTCCCTCGCTATCCAAAATAAGGGGAGCGCTTAAAGCAACGGCGCCTTCGCCCCCTTTTTTGCGAATTAGCTCAAGGCCAGCGGTAATATTTCCCCACTGGTCGCTTCCTCCGATTTGTAATCTACATCGGCAGGTTGTGTAGAGATGCCAGAAATCAAAGGCCTGGAGGAGCATATAGCTGAACTCAGTGTAGGAAAGCCCATCTCCTTCTAGCCGTGTTTTTACGACCTCCTTGCCGAGCATATAGTTGACCGTAATGTATTTTCCGACATCTCGGAGAAAGTCTATCAAGGGAACATTCTTGGTCCAGTCGTAGTTGTTTACAAATTGTACGTCGATTTGTTGGCGTTGGAAGATCTCCCTTACCTTTAGTGATTGGCTTTCGACGTTTGCATCGATATCCTCTCGACGTAACAGTGGCCGTTCAGAGGAGCGCCCCGATGGATCGCCGATGCTACCCGTGCTTCCACCGAAAAGCATGATTGCCTTTAATCCTCTCTTCGCCAGTCGAATCATGATTAGCATCGGAATCAGATTTCCGACATGCAGATAAGGGGCCGTTGGATCAACACCCAGGTAGAATGGCGTGCCCTGGGGAAGGGCATTCAGCGTTGTCTCGTCGGTAAAGTCGTGAAGCAGCAAACGTGATCGCAGTTCATCAGTAAGTGTGAGGTTCGAAAGGGTTGACATATAAATAGCAAAAAAGTTGGGGCTGGTATTCTTTACATTTAGCGAAGGTCTTAGTCGATTGTCGTGAATTGATGCAAATCGGTCAAGGAACCGAGTCCGGATTATTCACGAAACGCGAGTGATATAAAAGCGCAGGGAGGATTTGCGCCAATAGTTATCGTTGTACCATTCGGTCACCAATCAGTGAGATATCCCCGGCACAAACTTCCTGAATCTGATGATTGTGAAGCACCTGCAATGTTCCGTGGTCGGTAAGACCAACGAAGGTCCCCACGAGCTTTTGGCTGTTGAGCGTAAATTGAACCTCTTTTGTCTCAATTTGGGCAAAGCTGAGCCACTCGGTCTTAAATGCGGGAAAACCCTCGCGGATGAATTGCGCATGCGCAGCCGTGAGAAATGGTAGGAGGGCAGCTAGGAAGGCAGCAGGGGAGGCTGTAAGCGGGGAGTTTTCTGGTATTCCGAGATTTCTGAGGGAGGAGGCAGCTTCCGGGCATGAGGTGAGATTAATTCCAATACCGGTAAGAAGTGCGTACTGAGGAGGTGTCGCACCGGCATGCTGATGCAGCAGAGGAAGTAACTCTATTAGTACGCCGCCGAGCTTTCTGCTGTCGAAGTCCAGGATATCATTTGGCCACTTTAGTTTTACCGGGATACCGTGTTCGCGGAGGAACGAGGCAATCGCACATCCGACTACCAGCGAGAACCCCCGGGCTTTTGACATATCGCTTGAGCAAAGAGGTAGGATAATGGTGGTAAGCAGGTTGCCAGCTCGGGAGTCCCAGCTGCGTTCCAGACGTCCCCGGCCGCGGGTTTGTTGCTGGGCCAAAGCAATCCCCACGGAGTCAGACGGCAGCGGGGAATGTCGTTCGATAAGTTCGCGAGCTAAGTCCATCGTTGATGTCGCAGACTCAACGCATCTTAGGAAACCCGAGGGGCGCGCGAATCCCTGAAGTTGAACATCCCAGTTGTTATAGTCCGAATTCATCCTTTATAGCCGTTCAGGTCCGTTGGTCTTTGCGCATACTATGCAATGTAAGCTCTAATGTTTGTGTCTGCGGCGTAGTACTCCAAGCTGAAGTGAACAAAATCAATCACTTGACGAAGAGATTGGAGAAATCCCTTAAGCACTTACGAACGATCTTTCGTTGTACAGGTAACTGCTAAGGCAACCGCGGCCATATAAGTAAATAGAATGCCCCCGCAGATCAAGGGAGAGCACAGTACGAAAAGCAGTAGAATGTAGAGCACGGAGGTAAGGACAACGCTGGATACCAGGAGTCCCTGCCTCAAAAAGAGCGCCTTTCGAGGAATTTCGAAAAGGTCTTGAACCGCCTGAACTGAAGGGGCAGCAAGCCGCACTACATTTCGGACGTTTCGAAGTTGAATTTCGGTGTCGAATTCCTCCCACGTTTCTAATATCGATACTATCTTTACTGTTGCGTTAAGGGTTTCGGCAGTAGAAGAAAGTCTCTCTGGATTAACAAATAGCGCGACAGAAGGATCGTTTTCAATTACCCGCTGCTGGATTCTATAATCAGAGACGGCACCGTGTGATCGGGCTAAGTCGATTTGTAAAGCGCTGCACACAGCATCAAGTGAGGGTTGCGGCCCTGTGCTTATTACTGAGGTCTGAATAAGGTTCCTGCGGTCGAGTTCGCGTGCTGCTTCGAGACCACGATAGTCCCAACGGAGCCTGAGAACCAACCGGGCGACACAGGCGTGCCCTACTCCTACGAGCAGCACCACTAGTTTGTGAGGCGAGGTAGCGTAATCGTGCGAAGGAGTAACTCCTTCTTCGTTATCTGATGGTACAACAACTTCGTGTCCGGAAAGAAAGATTCCCTTCTGGATGAAGATTCCCTCTTTGCCGATAAGGAGTGGCACCCCTTCAATCGTGCCAGAGATTGTAGTGCTATCAATCTCTATAAAATCCTGGCACCGGAAGACTCCCTGTGGATTTTTTCGCTGATGGCTGGATACCGCAAAAGCACGAGCTACCTCACGGGCAAATCGACTACTTCCTTTTGCGCAGAGGCTTGCAATTATTCCTGTAAGATTGTTTTCATCAAACCGGCCGTCAAAAATATCAAGCTTTTCAAATTCCCAGATGCCCTTATCAGGCGCGGGGGGGGCTGACAGCAGATGGTCAGGAATTTCGACTAGCATTGTTGACGCTCCTTCTATCGCGTCGATGGTCTCTGAATGTTCCACAAAGACACCGCGACTCTGTAAAGACCGGCATAGTAAGGCCCGCACTGTGGGAACAATCTCAACCACTAGCGGCAGTGGGAGCAGGAGGAGAATAAAGGACCCGATGGATAGGGCTTCCAACAGGGAAGTTCCTCTTGCCATCATGACAATAATGGAGAGTAACGAGGCGAGCAGAATTAGCTGACACGATCTTTCAATGAAAAAACGCTCTTCTTCAGTCGGTGTGAGTAGTTCCTGTAGTAACCCTTCTGGTTTTTGCAGTGACTCTGGAACCGGCCGTAATTTCGTTGGGGCCCTTTCGACGATGGATTCCCGTACCCAGAGGGTGGTGTTGCTGATTATCGCTGTTGTCAGAACTGTAAACCCCAGGCCATGACTATCGGTAAAAAGACTGGTAAGGGCGACTGCGAGGGATGTTAAGGACGCTAGAGTTGCTAAAGTGTTACTACGCCAAATCTCCCCCGAGCGCAGAGCGCTTCGAGCATGAGACCCAGCAAGAACAATCGTAGGTAATAGAATCGAGGAGCCTGCAGTGAGCAGATTTAAATCGGTTATGTCTTCCAGTCCGTATTCCAGGCCAGTGTTAACCAAGCAGATTGCTAGTGTTGATAGTAAAATTATACCGCTAAGGGCAAAACTACCATGAACAGCGGATCGCTTTGTGATTAAGGAGTGCTGGTTTAAAAATACCTGATCTAAAACGGGCCCCTCTACTGGGATGCCACCAACGTTTGCCACCCTAAAGGGTGCCAGGAACGCGCGACTTTCGGCGACTCTAGCCGAGGGCCACTGCTCACGTTCCGGCGAACTTTCCGAGATGACACTTCTTTGCGCAATATCTTTCACGGCAACATTGCCATCCAATGTGTTGCCGTCGACCAAGTTGGGGAAAGTACTGCGACTATCACCACCTACGATCGTAGGTTTGTTATTGGGCTTGGGATTCTTCTGCTGCTGGTGTGTTCGTCTGGGTGAACTTTTCAAGGTCGAACCTTTTCTTCAGGCGTGAAAGCTTCTTCTCGTTGAACTCAACGTGCGCCTGAGCTATCGGATCGTATTTACGCATCGACAACTTCTTCACACCTCGAGACTTCTTCTTATTTCGGCGAAGCGTATAGGTAAAGCCTGTCCCGGCACTTGATACTAAATGAACCGTTTCTAAAGGAGCCTTTGCCATGTTAATCCTCGCTACAAAGTATTGTTGCACACCGCACCACAACGGTACAGTACCAATGGGTCTAAAATTATGTTGAGGTTGCAAAGACTAGCTTTTTAGAGGCCTTTAGGCAAGGGCTATGGGGTATCGCGGTAATATGTAGATGGTTAAAAGGGTGACGTTGTTTTTTTTTAAGGTGTTTGGCGTGTTGTTATTTGGTTGAAACGGGCTAGTGAATGGCCTGGACCAGAGTTGTGTATTTTAATAATCTCCAGATATATCAAAATATTGTGCTAGTTCTTCGGTGAGGACTCTCGGGAACGACCTTTAAACAGGTGGTGTGGCTCGTGAATAATCCGGGCTAGATCAGGTGATTCAAAAAGTACTCGATCGAATCTTATTTCTATCGGTCAACCTAGCAAACGGACCCCCTTCCACTGATGTTATGTATCGTGCGAAGGGAGCAAATGTGCAATCGGGTTACATTCGAGGGAGTAGCTTGGTAAGCTTCTGGGAATACCCAGCTGCATCGGGGGATTCTTTGCCCTCAAGGAGTGCGGAATAGTTAGTATCGGCTCCATAGTACGTCCGAAGATTTTTCTCTTCCTTCGAAATTTTGCTGCCGTTGACGGAGACTCCCGCGAAGAGTCCACCGGTCTGGGCGTACACGACGACTCCGGCCGCCGAGTTGTCGACCCGAGCTCCGAATCCTCCAGCTACGGCGCTCACGTCACTTCCTAGGACGAAATTGCCCTTCTTAAGAGCATCAACTGCTTCTTTTGTCTGGAAGAAAAGAACAAGATCCGTCGACTTTGCTCCTGCTTGCAGGCCAATACTCCCTTCATTCAGGGATATCGCTGCAGGTTGACTCCAGGCGTCAGTGCTATTTCGACAGGTCGCTAGACCACTCCCATGCGTTGCCCCGAAGACAAGAGCACCGGTGACTACGTTCGGAAGTATCGCAATACATTGGGCCCTCTTGAGAACGCTCTGAGGCACCTCGCCATGCTTTCCTTTTGAGAGCGCCTTATACACATTGACAGACGAGTCCACTATTGTGCGAAACTCGTTACTCGCTTCAATATTATCCATCCGGGCTCGAATCTCTGGAGCGGTGCCGTCATGCCTTGTAATTTCTGAGATACTCGTTCCATGCCAAAACAGCACCGTCGTCAGTAAGAAAGCTATTTTACTTTTCATAATATCCTCTCATCATTTAATTAATTTAATTGTTAGACGTGGCTGCGCCGGAAAAATCGTAGGACTAGCAACAGTGCAACGGCTCCCACAAAAGCAACGCCCGTACTACCCACAACTCCACCGTTAGTGTATCCTCCTACTGAATTGAAAAGGGCGCCGCCTGCTACAGCTCCTAGTATTCCCACAAGAAAGTCCGCTACCAGCCCACCGGGGGACTCGCCTGGAACTACTAACTTCGCAAGATATCCTGCCACGATACCGACAATTACCCAGTACACTATATATTCCATGACTTTCCAGCCTCTAACATTAGTTATATTAATAGAAGGGTTACCGAAAGACCAATATTTTTCAGCGCCAATCTTACCCGGCTATCTCTCTTGCCTAGACATGGCTCCAGTGTCGACAATAACGTCTCGGTGACTGTTTGTGTCTAAGTCTACGAAAGATGCACTTTCAAGAGTAGGATGAGTTGATTCTACTTGTGTATGATCCGACTCATGCCGTCGGAATAATCCCGGATAGCAGGGTAGCGTAATTCCAGTATTTAGCGTTGCGGTAAATACTTGTTGACCGGGCCGGGTAATAGCAGGGTCAATCTCTGAAAATCGAAGGACAACATTATATACTTGTCGTTGGGAACGACAATCTGGTAGCCAATCATGCCAATTCTCGCAGGATTGTAGTTACCTGGAATGAATCAATATTCCGGTTTCCATTCGTGTAGCCAGAGTTTCTGTAATTAGTGGGGGTTGGGTTGTGGTATTTGATTGTTTGATTACACGACGTTAACCAGCTTTGGCGACCCTGTTCCGCGATTACGCACAATCACGATCTTTTTTTCTGCTGTTACCGGATATGGTGTCTGCGCCATTGATGCCACCACCAGTTCCTTCAAAAGACCATCATCAATTGTAACGGGTGCTTCGATCGTAGCCCGTTTTTTTCCTTGCACCTGAATTACAACGGTAACTGATGACTCAATCAGATACTGTTCATCAACGGCTGGCCAGCTAACTCTTGCAATCGAGGATTCGTTGCCAAGCCGCTTCCAGAGTTCCTCGGCGATGTGGGGCGCGTATGGCGAGAGTATCAGACATATACTTTCCGCTGTTTTTTTCGAAATCGGTAGCCCGCCAACGTCGTTGATAAATTCCATCATTGCGGCAATTGCTGTGTTGTATCGAAGCCCTTCGGTATCCTCGGTGACTTTTTTGATAGTCCGGTGCAAGGCCTTGAGTACCGACAGTTCTTCCTGTTCCGGAGTGCAGAATTGCCGACAGCCGACATGGGCATTTTGGGTAACGAGGGTCCAGCACCGTTTTAAGAAACGATGACAGCCAGTGATAGCATCGGAATTCCACGGTTTCATGGCTTCAAGGGGTGCCATAAACATTAGGAAGATTCGCAGGGTGTCCGCGCCGTACTGTGCGATTATGTCATCGGGATTTACGACGTTACGTAAACTTTTCGACATTTTTGCAATGATGCGGTCGACTTTTTCGCCACTTTCGTTCCGATAATAGTTTCCGTCTGCTCTTTCAGTAACCTCGTCAATCGGGACCAGCGCGCCCCTGGAATCCTTAAAGGCATGGCTTACAATCATGCCCTGGTTAAATAACTTTTGGAACGGCTCTTTGGTAGATACGTATCCCAGATCATAGAGCACTTTGTGCCAGAAGCGGGCGTACAGCAGGTGAAGCACCGCGTGTTCCGCGCCACCTATGTAGAAATCGACTGGCATCCAGGCTTTTTCGAGTTCCGGGTCCCAGGGTTTCTTTGCATTTTTTGGATCGAGAAACCGTAGATAGTACCAACAGGAACCCGCCCACTGGGGCATGGTGTTTGTTTCCCTCTTTCCTTTTTTTCCTGTTTCAGGACACTCAACATTTACCCAGCTTTCAACTCGTGCCAGGGGGCTTTCGCCCGTGCCGGTAGGTTTAAAATCGCTTGTAGGTGGAAGTGTTAACGGCAACTCTGATTCCGACAGGGCGGTCATTGTACCGTCTTCCCAGTGAATGATTGGGATCGGCTCGCCCCAATATCGTTGCCTTGAGAAAAGCCAGTCGCGTAACCGAAAGGTAGTCACGCGTGAGCCAGCCTGATTTTCTTCCAACCAGAGGGCAATCTTCTCCTTGGCAAGTTCGTTTGAAACCCCGACAAGATTTAATGTGTTGAAAGTCGGAGTATCGAGGTCGATCATGCTCCCAGGTTCGCTCCAACAGTGGGTGCCACCAATGACTTCCGCGAAGGCAGCGTGGGTGACCTCTGGCGCAACAACCGGGCGAATAGGGACATTGTACTTTCGGGCAAATTCAAAATCTCGATCATCATGAGCTGGTACTCCCATTACTGCGCCAGTTCCCACGCCCATAAGCACATAATCGCCGATGTAGATCGGAATGGATTCACCATTAATCGGATTAAAGGCATAGGAGCCGGAGAAGACACCCGTCTTTTTCCGATTCTCCATTGTACGATCCAAGTCGCTAAGCCGAGATGCGCGCTCACAATAATCGTTAACGGCATTCTGCTCAGAACTTGTAGTGCAGGCTGCTACCAGCGGGTGTTCAGGCGAAAGAACTAGAAACGTTACGCCAAATAGCGTGTCAACTCTCGTCGTAAAGGTAGAAAGTTGCAGAGAGGTGTTTGATATTTTGAAGGTTACGTTACAGCCCTTCCTTTTCCCAATCCAGTGTCGTTGCTGATCTTTAATACTCTCTGGCCAGTCTAGACCATCTAATTCAGTAAGAAGGCGCTCGGCATAATCTGTTATTCGCAGGAACCACTGACGCATGGGGCGACGTATCACGTCGTGTCCTCCGCGTTCGGATTTGCCGTCAATGATCTCTTCATTTGCGAGGACCGTGCCGAGTGCTGAGCACCAGTTCACTAATCCCTCGGCAACAAAAGCCAGTCGGCGTTCGTCGCGATATGTGGCGACAGCGGCGACGCCCTTTCGAGAAACGTCAGCTGGAATCTCAAGCTCTCCAATCGGGCGTGCCCGACCTTGGGAATGGTCGAACCATGAGTTGTATAGCTTTAAGAAAATCCACTGAGTCCATTTATAATAGGAGGCATCACTTGTTTTTATCTCCCGATCCCAATCGTAGGAGAGGCCAAGATTCTGCAGTTGTTGGGTAAACCGGGCGCAATTTATTCGGGTTACGTCGTCTGGGTGCTGGCCGGTTGCGATCGCGTGCTGTTCAGAGGGGAGGCCAAAGGAATCATATCCCATAGGGTGAAGTACGGTATACCCCTGGTGTCGTCTGAATCGGGCCAGAATGTCTGATCCGGTGTATCCCACCGGATGCCCAATGTGGAGTCCCGCCCCTGAAGGGTAGGGAAACATATCGAGGAAATATGCCTTGGGGGCTATCGATGTTTTCTCTGTGGAGCAAGATTTCGGATCTCCAACGGAGAATGTGCGGTGTGCATTCCAATATTCCTGCCACCTGGATTCTAGGGAATGAGGGTCGTATTCAGCCATTTTTTAAATATAAATAGTCTTGTATGTTGGTTCGGGGCCCTGTGTTTGGGAGATATCAAGATGAAAAATATCCCACAGGCTGACTAGAGTCTACGATGATTGGGCAAAAATGTCATTCCACCAAAAATCAATATGCTATAGCGGTTTTTTTTAGAAATAAGCGCGGTTGGTTCGGACGCTTCCCTGGGATAAAATTTGTTGACGGTACAATCTTTCGCAGCACTTTCTCATAATAATTACGTGTAACTACTCAGGTGCCCTCACCATCATCACGCTCGTAAAGCGCCCCAATTACGTGTAAGTGTACGAGGCGGTTTGTTTCTGGTTGAACAAATCATTTCCCCGAAGTCATTCTCAGAACGTAGTTATGTATAATTACGACAGGGTCTCAAAATGGTTTGCGGCATTGTGATAATGGGTTGTGCGCATACCAAATCGAATCCGGTAGTACAAACATCATAATAGGCTCTATCGGAAGTAACTCAATCGACAGTTACAGTCTACCACCTTTTGCTTGCACCTTATGATATCCCGTCGAAAATTTATTGGAATGACTTCCGTCGCAAGTATGCTCTCAAGTTGCCGGTATTTAAGAATAGATCCCTGGCACCCACTTCTCCGAAGTGATGTTTTTCTTACCCCGGAAGATATAATGAGAGTTACCGGAAAGGCGAAGGTACGCATGATCGACAATAGTAACGTCCGTGTACTGTGCCTTCAGGGCGACCCGTATGAGGTCGGCTTCCAGCAGGGGGCAGTTCTTCGGTCCGTGGTCGATGAGTCTTTGATGTCGATGTATGACAACGTCCTTGATGTTTATATGATGTCAGAGTTCTTCGATGAGTCGTATGAGAGGTTACGCCCTTACATTCCTCAGGCTTACGTCGACGAGATGCACGGCCTTGCCCATGGGGCTAAGCTTCCTTTGCAGGTTATCCATGCGTTGCACGCGTTACCTGAAATGTCCGAGTGGGGCGGGAAAAAGCGGGTGAAGGGTATTGTAAAGCAGATGATGGCGGGAGAGTTGGCGACTTCCTGCAGTAATATCGGCGCATTAAAGCAAAGTACGGCGGATGGCAAGCTAATCGCAGTAAGAATCCTCGACTGGGGACTATATAAAGTCTCTCGAATGCATGAGTTCCCTCAAATAACAGTAGTAAGACCTAACGGCGGCATTCCTTACGCTAATGTCGGATGGACTGGGTTCTTGGGGGCGGTTTCAGGCATGAACGAAGCTGGTATTACACTTGGGGAGATGGGTTATGGTGATCCTGAGGGTGAAACGCTTCGGGGCATGCCAATGGTATTTCTGTTGCGGGAGGTCTTATCAAAGGCTGAAAGCCTCAATGATGTAAGAAAGATATTGAGAGAAGCCAAAGGAAACAACTCGTATGTGTTCCTGATGACCGACGGAAAACGGAACGAAGCGGCCATGTTTATTAAGGATAAGGATCGATTTCTGGAGTTTACACCTGGTCAGGATGTCGACGAAAAGGGGCAGACACTTCCTGGAATTAAGAATATTGTGTATGGTGGCCATTATCTGGATAGAATGACCAAAGATTTGACGGAAAACCAAGGTGCACTAACTCCCGAGAAGTTGATGAAGGAGATTATTCCCAATTTGGCAATGCCGGGTAACTTTCATAATGTAGTCTACCGTCCGGAAGATTTGCAACTGTGGGTTTCAAACGCCAAGGGTCAAGGGCAGCCAGCCTATTCGGAGCCGTATACGTTTTTCGACCTTAAGAAGGAGCTGGCCGGGTATAGTGCTGTATAGCTAGAAAGAGTTGGTGTGAGTGGATGGAAGTTACTGTTTCTGAAATTGAGACGTCAGACGATCGTGAATTGGTATCGGGCAACAAGAAGGATTATTCTCCTTTTCCGCTTTTTCGGAACCCCCACATACACACTATATATGCTCGATTTGCACGTGAGGTCATTAAATTTCCCATCGAAAACGAAACCATAGACCTGCCAGATGGCGACATTCTTGAGGTCGGATGGGTTCGAAATGAGAACAAGAAGCTGATCATTCTGGTTCATGGACTGGAGGGTCGTGCCGATGCCCCTTACATGAGAAGTACTGGTAAAGTCTTCCATTCGTTTGGCTGGGATGTGCTGACCTGGAGTTTTCGGGGCTGTGGCTTTCACCCGAATAAATTATTAAGAAGTTACAACAGTGGTTATACCGGAGACCTGTCTCATTTGATAGAGCTAAATAAAGCTCGCTATGAGGAGATAGTGCTGGTCGGATTCAGCGTTGGTGGAAACTTGTGCCTCAAGTATTTAGGTGAGGCACCTGAAGAAATACCTACTAATATAAAAGGCGCAGTTGCGATATCCTCACCTATTGATCTTGGGCAGACTGCTGATGAATTAAAAAGAGGTGCGAACAAGATCTACCTCGCCTATTTTCTTAAATCATTTAAGGATAAGTTGACAATAAAACGCACGCTTTATCCACATTCATTTGAGCCTGATTTTTTTAAGGGAATCCGAGACTTCGAAGATTATGACAATCGTTTTACCGCTCCCTGGTTTAACTACCGAAATGCCCGTGAATATTGGGAGGATGCTTCCTGTGAACGTTTTCTTGATAAAATCAGGAAGCCGACGCTATTTTTAACCGCGCTCGATGATACCTTTTTTCGAGGGGCCAATATACCTAAGGGGGCAGCACGCCAGAATGAGTATCTCCACATTGAGGCAGTCCCCAGGGGGGGGCATGTTGGCTTTTTCAAAGGTCTTCGTGCCAGCTCTTCATGGATGGAGCTTAGGGCGTTATCGTTTCTTGA
>JBIIDM010000005.1:0-42938 GCA_044238365.1 Bdellovibrionota bacterium | reverse complement strand
ATAAAAGTCTATATATTACTATTTTTTATTGATCAGTTTTCACCCCCCCCCCCTCTCTCTCTCTCTCTCTCTCTCTCTCTCTCTCTCTCTCTAGATTTGAAAAATCGGGACTTGCTACGAACCACACTATCTACAGAACCATCAGTACCGACTCCCCATGTTGACTTATATCTAAGCCCTGCCGCTCCTGATAATCTGTAACTCTCAAAGGTATTAGAAAGTCCGTAATCTTAAACAGTAAGAAGCTCCCGAAGAAACTATATAAAACTACGATGAAAAGAGCGATAAGATGGTTGATAAACAGATCGACGCCTCCGTATAACAATCCCGACGCCGTCTCCGTCCTGGCAAATACCGCGGTCAAAATCATTCCCATAATCCCACCAAGACCGTGGCATGGAAATACATCAAGGGTGTCATCGATAACAAACCGAGAACTATATCGAACTGCAAGATTGCTCACAATGGCGGAAATACATCCGATAAAGCAGCTTTGACCGACCGTTACATAACCCGCGGCGGGAGTAATGGCCACCAATCCAACTACTGCCCCTATACACGCTCCCATTGCCGATGGCTTAGTTCCTTTATATCCATCAAAAAATATCCAACCCAGCATCGCGGCTGCGGATGCGGTATTCGTATTTAAAAAGGCCTTTACCGCCAAATGATTGGCTCCCATAGCCGACCCTGCATTGAAACCAAACCACCCGAACCACAACATGCCAGTACCCAAAATTACATAGGGGACGCTACTCGGACGCACCGAGTCTTCCTTGTGTTTGCGTTTACCCAGCACCATAGCCCCCGCAAGCGCAGCACAACCCGCAGAAATATGAACTACTGTCCCTCCTGCAAAATCAAGCACTCCCAATTTGAACAAGAAACCGGATGGATGCCAGGTCCAGTGGGCCAGCGGGCTATAGATAAAGAGACTAAAGAGGCATACAAAAAGCAGGAATGAGCTGAACCGAACACGCTCAGCAAACGACCCAGTAATCAGTGCCGGTGTTATAATGGCAAATTTGAGCTGAAACATCGCAAAGAGTGCAAAGGGAATGTTCGTTGCTATTGAGCCTACTGATGGATCATTTGATCTATGCGACGCAAGCCCCACGCCGTTAAACATGACATACTGAAAAGGATTACCGAAAAGCCCCCCTACGGAATCACCAAAGGCAATGCTGAACCCAACAAAGACCCACAGCAAACTTATCACGCCAAGGCAAATAAAACTTTGCAACATTGTCGATATAACATTGAGTTGATCCACCATGCCACCGTAAAAAAACGATAACCCCGGAGTCATTAACAGCACTAGGCCGGTAGCCCCTAACATCCAGGCTATATCAGCCGCATTCTGACCTTCTGTAGAAGGGTTAATTTCAGGGTTCGGCAGGGCCACGCCCAGCACGCTAACCATTACTAGAAACAGAAGAAGAGGACCGCAAAGGCCTTTTACGTTACTGATAAACATTACAATCTGTGTTGCAAATACGTAGACAAACAAGGCAGGCGAGAAAGCCTTTTCTTTGCTTTTAACAGATACTCTCAAAAGATGCCAGAAAAGATAGGCCAGAAAAGATAGGCCAGAAAAGATAGGATCGAACGGTAGCATTAAGAAGGACTAGCACAGAAGGAACCGCAATGATTCGACCTGCACATAATAACCTTTGTTCTTACGTCGAACTCAGGTTAATAGATTGGTTGAGGTGAGGAGAATCTGCTGAGAACATGATGTTATAAGTACCTAACCTAGGCAACAGTTTTTTTGGTCTAATACGACACATAAAACAGCCATCTTTGACTACCTTCTGTACCACCTAAGACCGAAAAACTTTTGCCTAGGTACTTAGTGATCGCTCTGGGGGCGAAATCTTGCCAAAAGCGAATTTGAATAAGTTATTTGACTCATTCAACACACTTTCAAGCCCGAGCCACGCGATACACCTGGGCGCCCTGATACACCTCCCTCAGGAACCGAGACTCAAGCGCACCTATGGTCTCAGAACCTCCAACGAAGTAATAACCATCGGGCGCAACCTTATCAAGCACCTTTTCAAATATAACTCTCTTTGTTGCTTCATCAAAATAGATCAATACATTTCTCATCAATATTATGTCACACCGGGGCAAAACGACCCAGGGATCCAAAAGGTTAAGAGTTGAAAAGTCAACCATAGACCGGAGCTCCTGATTAACCTGCCACTTCATTCCGACTCTTGTAAAATACTTCATCAGCAGGGGCACTGGAAGTCCTCGATTCACCTCAAACTGGGTATACATTCCGTCCCTGGCTTTAGCTAGGGGCTCAGATGAAATGTCAGTTGCCCTTATTTTTATGTTCCAACTTGAAAGCTCGGGAAAATTCTCTCGTATCAACATGCATATTGAGTAAGGCTCCTGCCCGGACGAACAGGCCGCGCACCAAATAGTCAACGAACGAGTTGGCCTTCGCGCATCAATGATGGCCGGAAGAATATCGGTCTTCAATGCCTCAAAGGGCTTCCCATCCCTAAAAAACAGCGTCTCGTTGGTGGTCATCGCCTCAAGCACCCTCTGCTTCAAAGCTTTGTTCGATGCCAACTTGGCAGCAACGACAAGCGCTTCAAGCGAGGAATACCCCTCAGACTGAGCAATTGGCGCTAATCGGCTCTCGACAAGATACTCCTTGCCGCCCTCCAGAACTATGCCGATCTCATCCTTCACAATTGAACTAATATAATGAAAATCATCAGGTCTAATACTCATTACTCGACTAAGACCTCCCTTACTTTGCCTGGAAGCCTTCTCTTGAGCTCACCAGAAATTACTTCCAACGAAAGCAGACTACTCACTAATCCTGCATGAGCTACAGCCCCAGGCATTCCCCATACTGCACTTGACGCTTCATCCTGTGCAATAATTTCCCCGCCCGCTGCAACTATCGCCTCTGCTCCCCGCACTCCGTCACTCCCCATCCCGGTAAGAATCATGCCCAGCACATTGGCCCCGTAGACCTTTACTAGCGAACGAAACATAACATCTACCGCTGGTCGACAGGAGTTCTCCGGGGGATCCTGATTAAGACCAATGGTCAATCCATTCTTAGTCTCAAGCACAACCATATGATAGCCGCCGGGGGCAACATAAACCTCCCCGGTTTTTACCGGTTGCCCGGCTTGCGCTTCGAAAACCTCCAATCCGGACACCACCTTCAGTTTCTCAGCAAACATCTTGGTAAAAATCGGAGGCATATGCTGAGTAATAAACACAGGAACACCCAATGGAACTCGCAAATCCTTGAAGATTTCCACCATCGCATTGGGACCACCTGTCGAGACTCCGATTCCCAGGACTTTAAATGAAGTTTGCCGACGTACCTCTCTGAGCTTAACATGCTCGTGCCCATAAAGAGGGGGCCTCACAATGGGAGGGCTGTTATTTAATGCTGATGATCGAAACTGCGGTGAAGGACGGGTCACTGGCGGAGAGGTATCTGCCCTAACGGGTGTCGGGGAAAGAGCCGATGATCCGACCTCGACTGCAGGTGTTTTTGCTCCCTTTCGCAAGCGACCATGAGCGACTAGCTTTTGACGAATTTCGTCAATGGCGAGATCTGGCGCATTCTTCCTCCCGCCTAAACTTGACGGCTTGGCAATATAATCATTAGCACCACGTGACAATGCTTCAAGGGTAACCCGAGCGCCCCGCTCCGTGAGGGTGCTAAACATCACTACCGGCACCGTCCTGTCCTTTCTACGAATATGTCCCAATGTCTCAATACCGTCCATCACTGGCATTTCAATGTCAAGCGTTATAATATCGGGTTGAATCCGCCCAAATAGATCGAGTGCCTCTCTGCCGTTAGCAGCTTCACCGACTAACTTAAGTTCTTTACAGCCTTCAATAGCGGAAGCGACGAATTTTCGTACCACGGAGGAATCATCCACGATTAAGACTCTAATCACATCAACTGGCAATTCCATACTTGCTTCTTCCAATATGCTAGATAAAACTAAAGAATACCTTCTATAACCCTAATAACTTAATCTTTTCTCCAATTACATCAGTAGTAAATGGCTTCATCACATACTCATTGGCCCCTGCCTCTAAAGCTCTGACAATCTGCCTCGGTTCAGTTTCCGTGGTCACCATCATGATTTTAAGTTCATTAAAGTGGGACTCAGATCGCAGCTTGCCAATCATCTCGATACCATTCATAACCGGCATGTTCCAATCGACCAAAACGAGCTTGATATCGGAATTTTTACTTAATTGGTCATACCCGACTGCACCATTTTCCGCCTGAAACACTTCATGCCCTAATTCTACTAAGATTTTTCTGAGCATTGAACGAATGACCAGAGAATCATCAACTACCAAAACCTTCATTGTAATATACTCCTCCAGTTAGACCTCATCACTAAACTTCGATACGCGTTCTGCGTTTAAAATGAGCAACAATCCCTTATCAAGCTTGTACACAGAATCAAGTAAATCACGATAACACTTCTCTACTGTCTCAGGCGTTTCCTCAATTCGAGTCACATCCAGATCTAACACATCCTCAATCTTATCAACTAGAATACTGATATTATCAGAACCGTTTTGAATTACTACATTCATCGGAGCCTGATCTTCAGGACGTGGATCTATACCAAGCAGTTCGCGGAGCTCAATAGCGGTTAAGATCTGACCCCGCAGGTTAATGAGGCCCTTGACTACAGGAGGAGCAAGGGGAACTCTAGTCATGCGCTGGGCCCTAATGACCTCTTGTACGACAGAAACATCTATACCAAATAACATTACCCCAACTCTAAAAGTAGCTATTTGCCTAGCTATTCCGCCGTTATTACTCTCTATCATCGTCTTCCCTTCTGTTTAACCTTTAAATCTGTTCATAATTGTTGTCTTATAAGGCCATCATACTAAGATCAAGCACGTCCATAATTTTGTTCTGAATTATTGCCGCTCCCTTTGAACCGTGGCGTGCTGCTGTCCTTGATGTATCAATTGAATGTTTCACAACATCCATAATTCCTCTCACCATAAAACCCACCTGACGATCATTATCGTTCAACACAATTACCTGGCAGGCGTCATCCCCTGCACCACCACTTCCTTGGCCCGTATGACCATGAACAGTTCTTAGATCGACTAGATCCAGTATGCTCCCCCGGTACTGAACAACACTTCTACCATTTAGGAACTCAACTTTCGAGAAGGAAAACTCTTCCAACCGTCGAACTGATTCCAATGGAATAGCAGCTGGTTCATTATTCCCTAATTCCACTATTAGAAGTGGTATTTCATACTGATTCGCCATCGTAGTTACGGAGGTCGTCGCCTCCTCTTGGGAAGCAATCCGATCATGAATTACCTGCGATCGCTGGGCAAGATTCATAACATCAAGAATTAGAGCAACGCGACCATCTCCCATTATTGTCGCACCGGCATATACACCAAGACTTTTAATACCCTTACTCAGTGACTTAACTACGATTTCTTCCGTATCATGGACATCATCAACAACCAACCCGAATACCTGAGTATCCGCACGAACTACAACAATATTCATTACCCTAGAATTTCCATTCTTTCTTTCCCGATGCTGAGGACGAACCATATTAATCTTGAGTTCCTCGCACAAGTAAACCAAGGGAAGTAAATTACCCCGTAGTCGATAGAAGGTGGCTCCTCTAATATTTTCCAAATCGCTTTCGAAATAGTCGTCATCAAGACGAACTAATTCTATCAGCGATACCTGTGGGACAGCGAAAGTATCCTCTTCACAAGACACTATCAGAGCAGGGACAATCGCCAACGTTAGAGGAATTTTGATTTTGAGCCTCGTTCCCTTTCCCGCCTCGCTGTCGACTTCCAATGCCCCACCAATCTTCTCGATATTTATTCGAACCACGTCCATACCAACGCCGCGTCCGGATAGGTTAGTCACCTGGTCAGCCGTAGAAAAACCCGGCTGAAAAATCAACTTAAAGACCTCCTGGTCTATCATCGAATTAGCTTTATCCTGCGAAATGAGTCCGCGCTCTACCGCCTTACTTTTGATCCTCTCGATTCTTAATCCACCGCCATCATCCTGAATTTCAATCATGACATAACCGCTTTCATGATAAGCGCGCATGGTTAAAGTTCCTTCCTCGTTTTTACCAGCTTCCCTTCTGGTGGCAGGCAATTCAATGCCATGGTCAACAGCATTTCTTACAATATGAACCAGAGGATCCTTGATGGCCTCTATGATGGTTTTATCAAGCTCAGTCTCCTTTCCCTCCATAACAAGACGTACTTTCTTTGAGCATTGCTGGGCTATATCTCTTACAACCCTCGGAAATTTTCCCCACACTGAAGCAATGGGCTGCATTCTCGTTTTCATCACTCCTTCCTGAAGCTCAGTCGTGATGATGTTTAAGCGCTGAAAGGTGCTTTGAAATGTTTGATCCTGACTCGTCGAAGTAATCTGGCGAAGCTGGTTTCGTGCTAATACCAACTCACCTACTAGGTTCATTAAGGAATCCAGAAGCTGCACATCTACCCTTATGGACGAATCCTGTAATCCTCCTGACTCCTGAGATTTTTGTGCGTCAACCTGCGGGTCAGCCTTCGCCAATGCTGCCCCCCTATCAGATGCACCATGATCACCTGAGGAATCATGGAGTCCTTGATCCCGTGCCTCTTGAGCCTTAGCACTGGCAACTTCGGTGGAGACGACTTCGGCAATCACCGACTCTGCCGCCTCCCCTGCCATGGCTTCCCTTTCAACAACTTCCCGTTGAGCAACAATCGCTGCAAACTCCTCTTCGAGGGTCAGCTCCGGTACCGCTTTCTGAGTAACACAAGAGGAATTATGATGATGCAGCAGAAACTTTAAATCCTCATACTGATTATTGCCAGAACTTCCTGTTGCTTCGATTAACTGTAGCAACTCCCGTATCGCATCGCTCATCTTCAACAATACGTTAGTAATATCGGGCGTCAGCTTTTTCTTTCCAGCACGAAGCGAATCCAGAAGATTTTCCCCAATGTGACCGAGGCTCTCAAGGTTCTCAAATGCAAAAAAACCGCACGTTCCCTTGATCGTGTGAATGGTACGAAATACACTGTTCAGTACGGCCATATTGGTTGGCTCTTTCTCCAGGATCATAAGCTCCTGATCCATTCTGTCGAGGTTTTCAAAACTCTCCACAAGAAAATCTCGTATCATCTCGTCTTGATCGTTACTCATACTCCCTCAGCCCCCTCTATTCAACCCCACCACCAATTGCGTTCACAGTAGGGATCGGCAAAACAAGAAATTCCCTAAACCTAAATCTCCTTGAGAAAATTAAAGATGTGTTTTAAAATTCCGGTCTCTGGCGTTTGATTAATCATAAAGTGTCCCAAAATTTTCAGCACCTTAACCGCTCAGGAGGCGCGTCTCGTGAATAATCCGGGCTAGCCTTGCCACCTTATAAAGCCCGTGGCGCGTGAATAATAATACGCCTGCCCTTGACTAATAGCGCAAAGGTGTTAGAAATCTAGTGGGTTCCGTCAATTACGAACTTTTCTACTACTTGGAACAGCGGCTACTGTTCCCTAAGTTATGAGTATAATTATACATCTACGCGTTTAACGCACAGATACAGCTAGCAATGAAGTAATATAACAAGGTAACTATCCATGGCCTATAAAGGACCCCGTGTAAAATTGTCACGTCGCTTGGGCATTGCGCTCACCCCCAAATCTGAGACCATCATGCAAAAAAAGGCCTATGCGCCGGGCCAGCACGGACAGCGTCGACGACCACCCCATTCAGAATTTGGCAAGCAACTCCTTGAGAAGCAGAGATTGAAGTTTCAATACAATGTAAGCGAAAGGGAACTTCGTCGGTATTTCCGTGTTGCGAAGAGCACTAAAGGGAACACTCCGGATATTCTCGTAAATCTCCTTGAACACCGACTTGACAACGTAGTACGTCGCGCGGGTTTCGCCTCGACAATTTACGCAGCCCGGCAGCTGGTCTCCCATAAGCACATCACTGTGAATGGAAAGACGGTGAATAAGCCTAACTTCAGAGTTGGATCGCAGGACGTTGTAGGACTCCGAGAAAAAAGTAGGGACCTCGACGTTATCAGCAACAGTCTCAACAATGCCGTGATACCTTCCTACATGGAAGTAAGCCGAAACGAAAAGACTGTTCGTTTTGTCCGAACACCTGGGTTAAGTGAAATGCCGATCACGTGTGAAGTACAACTAGTTGTTGAATTCTTTTCCCGTTAATAAAGCTCCAGAGCTTTTAGCCAAGCGAGCCTAATCCTCGTTTGAAAGGATGTTCGATATACCACTCTTGGTATGCGTGCTTTTCTAACGAAGATCAGGCTCGCGACCTCACCTAAAAATTCCACTCTCACGCGTCGCTCTGACTCTGATAAAATGGGGATAGTGTGAAATCAGATAGTCCGATTCTTATAGCTGTCGCGTGGCCATACGTTAATGGTGTGCCACATGTAGGTCATTTTGCTGGCGCCCTTTTGCCCGCTGATATTGTTGCCCGATACTTTAGATTAAGAGGGCATAGAGTGCTAATGGTGTCTGGCTCCGACTGCTTTGGCACTCCGATAACGGTCGAGGCCGATAAGTGCGGCAAGTCGCCGAGAGATGTTGCCAACCATTACCACCCCCTATGGCAGGCTCGATTTGAGCGACTCAGGATGAGCTATGACCTCTATACCACGACGCTCACTGAGAATCACAAACAAGTAGTACAAGATATATTTGTTACATTACTGAACAAGGGCTTGATTGATAAGGGCTCTTCTCGCCAGTACTATTCAGAAGTTGATAATCGCTTTCTTCCGGACAGATACGTAGAGGGGACCTGCCCAAAATGTGGGTACACTGAATGCCGTAGCGACCAGTGTGATCGTTGTGGTGCAGTGATACCTGAAGGCGAACTTTTACACCCGGTCAGCAAAATCTCCGGTGGACCAGCCGAATTAAGGGAAACTGAACATTATTTTCTCCAGTATCAAAAGTTACAACCATTCCTGGAGGAGTATGTCGAATCTTCAAGTCATGGGTGGAGAAAATGGATTCGTGCTGAAACGCTGAAGTGGCTCAATGAGGGTCTCAAGCCGCGCGCCATTACGAGAGACCTTGACTGGGGGATAGAAATCCCCGTTCAATCTATCAGTGCAGACGCTCTGATAGATAAAGTTAATTCGAAACGTCTCTATGTCTGGTTTGATGCGGTCATCGGATACCTCTCTGCCTCCATTGAGTGGGCAAATGGGTCCGATGACTGGACCACATTCTGGAAAAACGGCAATGCTACCCATTATTACTTTATGGGTAAAGATAACCTTGTCTTTCATACTCTTTTTTGGCCATCCTATCTTCACTCCTATGACGAGCAACTGCACCTCCCGGATGTACCAGCGATAAACCAATACCTGACCTTCGAGGGTGAAAAATTTTCAAAAAGCCGAGGAGTCCTAGCCGATCCTTCTGAACTGGCTGACAAATATAGTCTTGACGGTCTTCGCTTTTATCTGGCTACTATTATGCCTGAAACGAGTGATTCTGACTTCACTGTGGCGGGCATAAAAGATGCTGTTAATGGAAAGCTGATCGCTAAAATCGGCAATTTCATAAATCGAAGCGCAACGCTGGCAGCAGGACAGGATTTTAGTGCTTTTTCTCCATCAACAAACATAGTAGACGCGCTCACGCTTGCGCACTCTGACTGCCAGTCATTGATGAAAGACGTGCAGATCAGGCGCTATACAGAACGGCTCCTTACACTTGCAGAATTTGCCAACAGCTATATAACAGAAAGGGCCCCCTGGTCTCTTAGAAAAGAAGGCTCCGACTCCTATTCTCCTGAGAAATTTAAGCAAGTGATGGGCGACTGTATATTGCTTTCACTTTCGTTGCTCACCATCGGATCTCCAATATTTGTTGATGCCATTGATCGATTTAGGGAACTCTCGGGAATTGATATCAATTCCTGGCCAGACGAAATCGCTTCGCACTTAACTGCACTTACAAGGAGCTGGAAATTCGATGGGAAACCAACCCCGCTTTTTTCCCGAATTGAAGATGTCGCTACTCATCCGTAATACGATACTTTTAGTCAACGTGCTACTGTGGCTCTGTGCATCAATTGGAACAGCACAAAGAGAAGAAGATACTCGAGATTTAACTACCTTGACGACTCCCCGACTACCGCAAACAATTACGAAAAGCAGCAAAAATTCGATAGCGGAAATATTATTCGAGTCCGGCAACTGGCATGGGAAGAACTGGGAGCACTCTCTGCTTGTTTTCTCCCCGCAAAGGCAAACACAAAAGCGACCTGGGCCGCAGGCACCAATAATACTTTTTATTGATAACTTTCAGACAGGAGGACGCCCAGCCAAAGGTGACCTTGCAAAGTTCCAGGAAATTGCGAATGTTACACAAAGCTCTGTTGCTTGCTTAGGAGGAATTCCAAACCACCCTCTTTTTGAAAAAAAAGAGAGTGAGCTGATGGCCTATTCAATTCGTCGTTATCTTGAAACGGGAGATCGGTCATGGCCCTTACTTGTTCCAATGGTACGAGCGGTTCGTACCGCCATGACACTCCTATCGAACCTAAAAGTTGCTTCACAAGACTCTTTTATAGTGGTGGGTAGCTCAAAACGTGGCTGGACCACCTACTTAACCGCCGCTACCGACGCGCGAGTCCGGGCATTTTCCGTGCTAGCGTTTGACTTTGTCCGTTTTGACGCACAAATAGCTGCCTATCGCCAAGGGGTATCCCCTAGCAAAGAACTTTCTCAATACGACCGTCTTGGCATCTTTTCGACTACGCCGAACCCTAGACTCAAAGAGCTGTTTACCCTGGTAGACCCGTATAGGTATAAGGACAAATTCAAAATACCTAAACTTCTTATGACAGGAACTAGGGATCGGTGGTGGGATAATGACATGTGGAAAAGATTCGCTCCTTTGTTCGATGGACAAACCGATCTTGTTCGCCTTCCAGGGGTGGGCCATAACGTTTGGGAAAGCACTTTGGGCTACCAGATACTGCGCGCCTGGCTAGTGTCTACAGTGACGAATCAAGGATCTGGTTCCGCTCAGAAGTAATTTCGAATTTAGGCGAGAGAATTAGTGTCGCGGACAATATAATGCGGGTACGAATCCCATATAATTTATAAACTATTTAAGGTGAACTCGATTCATATAGAGCAAGTCCACATATCTATTTCTCCCAACGCTGGGACGGATCTGCAACATCAATCTTCAACAACTCTCCCGTATCAAGGGTAAGCTCAAGGTAGGTGCCTAACTTCAAAGTATCTCCTGCCACATTGAAGCGAAAATGATCTCGCCCTCCATTGGCATTCCCTGCAAACCGTCCGGTATCTACCACGTTTCCACTACTATCCAATACGTTGACCTGTTGGACCCGCCCCGTCAAACTATTGGGCATTAGGGCAACCAGTTTGCCATCCGACTCCGAAACCGGCTTCCACAAAAAGCCCTTCATATCGACATCTTTGATATACGCAGCTTCGACTTCCACTGAGGTCGCCTCAACCGAGAACGGCCGTTCATCATCAACATCGCTCACGGTAAGGCCCACCTGGTCCGCTCGCGCGATTGCATCCGATTTTGACGAAACTGCTCTTCCTGGTTCTTTCCCGTCCTCCAATGAGGTATCATCATCATCAAATTGAGCCATTTTAAAGGCCTGATTGTACACCTTATCTCGCTCGCTCTCGGTTATCATGCCGCTGTCGGTCAAGGTCTGCATCGCATTGAGCGCCGCCTGTTCAACAGAACGGGTTCCGGTTTCTGCCCTCAACTTGGCTTTCTCCTGCCGGAAAACAATCTGGAATTGATCGACCGCCTCCTGGTCACCAACCGTTGACTGGATGCGATCGGCCACAGAGGCTCCAAACAATTGTTCCTCGGTGACTCGTGCCCGACGCTTCAAGTACCGACCCACCCCTGTCTCGGTAGCTCCTGAGGTGCTATCAGGTGCCAGGAGGGTATTTTCTGATGCCTTTAAGCTATTGATTTTCATACGAAAAACCTACGCAAGATAGTTAGATTGGGATGTTGTATAAGAGTGCAACTTTCATACCAGCCAAAACCGGAACAAAACGGGGGAAATTTCCTACTATTCTGCTCGCTCCATCGAGCGAGCACGTTATCGCCAGTCTTGTGAACAATTACGCGAGATTCAGAGATCTCCGCCATGACAGGATCTCAGCAGTGGCATAGGCTGCTTCAATCCCCTTATTTTTCTCGTTATCTTGTGAACGATCTCTGAGATCCTGCAGATTCAAGACCGGAATGACCTCAACTATAATTGGAATATTCTCTCGGAGCATCACCTCTCCCAAGCCCCGCATACATTCATTACTAATCATCTCAAAATGCAACGTATCCCCTTTCAGGATTCCACCAAAACAGATGATAATATCAGGACGTTGTTGCCCTCTCGCGAGGGTCTGCGCAGCAAGTGGCAATTCAATGGCTCCTGGAATCCGATGAATTACCGGTGGATGTGCCCCGGCTTCAATCAACAATTCCGTACACTTTAACACCATATTATCGATGAAGTCGCTGTACCACTTTGTCTGCAAAATTGCCACGCGAGCACCCTCAATTCGCGGAATTGATTTTTCAGTGTGATCTATTTTTCCCATACAAGTTTTCCATAAAAAATAACGGGTATCCTTCAATCTCCCCCATAGGCCCATTAAAAATCGTGTTAAAAAGGTCTCCTAATCCTTTCACTTATTACAGACACAACCATTCAAGTTCGGTGTTGTTATACTTCACCCGATGGAGAAATAAACCCTCCGCAGGTGCCGTGACCCCACCGATTGCTCGATTTTCAGATCGAAGGATCTCTTTAAGATCAATCGGCAACTTCCCCCTAACTCGGTCCACCAGGGTACCGACCATAATGCGAACCATCTGCTTAAGGAACCCCGAACCCCTAAAAATAATCTCAATGAGATCGCCATCTTTCTTGAAATCAATCGAGAATATCTCTTTGGTTATGGAGTAATTACTACACCCAATCGCTCTGAAAGCCGAGAAGTTATGGCGTCCTATTATTGACGCAGCTTCGCGGCTCAGCCAATCGCAATTAAGGGGTTCTCGCACGTGCCATACATATCCGGCAGTAAGAGTAGGTGGTGCCACTCGATTAAGAATATAATAACGATATTCCTTATATTGCACCCCCTTTCTCGGATTGAACGAAGTATCAACGAGTCCGGACCGAATCACGCTAACCTCCCCACGGAGTAAACTACTTATAGAAAGCGCCAACCGGCTACAATCGACTACTTCTTTGGACGTATTAAAACTCACGACCTGCCCGCGTGCATGAACGCCAGAATCAGTCCGTCCGGAAGACTCAACTCCCCAAACGCAACCTTTCCCGACGATAGTACTTAGAGTGTCAGAAATTGCGCCCTGTACGGTTCTTTGGCCAGGTTGATACTGCCATCCGGCAAATGTACGTCCATGATACTCTACTACCATAGCAACTTTTTGCCGAGCCTGCTTCATCACTACCTATAAGGAAAAATCAAGCCCGAAAAATCCCTGAGCCACGTCCAGAGCCATCTGTGCACGGATTCGGTTATTATCAGCAACCACCCACATAGCCACACCGCTTCCCGCTACACTCCTTATGCGATCGACACTAATAATTGACGTTTCACCAAGCGTAAGAGGCTGAGTAAGCTGATCTCCTGATTTCAGCACTCGGATTGACGGTACTGCCTTCAAGCCTTTGATTATTTCTTTCTCATTTGGCGGAGATTCAAAAAATACGGTGAGCGAATGACAGGTTGCAGAGTAAGTCGGAACTCTAACCATTTGCAGAATCAACTTAGTTTTTTCTACTCCACTGAAAAATTCAATCTCTTCTGCTAAAGCAATCTCATGTTCACTGCCCTCTACACCTGCATCAGTGCTCCCAAATGCAATACAGTTAAAAGCTGTCTGCGCACTGAAGCAGTCTATTTCGACACCACGATGGTTATAAATAGCAATGCCCTGTTGCCATAACTCATCGATTCCGGCATGACCGATACTACCCACCGGCTCCATAATGGTATCAACCAATCTGACAATGGAAGGAATTTTTTTATTATTCGAGAATGCAAAAAGTACATCAACAAGATGGGCGGCGTTTGTGTGGGGAATTCGGACTTGGCGTCTCTCTATCCCGGTAGAATTAATGTAAGGGTGAACCAGTGGCAGCTCCGGAACGAGACCAAAACAATCTATCAACTTGATGGATGAACTAATCAATTCCCTTCGAATTTCACCCGGCACATCATCTGTGGCGCAGATGATAACGTCACATTTTTTCATCTCCCCAACTACAAGCGGCTCAACATCAAGTGCCCCTCCACGAAAGGAGCTCTCCAACCCATCAATTGGAGCAGTATCGAAACAGCGCACGTGGTGTAACCCACTATTTTCCGCAACTGTCAGAATTTCGCCTCCCAGAAGAGAGGCACCAATAACTCCTAAAATCATGTCGCTCCTGTTCAAAATTTAGCAAATTTGGAATCGCGTCCACTTTATCCCACTCAACTGCTCTTTTTAGGTTTACGGAGAACAGAGCCCCCTGTGCAAGGCATAGACCCAACCGATACTACGAACCTGAGTTCGACGTAAGAACTGCGGTAGATGGCTAAAATTACTTCATCCACTTCGTTGCTCATGATATAAAATGCTCGACGTAGCAAGCTTCAGCCTCTGCGCTTTTATATCACTGCACGCCTCTCTCTCTCTCTCGTGTCTAAAGCAATTTCAACAATTTACCTTTGTTCTTACGTCGAAATCAGGTTACGAAACAGCATGAATTCAAGACTGGAGCACACAAAAAAAGCAAGTGTTCTAAAGTACCCTGGTAAAAACTTTTGCTTAGCCTGGATTATTCACGAGCCCGCACCACCATAGTAACTAAGGCACCGAATCATTCAGTTCCTTAGTTATTATGGTGGTGCGGGCTCGTGAATAATCCGGACTAGGACATCACACCAGTCAAAGTATGGAATTCCGCTCTTGATATACGTCCTTCAATCTTCCCACCGTTTATAACATAAGCACAATCCGCAAATTTCAGCGAACTAAGTCTATGGGTTACGAATATTATTGTTTTAGGTATTGAACCTACTCTTAGGTCGGTTTGCGCCTGATTCTTGTCGATCAGACTCTCAAGAATTTCCCGCTCGTTCTCACCGTCGAGACTCGAGGTAGCCTCGTCCAAAATAATAAGATCTGGGTTTCTAAGAAGTGCGCGCGCTATTGCCAACCTTTGTCGTTGCCCGCCGCTTACTTGAGTCCCTCGGGCTCCTAATATGGTATCTAGTCCTTCGGACAGGCTATTAATGAACTCGTCTAAGCGAACCGTTCTGATCACGTTCCATACTTCTTCGTCTGTTGCGTCCAATTTGCCAAAAAGCAGATTCTCTCGTATTGAAATCCCAAACAAGGTCGACCCCTGGGGCACATAGCCAATCTGAGAACGATAGGAATCCACATTAAACTCAGCTAATGATTCGCCACCAACAAGCACCTCACCCTGGCTCGGGTCATAAAATCCCATAAGGAGAGCAAGAATAGCGCTTTTTCCAGAGCCCGAGGCACCTATTATCGCCGTGACCTTCCCAGGTTCAATCTCCAAATCAACGCCTGACAACACCTCTAGATCGGGCCTACTCGGAAACGAGAAGAAAACCGAACTAAAGGATATTTCAGCTGCCGATAATCTATTAGGAGCAGGACGGTTCTTTCTTTCAAGGTCGATTCGATCAACAAGAAATTCCTGAATCCGCTCAAGAGCTGCCGAAGCTTGCACGAGGTCGCTTATAGAATTTGACAATAATGCAAAGGAGACAGCTACAATAGCGCCATACATCAAAAACTCCGCTAATAACGACACACCAATCGTTCCAGAGCGGACCATATGAATCGCGTAAAGAAAACTCCCAACAAGAAATAAATGTAGTAACAGGGATACAAAGGACTGGAAAAAAGCGCTCACAAAAGTTCGCTCCTCACCTCGCTTACAGACTTCCACTGAAAGATTAATATAACGTTGCACTTCGGAATTTTGAACACCGTAAGCCTTTACCATATCAATCCCACTCAGGACCTCCTCCGCTACCTGAGCACTCGAACCAAGTGCCTCCTGTTGACGTTTGGTTTTAGCACGTAGCTTCTTAACCAAAATAAACGAAATGGCCACCAATACCGGAACCGAGAGCAACAGAAGTAAGGAAAGAAAAGGCGAGAGTAATAACATCATTACGCCTCCCCCAATCACCTGAAAGCTGTATCGAAGAAAAACGGACAATGCCATAGCTATAGAAACCTGAACCATCTGAACATCTGCTGTCAACCTGGAAACCAGTTCAGAGGGATGGTTCATATCGAAGAAGGGAATTGGACGACTCACCATCCGCTCAAATGCCCGGCCTCTTAGGTCGCAAGCAATACGATTTCCCATTATCCCGAAGAGGAGCGACCGAAAATAAAAGCAGATCGCCTGAAATATGAAGAGTCCAGACAGGACTGCCACCATCACAAACCACTGAATTTCGTTATTTCTAGAAATATCATCTATGAAAATTCTAGCAACTTCGGGAAACAATAAATTTATTCCGCTCCCTGCTGCAAGTGCAACTAGAGCCCCCATGAATTCCCACTTTCGCCGCAAAGCAAGCGCAAAAACTTTTACAAGTGACTTCTTTCCCATGTTTTTACGCTAGAAGAATTTAGGGTCTTAGTCATCCTTAGGGTGCGGCTACTAAGTAAAGTAGACTACTATCATAGATGTCAGAGCAAGCCCACATCAGATTTATCGTAATCGTGACGCTGGCTTGTAATAATCAACTTTTATGGAAAAAGTGTACATTTTCGAAACCAGGACGGGATTATGCCACGACGAAACAGCTGACACTCATCTTATCGTAATTCATGACACAGTAGTAATACTCCCTAAGATGAGCATCGTCACAGATTACCGTCCAAAGGATGCTTTAGAGATTCGGAATTTTATCGAAACCGCACCTGCTTACCGCTCACTCAGTGAGCCTCTCGAACACTTGCGATTATCCGCCCAAGAAGCTAACACAGGAGAAGCTAACAGGGTATGGCTATAGGTTACTAAAAGGCAACAGGCCTAGATTCTGAGCTCTCTTGATAGCCTTCGAAACTTTACGTTGATTGTATGCGCTCAATCCCGTCAGTCTTCTGGAAAGAATTCTGCCCCGCTCACTGATGAACCGAGACAAAGTGACTACATCTTTGTAATCAACCGTCTTAGCTGGATCCTGTTGAAATGGGTCTATCTTCTTACGGCGTCTAAAAAGCTGCATTCTCTGAATCGGAGGAAGTGGCTCATACTTTCTCGGCTGATCGCCCGGCCCAGCTGGAGCCCCCGACGCCGCGCCGCCAATCCCCCCCTTACCGCGATCTTCCACGACCTTCATCGCTCGACCACTTACCACCTTGTTGTTTAGTGACTCAATAGCTTTTTCTGCTAGCTCGTCACTATCCATTTCAACAAAGGCGAAGCCCTTAGAGCGCTTAGTTTCCCTGTCGGTCGCAATCACCGCACTTACCACGCTGCCGACTTCAGCAAACATATCTCGAAGCTGCTCGGTAGTAATGTCAAAATTCAAATTACTTACAAAAAGTTTCCTTCCCATCTTTCACTCTTGTCTTAAATTCATCGTAACTGTTCTTGGACTTTTCAATCTCCTTCATAAGGTGATTGATCTCGCAAATAATGCTTAATCCGGATTTTCCACAAAACGCGTCCCATTAAGGTTAGGATCTTGAAAATTCTACCGAAAATAAGATCTTCAGGCTGACATGGGATTAAGACACATGGAAGTCTGAAAATCTTATTTTCGGTGAAAGGCCTCCTACGTGAACGGGCATACACGCGACAGCCGTACGGATTCTATTGAACCCTGAGCGTTTGTCAACTCAAGCGCCGCCGAAAATACTCAGAAATAGACAAGATGAGTAGAATAGCCTGCCATGGAGGCACCTACCTAGGGACTTACCTAGGAACTCGAAAAATTGGCTGCATCAACAATTCAACTACCTGATAATATCCTAGAAAACAGCTTTTATGCAAGCACGCATGAGACGTACTCACTAGTCGAACCAACGAGATTATAAGAACAGTAAGGAGAATTCCCGTTTAACCAAATAATATTGGAAGTATTCCGATGTTCCTCACAAACTGGGCGAAAAGTCCGACATGGAGAACTGAGGTTCTCACCGGGTCCGGGCGGTTTCGCCATTCCTCAACTACTGTTACGGCCTAACTGAGGAATACATCCGAAGAATACAATCGCCGCTCCAGAAATCTCGCGCCCAGAATTTTAAGAAAACACAAGAGTTTAGATGCACCTCCGCCGTCCCTCTTTAGCTCCACCGTTAAGAAACAAATATTAGCATTAACTCCTTATTTTCCATTGTTAAATCAGCAAGTTATTGACCGTCAATCAAGTCAAGTACTAAGAACATATACGGAAATACTACTCATAGTAGTCTCGGATTTCGCTGTGTGTTACAGCGTTAGGACACACAAGTGACTAAAATATTACATCTTTTTTTTGAATTCTCTCTAAAAACTCATTGACCTTCTTACTTTAACAAGTTAAAAAAAGGTAGTAATAATTAATTTCAAAACCGTATTCATCACCGCTGTAGCTACATCCGTAGTAAAAGTCAATTGTAGTAAATTCTCGCTGTACGTTGTTGTGTTCCTTAGTTGTTCTGAAGAAGATTGGACCCGATTTGTCAGTTGAAAGGCCTTCTCCTGACAGGGCGTCCGGCAACAGTTGTTGTTAGCACAAACAAACAAATGGACAGGTTCACTGGAAAAAGCCAATGAGAATTAGGGCGGCTGTATGCTCAATTCTTCTTGGATAAAGAACCCGCCAATTGCAGGCGCATAGAGAGTACCTACCCCCCCCCTAGGCCCCCTCTGAAAACGCATAGACCAACTAACAGAGGTCTCAGGAAAGCGAAAAACAGGGGCAAGCCATGGAAGGGAATCGAAAGGGATCTTTATAAGCGTTCGCCACTAATTATAGGTCAGGGAGACAGTAGAGTTATGGGTACTTCGCTTGCGATAAATTACCACTCGGACGAGAGAGACGGAGACTTTGATTCCAACGCGCCGGTTAAGCCCGAAAGAAATTTGCTCGCCGCTGTCTTGGCTAGAGCTATTTGCGACGCCTTTGGTACTGCTCACTGCGAGCGACACGTTATACGGAGCGCAAGACAGTGGCTCTTCGGAAAACTGGCTTTTTCTCAACCATTTAGCTTTGCCTGGGTTGCAGCTCACCTAGATCTCGACCCCATCACCCTTCAGGAAAGTCTTCGGGGATACGAAGGAAACGCCGAAGAAATACAGAACCGCCTGAGCCTTCTTAGATAGAAAGGAAGTATTTAACACTTGAGCGGAGGCTGTTCCCTAGACTGGCCACAATAGTAAAAGTAAGGGCCACTAGCCTGGATTATTCACGAAACGCGCCTCTATAGTGGTTAAGGTGCTAAAGATTTTGCCGAAAATAAGATAACTACTCAGGTACCCTCACCATCAGCACACTCGTAAAACGCCCTAACTAGTTGTAACTCACAGGGATTTTTCCAAGGTCGAGAAAAATGATTGTTTTGCGAATGAGGCGTGGCACTCCACGCCTCAGTGAACAAAATCAATCACTTGACTAAGAGGTTTGACATCTTAGCAAATCGTACCCTTTTGAGCGGTTGACTTATTGACGCTCGTGCCGAAAAATAGATTTTTAGGCTGGCTTAGAGTAAAGAAAACCCTTGAGTAACGCTATTCTTCTGCCCTCGCTTCTTTGGACAGTTTCTTTGGACCGCCAGTCGATGTACCCTTGGAACCTGATTTTCGTATAGGAACAAAGATAAGTGACTAAAGCAATTTTAGTCACTTATCTTTGTTCCTATACGAAAATCAGGTTTGGAGCGGCGGCGCAGGCCCATGCTGCCCCCTTAGCCCAACTCTGAAACAGGCACCTTTGAGAGAACTCTACCAAATGAATTCATATCGCATAAAACTTATATCAATAATGCTCGTACTCTTTGTTGCCATAGAGTATCGACTTTTCGACGTTGCTACGACAACCGACAATTGGCAAGGCCTGGCCATAACCACAACGCATCTTGCTATAGTCGGGGCAGGTGCCTATTGGGGCTTAGTCAGGGCACAGTCGGATTAGAGCCAAATCTCGAATATTAGGACCCATAAAGGCTTCACATTTTTCAATCCATGAAAGTCCTTGAAGATTCTGGCGACTCATTAGAGGCAAGCACTCGGGTGTTTTCTGACGTTTCAAACTGACATGGACGCTCAACAAATAACAAACACGACAACATAGTAGGAGCATAACTTACAATGAATAATCAAAAGGGATCTGCCGGCTTCTCAATTACGGTACAATTAAGCATTAAGAACAAACCCGGAGGTCTTGCCGAAGCCGTCCAGGTAATTGCGGAGCGAGATGGCTCTCTCGGAGAAGTAACCCTCCTTGATTCCAGTTTCTCCCAGACTACACGAGCTATCACCGTGAGTTGTCGTGATGAAGGACACGCGCTTGAAATTATCGGAGCGCTAGACCAACTCCCTCATATCCAAGTGCAGGGTTGGCAGGACGATACTCTCTCCATACATATGGGGGGAAAAATAGAAATTGCATCACGCGTTAGGGTTGAAACCAATGATGACCTCGCCCGAATTTACACGCCGGGAGTAGCGCGAGTAAGCAAAGCTATCGCAACCAACCCAGAACGAGTCTACGACTATACCATCAAGAGAAATTCTGTCGCTGTAATTAGCGACGGAAGTGCCGTGCTCGGGCTTGGCAACATCGGACCCGAAGCCGCACTTCCCGTCATGGAAGGAAAGGCGATTCTGTTCAAACAATTTGGCGATATCGACGCATACCCAATCGTACTGCGAACACAGAATACTGATGAAATCGTCAATATTGTTAAGGCCATTAGCCCAGGGTTCGGCGGGATAAACCTCGAAGATATCGCCGCCCCACGTTGCTTCGAGATAGAAAGTCGCCTGATTGAGGAGCTCGATATCCCCGTTTTCCACGATGACCAGCATGGTACTGCTGTGGTAGTACTGGCGGGGCTTCTGAACGCCTTGAAAGTAATTGGAAAAGACCTTGACCAAATCAAAGTCGTCGTTAATGGGTTTGGCGCAGGAGGAATAGCTATCGCACAACTGCTTCTCGACTCAGGAGTGCAGCACCTCATAGGCTGCGACTCTACCGGCATAATATATAAAGGCCGCTCTGACGGTATGAATACGGCCAAACAAAGGATGGCCGAGATTACCAACCCGAAGAACCTAAAAGGACTACTTGCGGATGCCATCAAGGGAGCGGATGTCTTTATTGGCGTGTCGCAGGCAAATGTACTTTCGGTGGAGATGGTTACTTCCATGAATTCTAGTCCGATCGTATTTGCGCTGGCAAATCCAAACCCCGAGATAATGCCGCATCTTATTGAGGGTATTGCAGCCGTTATTGCAACAGGTCGATCGGATTACGCAAACCAGATTAACAATGCCCTTTGTTTTCCTGGAATTTTTCGTGGTGTGCTCGATGTACGAGCCAGGCTTATAACAAGCGAAATGAAAATCGCAGCGGCGCATGCTATCGCCCAGTGCGTATCCCCGCAGCAACTTGCGGCGGATTACATAATTCCTGGCTGCCTTAATAAGCAGGTATCTTTGAAAGTCGCTGAAGCAGTTCGCAAGGCAGCCGACCGGGGCAAAGAAATTGACGAGATTCCCCTGGCTAAGGCTGTGTGACAATCGATCAGTAAATTATAGACCTGAGTTCGACGCAATAACAAAGGTAAATAATTAAAATTGCTTTAGACACGAGAGGCGTGCAGTGATATAAAAGCGCAGGCTGAAGCTTGCTACGTCGAGCATTTTAGCAACGAAGTGGATGAAGCAATGTTAATCTCTTACCACAGTTCTTATCCGAAACTCAGGTGCAGAATTAGGATGTTGAAAACATTCTATAAATAAAAGCTATGGTATTGCTTTGACTTCCCTTCGCAGCAGGAGATCGCGCTTCCCAGGTTAGCGTTGTCACCAATTTGCGCAATCACTTAGTCTTAGTCATAAGACTTATTTTGCTCCTTGCGAGGCAGAGTAATACCTCTCATAACTAAAAAAAGACTTTTTTCCCGACCTCGAATAACCTGATGAAGGCCAAATTGTACTATTTAAGCCAGGCCGATCGACAACTACATCTGTCGAACTGTTACTCCGTTCGGGGAAACAAAAAGCTCTACAGCCTGCCCATAGGGTATCGTAACGTTTTGCGCCCCGTGCCCAATCAATGCATCCACCACTACCGGAACTGAGAGCGAAGTAAAATGGGCGCGAACAACTTCTTGAATTTCTTTATAGTCACTACGTTCGACGTCGAAATCTCCGAGTATGACCCCTGAAAGGTGATCAAAAAGTCCACTTTGGCGCAACTGCACCAGACACCTATCTATACGATAGGGTGGCTCACCAACATCCTCCAAAAAGAGAATTAATTGCCCACGCGCAGCAGAATTTAATGCGTAACGGGTTCCACACAACGCTGCGCAAACAGTCAAGTTTCCCCCCACCAGTAAACCGGTGGCCTGCCCAGCAACTAGGGGTTGCGCGTTACCAAGATCGATATCCTTCCCAGTTTTTTCGAGCATCCTTATAAAATTCGTTAAAGAGAACTCGTCAACACTTTCACGGCCCAACAGCGAAAGAAGCATTGGTGCGTGATACCCCTTACTACCGGGACGACTACTAACAACAGGATGACCAAACAGGCAACTGTGAAAAACAGTAAGATCACTGAACCCTATGATAGGCTTCAATGGCCCAACAGCTCCGACAATGTCGGAAAATTTTTCAACAATACGCGATGAACCATACCCCCCCCGTACGCACCAGATATGGGTCACCTCTTCATCAAGATACATGTTCATAAGGTCTTGGAGCCGAACAGCATCGTCTGCAGCAAAAAACCCCTGTCGACTGCGAATGGTTAGGCCCTCTTTGTAGCGCCAGCCAAGCCCTATCATGCGTGCCAATGCACGATCAAGGTGAGCAAGATCTCTTACTGGCCCGGCTGGTGCAACAAGACCAAATACAAATCCCTTCATCATGACCAACTATTGAACTTCTGAGCAACCGAGGCAAATCCTGCATTTAAAGCTACAGTTGTCTCTTCTAAGGCTTTATTGTCGTGACTCGACGAAACAAAGCCCGCTTCGAAGGGAGACGGCGCAAGAAACACCCCATGATCAAGCATTACACCGTAAAAATGAATAAATCGCTCCCGATCGCACTTCAGCGCATCTTCCAACGAGTGCACCGGAGATGGGGTGAAGAAATAACCAAACATGGTACCAAGTGCCTCAACCTGAAGTTCCACCTGTGATCTGCGCGCAGCCTCTTGAAAGGCTAACTTTAATTTCTGAGCGCCATCACAGGCAACTTCATAATGACCTTTCAGGGACCACTCTTCTAACGTTACTCTCCCGGCCGTCATCGCAAGGGGATTCCCCGACAACGTTCCAGCCTGATATACAGGCCCCGCGGGCGCGATCATTTTCATAATCTCAGCCCGTCCTCCAAATGCCCCAACGGGCAAACCACCCCCAATCACCTTTCCCAGCATAGTGAGATCGGGAACAACATTAAAAAGTTGTTGAGCCCCCCCTTTATGCACTCGAAATCCGGTCATTACCTCATCGAAAATCAGCACCGTTCCGTACTTTGTGCTCAAAGATCTCAACGTCTCAAGAAATCCAGATCGCGGCATGATAAAACCAGCATTTCCAACCACCGGCTCCACAATTACAGCCGCAATTCTGTCGCCGTAAGTGTCGAATATTTCTTCGACCACCTCTGGGGAATTGTATGGGGCACTCAACGTTGAGGCGACAGCACCCTTGACCACTCCTGGGGAATCAGGCAACCCGAGCGTCAATACGCCGCTACCGGCCTGGACTAGCAAGGAATCGGCATGCCCATGATAGCAGCCATTAAATTTCAGTATTAACTCACGCCCTGTGTACGCGCGAGCTAATCGTAATACCGCCATCCCCGCCTCGGTACCGGAGTTCACAAAGCGTACCATTTCTAGGGATGGCATTAACGAACGAATCAACTCACCTAGTCCAACCTCCGGCTCCGAACAAGCTCCGTAACTTGTGCCCTTAGCCGCCTGACTACATATGGCTTCAACTACCGATGGATAGGCATGCCCTAGAACCAATGGCCCCCAACTTCCCACATAATCAACATAGCGATTACCATCAACATCAAAAAGATATGGACCTTGCCCCTCCCGAACGATAAATGGAGTTCGTTGCACCGACTTGAACGCTCTAACCGGAGAATTAACTCCGCCAGGAAAAAGGGAACACGCTCGCTCAAAAATTTTTCCTGATTTTATACATTCCCGCATTCGACAATTTCCTACTCTGGATTATATTGTTTCTGTTGCCTATCTACCGCGTTTCTTAAAACAGATGCTGAATTCTTTTGGGCTCGCTATCGCCCCCCGATTATTTGGCTCTAGCATTTGGTGAATAATCTGGATTAGGATTCTGGAAAGTCGGAAATCAGCGGATCCGACCCGAGATCCACCTCTTTACCATCAGAAATTCCATCGCCATCGGTATCCGCGGCTCGGCCATCAGTTGACAAAACTATTTCCATCCGGTCGGCAAGCCTGTCCCCGTCCGTGTCCTCTACCGAGACGTCAAGACCAAGAGACTCCTCCAGCAAATCCGGAGCGCCATCACTATCATCATCCGTCGGACGACTGCTCCTGTTGAGAGGACCACTCCCCGCCAATACCTCCAGCCCGTCCAGAAAGCCATCCCCATCTGTATCACCTGAGCTCGGGGAAAGTCCTTGCTCGATCTCCTTTCGATCCTCGAAACCATCCAGGTCCTGATCATACACCTCCACTCTATCAGCTAGCCGTGACTCAGGTAGAATCAAATCCGCTCCTTTCTGAGCCAAACGAGCCTCTAATTCATCACTAAAGCCATCGTAATCACTATCGACCCAACTTCCCGACGCTTCGCCATCCTCTACAAAGGCTTTGCCAAGCCAGTTGCTATCTTCGCGATTAGCTCCACCGCCGATCTTGCCCATCTGAGCCTTTACATCTCCTTTTTTCTGACTGCTCCCAATCTCGCCAAGCAAGCTCCGAACCGATGCCGCCGCCACAACAGGCTCAGGTGTGAGCGTGGCAGTAGGTGTTGCTACAGGGGTTGGCGACGGAGTCCCAGCAGGTGTTGAGGTAGCCACGATACTGGATACAGCCGTTACGATACCTGTTGGAGTAGCTGTCTTTACAGCATCTCCAGTTTCAGTCGCTGTAACTGTTGGCATTGGGGTCGCCGTCCCGACGAGTGTAGTCTGCGACCCCAGATCGTAATCTTCTTGACAAGCCTTTGTGCCCGCAAATACAAATACAGAGCCGATCAACAGACAAGATGTGCAAACTTGTTTGACCCCCCTAACGAGCACTGCTTGGGCACCGCTGCAGCGAACATCGGCAGCGCTATTCATCTTCCCCAAGATTTCGTCATCGATACATTCTGCCTTAACTTCTGGTAGCACCTGATTCGAATTCATAAATATCCAAATAATTAATAAGCGCTCCGGGATTTTCCCAATCTCATTTGTCCCCAACAGCTACAAATCACTCCATCGTGTCACCGCGCCCCTAGGAGTCGAAAAAAACCATTACGTCTACAATCAATCCCCTACTCTCTCTCATCGTACGCTTCACGTAACTGCTCAGGTATTTTCCCAATCTCTTCGTCAAATGATTGATTACGTTCACTGCGGCGTGGAGTACCACGCCTCATTCACAAAACAATCACTTTCCTCGACCTTGAAAAAATCCCTGGCAGTTACAAATTGTTAGCTCGCTTTTGGGGGGCGCATTTATATTGGGGGTACCTGAGTAGTTACCGCTTCACTTATATTACAGGCTAGTCAACGTACCTTCTTAGAAACTCTCTCACCAACTGGCACTCTACCACTCAAGACTCCCTCAATCCTGCGAAACATTCCAAGCATAATACCCATCTCACGATCGCTTGGCTCTGTTCGCCGTAACAACCGCTTAACCACGCCGGGTATGGGCTGGGGAGTTCCCTTTCGATAAAATCGACTTAACTCTAAGACTGAGTCTACTAGAGAATCAAGGTATTGGAAATCACGCCATGAAGCCAGGCCCCCTTGCCCAGCTTCCTCAGAGCCATGTTCTGATGGTACAGAATCACCGACATCGGCGTCGAGAACAGACTCTCTGATACTATACAATGCGAGAAGCACGGCCTGTGCTAAATTAAATGATGAGTATTCGGCACCCGACGGGATTGCAATCAGTGTTCTACAAAGATCCAAATCTTCAAGGAATAGGCCGGTATCCTCGGGACCGAATACGAGCGCGGTTTTTATCTGCTTTGCCACGGTGAATCTTTGGCTCCGGGCCCACTGCGGCAAGCTCTCAATTGAAAGCCGATTTCGTCCGGTCTGAGCCGAAAAGCCCACAACGTTCTGCATAGGCGCAAGCGCATCCGATAATGTTTTATGGATCTGAATTGAGGGAATCAGACTCTCCGCGTGACATGCAGTGATCCGAGCCCGATGAGGGTCGAAATCTCGGGGTGCCACAAGATGGAGATACTTGTATTCAAGATTCAGCATCGCGCGTAGGACACTCCCTACGTTCAAGCTTTCTTGGGGCGAAACAAGGACGATGTGAAAGGTGTCTGAAAAGGGCATCATAAGAACGACTTTGTTAGAAACCTGAGCTCCGAAGCAGAACAGAGGTCTGTGGGTGTAATACGAAGCGAAGGAAAAAGCGTAGCCTGTTAGACCGAGCATTATATCGCATAAAGAATGGAGCAATGAAGTGAACCCAGGCACTTGCCGTACTCCGTGCAACGATCTTAAAAAAAAACTGCTACTGCATAATCCACAGCATTAGTATTATAGAATACAGTTCTTTTGCGGTCAATTCATAGCCCGATCCTACGATTCTGTGTTATACAGCATCTTAGTTGTTACCTCTTCAGTTTTATTTCAATTCCATCAAGTTTTTATCCTAATCATACTATGACTATGAGAACAAAATTTCTGTCTGCTTTATTCCTCTTAAGTGTACCTTCGATTTCATTCGCGGATACTTATGAAATCGACCCGGTACACAGTCGCGTCGGTTTCAAAATACGTCACTTGGTGATATCCAATGTCATTGGCAGCTTCGGAGAATTTCAGGGCAAAATCGAATTTGACCCAAAAGCGATCGAAAAATCGAGCACTGCGGCTGAAATCAAGATAGCCAGCATAAACACAGCAAACATGAAACGTGACGATCATCTTCGGGGAGACGACTTCTTCGCTGGCCAGAAATTTCCGGCAATGAGGTTCGTGAGTAAAAAGGTAACGAAAAAAGATGACGAAAACTTCGATGTAGAAGGTGAGCTCACAATCAGAGACGTTAACAAACCAGTTACACTAGCAGTGACCTATGGGGGGTCAATAACCGATTTTGCAGGGGACCAAAAAATTGGTTTTACTGCTACCACTACAATAGACCGAAAGGACTTTGGTTTAACTTGGAATAAAGTCCTTGAAGCCGGCGGTGCAGTTGTGGGTGATAAAGTTCAGATTGATATAGAACTTGAGGCGGTCAAAAAGAAGGCTTAACTATAATCGTAACTACTCAGGTACCCCCAATATAAATGCGCCCGAAAAGCGAGCTAACAATTTGTAACTGCCAGGGATTTTTTCAAGGTCGAGGAAAGTGATTGTTTTGTGAATGAGGCGTGGTACTCCACGCCGCAGTGAACAAAATCAATCATTTGACGAAGAGATTGGGAAAATACCTGAGCAGTTACCTATAATCCTAAAAGCCGGAACTAACCCGGGCTAGGAAAGAGGCAATTTCGCGAACGCGACGTGGTACTTCACGTCACAGTGAGAGAGATTGCTTCTTGACGAAGAGATAAGCCAACCTCGCAAACGCTTAGTGGCGGTTGTTTTTTTTATAGCCAAAGTATCCCCGATCCTTAATTCTCCTCAAAACCGGTTCTGGCACCAGTTTTTCCCAGGAATGATCGTTGCGGGCAATTTGAGAAGCCACGTCAATCTGCCGATCAACGATAGTGACTTCATTCTCCGGAACATCGATAGCAATTATCGACTGGCAATATAAAAGATAACTTAAGAGATGGTTAAGCTTTTTCGGAATCACAATATCCTTAGCTCTTTTGATGCGACCCGTATGTGATTCAATCACAGGATAAACAAAGAGGGTAAGGTCGCGCTTAAACAATCGACCAAACGCCTCAAGCAAACCACCATCAAGATTTTCGTAATACCTTTCGTCAAAGATCTCCTCAAGAAGCGAAGATCCTAACACAAGTCCGATGGGCTTATTGGTATTCCTCCGCAAATGAGCTGCGAGACTGTGAAACTCAGGCCGGTTTGATACCATCACCGTCTTTCCAATCTGCCTCAGCAAATCAATTCTAACTAGGTAGTCCTTACTATCGAAAACCTCACCATCCCGAAGGTTGGTTAAGCTAATTTCCATTATCTCAAGCGGCTCCCCCGCCCCTTCTGGCAGAACCTGGGCGAACCTCTCGCTCCCCCGGGTTACCATATCCAAAGATCCCTTAAAGACAGGTCGAAAACTCCCACGAGAAACGATCACTGGGCGTCTATAAAGTAATTCAGCGGCTTGAAGGACGGTCTGGTCCGGAGCAAATATCGCCGAGGAGGTATACCTGCGCTTAACGAGCTCAAGATTCACCCCCTGATTATCGATCTCTCCAAACGCAGGCCCCCGAAACTCCAGCATATCAATCTCGATCCGATCAGGATCCAGGCCATCCATTAATTCCTCGATAATTAGTTCATGTGCATGATGATGATATGAGGCCCCATACAAAAGGTTTACACCAAAAATACCTAAAGCCTCCTGCTGGTCAATATTGGAAGGATCGTGTAGCCAGCAATGTACGATAACATCATTGGCCTCTCCACCCGGCTGGGCCTGGAACCGCACTCCCATCCACCCGTGGTAGTTACCCTCCCCCCTAAAGCCCTTCGCCTTTACCGTATTAGCGAAAACAAAGAATGAGCTACGATCACCCCGTCGGCTCCCCAACCTCTCCAAAAGCAGATTATACTCATGGTCCAACATAGTAATTAACCGCTTACGGCTGACGTACTGCTCCGCCGGGCCGTAGATTGCATCGCTGAAAGTCATATCGTAGGCCGACATGGTCTTTGCAACCGTACTGGCGGCCCCACCTACACGAAAAAACCACCGGGCGACTTCTTGGCCCGCACCAATCTCAGCAAAGGTACCATAACGACTTTCATCTCGATTTATCGTGATGGCCTTTTTTGCCGTACTATGTCGAGCCTCATTTTCCATAACTTACCGAACAGGAAAAATACCACAAATCACGCTAATATCTGGAAGTCCGAGGGACTCCGCGATTTTTTCTACCACCTGCCGATCGTCTCCCTCGGCCAAGCGGGCTAACTGCCCGACGCCGAGTGTTTTAAGATTGGGAAACTGATCCGCTAGAACTTCCATCATCCGGCGACCTGATGTATTCCCGGTTAACTTATCAAAACCTAAACAGGCGACGACCGCAAAAAAAGCCGATTCTTCGTTTAGAGCCTGGCGCCGGTCGAGCATCGTAGTAAGGAGTTTTAAGGCGTTGGCAAAACCACTTGCTGAAACGACTCCCCCCTCTAATCCTGCATTCGCAGCCCATACGGTGTAATTCATCATTAATCCCGCCAACTGGCGACCGTTCTGAGGAACGTCGACTTCCTCAAGCGTTCGCATCACTGTGGCAGCTCGATGCACCGCCCGATGTTGCTCTAGCACCTTTCTATGGCCTGTATGCGCTATCCGCTGCATTACCTCAGGCTCGTTCTTTAGCTCCTGCAGAATGCGGGCAACATCGTTTACGTCGCCCTTGTTGTACACAAGCAAGTCCTCGCCAGGGGTGAACAAACTGTATAAGCCATTCCCCGACGCTTCGGTAAGCAACAACGGCCCACACCTCATACTCTCAAAAACCCGGAAATTAAGATCGCCTTTTACAGTCTGATTAACAACAATACTACAATAGGGAAAATAATGAGCATAATCTCCCTGGAATATCTCAATCTCCGTAATTTTGCTTAATTCCTCAAAGAATTGAACTCGCTCAGGGTTCAAGCTCCTATTCATTGTTCCAACAAAGATGGCCCCATGTTTTTTTTCCTCAGAAGGCTCAATCTCACGGGATGCCCAAAGCGGCAGCCATTCTACATAGGCACGCCTGCCCTGAAAAAAGGTTATAAAATCGGATTGAGCTACAAAAACCACATCGAAGGTATCGGCCAAATAGCTGTGCAACAGACAATGATGATGTGTATCGACAGAATAAAGCGCCATTGGAATGGGACAATGCTCCAATCCAATGATGGAGAGCGGGCAGCTGTTATCGTGAAATAAGATCCAATCCGGGGCAAAACCCTCTGGTAGAATACGCAAGATCGTCTCGATATCGATAAAATACATACCCAAGTTGATATTCAGATGGGGGCTATTCCCCACCGTTATTACCCAGTGCCCCTGCGCTCGCCAGTCTTCAACAAACCAATCTTGATTGAATACCAGGATGTTCATAGGCTGTGCTCTAAACGATCGATTGCTATCTAGCTACTGTTTTCTGAACCACCCTCTCCCAGCTAAACTGCGCCGCGCGCTGCCCCGACCTCTAATCCGCACACTCTCGCGCAGCGGTTAATCCACTGAATCTTCCGGGGCTTCTCGTGAATAATCGGGGTTAAAAAACGAAGAACCTGTATATTCTTTGCATAGCAAAGCCCCCGGAAGGACAAGCAAATGCCCATTCCAGAAAATAGAGTCTTCAGACACTTTGAATTCGGATGAGTATATCTGCAAAAGTTGATTCACACTGCTTTAACAACTTAAAAAAGTACGTGGATAATGAAAGCTGCAACCGCTATAAATTTTTAAAATCCAAATGGTCGAGAGGTGCTTTATCAACGAAACCTTCACCAACTTCCCGCTCGAGATAACGCTGCTCTTTATCACACACAGTCTCGCAGAATGAGGCAGCTCCCTGACAGCATCACTAACTACTATTAATTGGATGCCTCGTACGCAAGATCGTCATCATTAATGATGGAACGTAGACGTTAACACAGTGACTTAGGTAGAAACTTTCGCTTTTATGGTCATATCAACAACTTCGTTCTACTGCTATTCTAGTCCAGCGCGCCGGGAGGAACTCTATTTTTCACTGAAAAAAAAACGTGAACAATCCATTCTTCGACAGTATAGTACTCTTTGTCGACCAATCCTTTCCGACCAACTCTATCGCACACCTAAAAATCAGGTTTGTCATTAGCAGTAGTCGTATTCCCACCTACGGAAAATTCCTTCTAAGTACCTAGGCAAAATTTTTTCGGTCCTAGGTGGTGCAGAAAATAGCCAAAAAAAACGGCTGTGTTATGTGTCACATTAGACCGAAAAAAAATTTTTGCCTAGGTACTTATACAGTTATTTTCAGATTGTGTGGATTGGCGTGGAGGGAAGTATCGAAAAAAAACCTCGCAACGTATCCTTCAGCAAAAGATGCTGTTCTTATTCATCCCTCTGATTCCATCCTTAGAAGGCTGTATCATAAAGCTTTTGCGCATATTTCAACAGCTCGTATTAAAGGTGTAGAACTAAGCACTATTAAAGCTATGCAATATGCAATGTCGATGTCCGGTCGTAATCGTTCAATACGACAAACACTACCGCGATTACTGGGGCAACTGAATTTCAACGCCCACGCTTGGTGGAGAAAGCATTCAAGAAATAGTGACATTACTCGAAGATCCCAACTCCCGCGACCACATAGACCAGGCGCAGGGCTTGAATATACAAAAACTTTAAATTACGAGACTACGGCAAAAATACTCGGAGGATTTATCACTGAAATTTACAGCGCTTCCCGAAGAAAGCTGCAACGGTGAGCTACGAACGACTGCCACAAAACCCCAATCCATCTCCAACCCCATTGCCATCAGTATCGAAGAGACCGGGGTCAGTTCCCCATTTAATAAGCTCAATACTGTCATACAACCAATCACCATCGGTATCCACAAAATCCATTCGCAAATAACTCGGAAGAGACTTTTTAATGTAAGTAGAGAGCACTTCCCCAAGAGCCGCATGCCCCTCGGGAGAAGGATGTAATTGGTCACTGCCGATAAGTCGTTTACTTACGAGATCAAACCGCAAATCAGCGGGAAAGCGATTAGTATTGTGCGAGGCTATGATTTCATTAAACCTTGCTACCCATGGCCCCTGTGATCCTCGATTAGGCAACATCAGCAGTGACGTCACTATGACCGGGGGTACGCCACTAAATTGAAAAATTTTCTTACGCAACGCCTTCTGAATCCGCCACATGTTTCGAGCGCTTGCTTCTGGCTCGCCAAAATTCCAACGATCATTCCGGCCCAGATCAAGCACAACAAAATCGGCCCTTGCAAGAGAACGCTTAAAAGGGGTAATAGAGTCACCTGTCAGCTCCTTTTCAATCTTCTGAAGTAAATCAGATGTTTCTAACCCAGGAAACCCCATTTTAATGAGGTCAATTTTTGGAAGAACTCTGGCGGCTCTCTCAACAAAACCGCCACGTTCGGCACTGTCGCCAAACCCGACAGAAAAGCTATCACCAACTACGACCCCCACAACCTTACAATCACCGTTGATATCGAGTAGCCTGTAGGAATATGGCCAAGCCTGCGCACTGCGTGAGGGGAACAAAAACCCAAGGCAAAAAATAATTAATGAAATAAAATTCAATAGATAAGGCTTATTCATAGAATTATTGCACACTATAAGGATAAGAACCATCAATGATATTGACGAACTTTTCGCGGTAGACCTTTAATATATTTTCAAGGTCAACTCCACGCGCCCTAAACAATGCTTTTAAATGACGTCATTAAACGTATCAGGACTTAGAGGATCGAAAATGGAGCAGCGCCAGTCACTATGCGACTGTATAGAGCGGGAAATAAAGTACGTGTCCGTAGGGAATACAATAGCCCTCCGTGAAAAACTTGTGCCGTTTGCACCGCTACTGATTGAGCAGCACTATCTCAAGAAGGGCGTCACGGATCTTTGTGCCTGGGGGCTGGGGAGAGCGTGTTTGCTTGAAGCGCCTCCAAAGGCGTTTGTCCCGTCGCATGGTCGAATAAGAAAGATAACTCACCCAGATGGCTCACTCGCCTTTTTAATTCAGCTTAAAGGAAAAATCCCCGAGCACCTCGCCTGCCCCGGTTTGGCAGCGAATTCCGATGATCAAGTTCGAATAGAGCTTAGTACGCCGATCCCCGAGGACTTGTTTACGTCGCTACTGGAGACCTGTGTAAACGGCACTCTAATAAAAAGACGGTATAAAATACCCGAGGAGAAATTAAGCATCACCGTCGAGATAGATGAAATGCTCGCAGCCGGACGAAATCACTCGATTCGAGCCCAATCCATTGGCTTTTTTACCGCCGATGTTGAATATCAGACCAAAACTCAGTACGAGCTACTCAGAGAGAATCGCTCAGTTGAGATCCTTAGTTATTTTACGCCTCTTATTGAAAAAAAAGAATTGAAAAAAGCGCTGAAGAATACAAGCATAGCAGTCCACGGAACTGAAAAACTCTGCGTTCTTTTTGAGAAGTGTAACGTCCCTTACTGGAGATCTGAATACGCTATATGACACGTAAGGGAGCTTGTTTTTACAACAGCTTAGCGTTTCCCGTTATACAAATTAGTTACTGTATCAATCCCGGTCCCCTATCTTATCTGACTTGTTAAAATAGAACCGATATATTTAAGAAACGGCAATATCGGTCGACTGGCGTAGTTTCACATACCAGTTTTCATCTCCGTGGGCGTACCCCCCCGACGTAACGACCTCCAGAAAAGCCGCAAAACTCATCTTCCCGGGTTTTGCGGGCATATATACGTATAAACCGTACCTGGCCCTCGTAATAGCAACATAAAGAATGCTCAATGCTTCGAACATCTGGCCCTCCTCAGCTTCCTGCCAAAGTCGAAGCAATTCCGGATCGTATTCAGTCAGAATTTTCTTCGGCATGGGTACAATCTCAGTGTAGCCAGAAAATGGAGACTCGCAGTGAGTCAGAAAAGACCGTGCATGGACCTGGGAAATCATTGCCTGATTTAAATCAACCAGAATCACGGCATCGAATTCCAGGCCCTTTGCCTTGTGAATTGTCATAATTGAAAGACGAGAACGCCCTTGGTTGGGCAAAGTCATCTCCTTGATAATTTTAACAAACTCACAGACAGAATTTTCACGATACTCTGCGGCAATGCTTAAAAGTCGGTAACAAAACCCTCTCGAATCCTTGTCAGTCAGCCTCAAGGTTAAATCCACGAGATACCGTACAACTCCTAACACCCCCCCAAAGGCAATCTCCTCGGACAGGACACGAGCCAATTTCTCCACCTCGAGATCGGATCGCCAGTCCGTGTAGTTTAAGGTTCGTCCCAGCGCGCAGGTCGCTAAATAAAATCGATCAAACGTTGAATGTGGTGCCTCAATGATGTTCAACGCACTCAGAACACCTCGTACCGCTGGGTCTGAAGTAAATGAGATATTTCCATCGACCGAAAACGAAACATCGGGAAACCGTTCCCGTAACAAATTAGCGCATACCAATGCCTTATCATTTGTGCGTACAAGTATCGCAATAGAAACTGCCGGATGAGCCCGAAATAACTCGCCTGCCTTTGCAACCCCCGCAGCTAAATCATCGACATCACCATCACCGCCAACAACGAGCGCATTACATTCCACATAACCGGGCGCCTCGATTCGCGTACGGTGGCGCGGATACTCCCTGCTCCACTTCTCGGCAGAACGACGGAGGTGTCCTTCTAACCCAACCTTCTCAATCGAACCAAATACTTCATTGCAAAATTCGAGAACAATCTCACTCGAACGCCACGATTCATCAAGGTTTAACAGTTCAAGGGATTGCCACTGAGCCGGGAGGTCGCTCAAAAGGCCTGCACGACCGCCACGCCAGTTATAAATTGCCTGCTTGACATCCCCTACACAAAAAAAGGTTCTATCGCCTTGGGTCGAAATAACTTCCTGCATGAAGGGCAGAAGAACCTGCCATTCGTGAAGCGAGGTATCCTGAAACTCATCAAGTAATATATGCTGAATTCGCGCATCAAGTCGATAAAATACATCGACCAGGAACGGGGAGCCTTCTTCGTACTGGGCATACATCAACTGTAGCAAATACTTAATATCCTGGAAGCCCATAGCCTGCCGTTTAATAGCGATTCTCAGGTACCACTGTTCCAGCAACCTCCCTAGTTGATACCACGTTGCACCTCTTCGATTGAGCTGTTGAACGCACTTTCTTACAACATATGTTTTTAAAGGCTCCATCACCGTCTTCCACGGGCTATCAAATTCATGACTAGAATAGGAATTTGATGTTACAAAACCTCTTAAAAGGCCCCCATCTAGTAGCTTGTACCATCGAGCGTTTACTAGCTGGTCAATTAAGGACTCCCGTGCCTTGGTCCAGTTCTTATTCGGCTGTCCGTTTTTAGTACAGGGAACTGCCAAATGACGAAGCTTTTCTAGTGTTGATTCAATTAATTTTTCGCCTGTTTTCGAGTCATAAAGCGGAATTCCCCAAAACTCAGTGCCTTGAAGTTGCATTATCTGTAACAACTCATCACTTTGCCGATCAATTTTGGACGTTAATGTCCGTGCTCCTTCTGCATCCTCAAGAACTCTGAATATTTCATCTAACTGGTCTTTTGGCACGGAACTCAACGCATGCTGCAAGGCAATCTCCCTGAACCACAGACTTTCCTCAGGCGTCGTGAAGCGCCACTCTTCACCAAGCCCAAGCTCAGATGCAAAATTACGAGCAAGCTGCCCACAGAATGCATCTATGGTACAAATAAGCAATTTATCCTGGTGAAAAATAAGTTCTTGCAGCATATTGCCCGCATCAACAACTTGACCCGGGACTATAAATGGATCGCTACCAACAACAGCTTTCGCAAGTCTGGTAAAGAGACGTTCTTTTATCTCAAATGCGGCCTTCTTCGTAAATGTTGTTGCAAGGATGGAAGCCGGACTGACTCCCGATGCTAGTAACTGCAGATACCGATTCGTTAACTGGTACGTCTTACCGGTTCCTGCGCTCGCTTTAATCAGCAGATGAGGGGAAAATGTAGCGTTATAAGGCGTCATGGCAACCCTTCACGAAATCAGCCAGCTGTAAGGATCCTTGATATCCGCAACACGATTAAATTCCCCAGCCTGAATCTGTCCTAGGATATCGAATATTTCACTATTAATTACCTGATACTCTTGCTCGGTCCACTCACCGGGATTACAGGATATATTATCGGCCTCAGCTGATACATTGTAGATTGCCACAGAAACATTCATATCCCCAATACCAAGGCGAGAACGATTCTCTTCAAGCAGACATCTATATGCAGGAAGCTGGAAATTAATCATCTGTCCGTTCTTCATATGATAACTTTCCGTCTTTCGCGAATCCTCACCCGTTTTGTAGTCATAGATTCTTACTTCGTTCCGTGCTTTGTGGATATCTATGCGATCTATCTGTCCTCTAATCGGCAACGCCGATTCTCCACGTCCAGGCACTCTGACCCGGGCCATCAATCGCTGCTCCAAAGCAACCGTCTCCCATCCATCTTCCCGAATCCTGCAGTGGTGTTCCAAGAATCGCTCTATCCTGATACGAAGCCGATCCATCTGCATGCCAACACCCGAAAACGAGAATTTTCCGAACTCATTCTCGTATATAGTATCAACAAGCTGACAGGCAAGACTTTTTAGCGCACCGATTTCGCTTCCAGTCTGACACTCATGCAAAAGCAGATCCCTTAAAATCTGATGAATGATTTTGCCAAATCCCGCACCATCAATTTCACGCGGCGGATCCTTTTCAGGCATAATACCCAAAACATAACGTAGATAAAATCGATAGGGACACGCTTTGTAGGCGGCGAGACCACCTACTGGCACAATTGAAATTATATCTGTCTTCTCGGGTCGGTGAAGATTTCTAAACATTCGCCTCTTCTTGCCAATCTTCGGAGCCAACTTTGTTGTGCCGAAAAATTCCAGAATCAGATTAGCGCTCTTGTTAATGTTCTGAGACAAAATCAGCCGAGAAAGCAAAGCACCCTCTCCACTCCCAAAAGCCCTGGAAGCAAAGAACCTAACGTTTTTACCTGTACCCAGAATGCTCATCAAAATATACTTGTCTCTGGTATCTCTACTCTTCCGGCACAAAAGCCCCAGCTTTTCGCGTGCAGAATCAGGAAGCAAGTAATCATTACGTTGCGGCTCAGGTAGAATACCTTCATTGATAGACGTAAGAAAAATGGTAGACGACCGATCAAGGATGCTGTCGAGCCATCCTACTATTCTTACTTTTTGAGAGGAATCTTCTGGGTGATCATTCGCTATTCCAACTTCATTTCCCGAGTTATCGTTCTGCACTGCGCTGTTTTTCAGAAAATGGCTAAAAACAGCGAGAAGGATCTCGCCCGAAGAGCCTTCTAAATTTGCCAGCTCCCTCCACTCACAAATCGATTTCTCTATATACTCTCTCTGGGGAGCCTCGTCATAGACTACGCCGTAGATCCTCATCATAAAGTCGGTAACTCGAATCACATCTAATTCGCTCGTGGCGATATCCAACGGCAGCACTTCAGCCAAAGTTTTTGTGGTAATAGCTAACGCCGGGTACCGGGCTATCTTATCGTCGGCAAAAAAGTCGCCGACAGAATAGGCGGGCCCCGGCAGATGATTACACAAGAAAGCCTCCCATTCCTGCGCAAGCGCCACCCTGGAGTACGGCGACACTACTATAGCATCAAACCAGCGAAGAATATCTGGGTGCCTAAAAAAGGCGTTACCAAGCTCACGTGCGCCTAACAACGGCAAGCGAAGTATCAAATCAAGCAACGTTACCAAACTTGAGGGACCACGCTCGGGATTCACGGTGCACTCAACCCCGTAACCTTCATGAATCAGACCGCTCTTGAAGGATTCGGCAAGCGTTCGATCACAGGCGACTACAGTGACCGTATCGCTGGCGTCAACAAGCAGATCAGCAACGGCCTCAATCTGCTGAAAACTTTGGTCGACAACAATCAGGGATTTATCAGATATGGCTACGGGATCATCGTTCCAACCATCAAGATATAGTCGTCCCCACTCGTCGAATCTGTCTCTGTACTCCTCAGGAGCATAAGCATATATGGCCGTTGGAACGGCTGCATATGATATTCCGTGCACAAGTATTTCCTTTAGCTCACTACATGCTAAAAGGTGAATCCGATCAATACGTTGTACTACCTTGCTGTCGCGTGAAGAACGTAGCAAGTCCAACAGAAAGGCATCTATCTCGACCAACCCGGCATCACGAACCTTCTTCAGGTAGCTTTCGTTCAGCTGCTTAAAACTTGTGATCTCGTCCAAAACGCGATCTGGCACATCGTACTCGCTTATCAGCAATTCAATGTCCTTAAAGGCAATACAGGCAGCACTCAGCTCCCGACGCAAGGCCAGCAACCGTCCTGCCTGCCGAAGCCCTGTACTTACAGGCTCTCCTTCGTACTGTGCTAACTCCATCGCGCCAATAGTTGCCAAGAGCAATCCACGGGCTTCTGTCAGCACGTTCAGAGGAAGTGAAAACAATCTTGCGGGAATAGTTACTGGGGTAATTATCTGAGGTTTAATTAGTCGAATATTGCCCTTCGTGGTATGAGCCAATAGCTGTGATTCAAAATCACGGCAAGCTCTTTCTGACGGCAAAACAACGAGATGTTTCCGAAGATCACAATACCCTGCGGCAACACTGCCATATTGAGAAACCATTACAGCCACGGCCTGGTCGATAAAATTGGCTGACCACGGGATGTAGTGAAAATCCCGTGCTGGCGGTTCGAAATTCATAGCCATCTACCTGTAAAAATAGGCACAGATCTGGGAGGGTTGTTAGTCCATCATTCCAGATATAATCATTGATAAACGTAATGGGGCAGGTCACAACCATCCTTTGTGGCAATTCCCAAAGCCGCGTAATTTCTGGCAATCAATATTATTCAGCAGGCAATACTGGATCCGTTATCCTCGTTTCACTAGGAACTTTGGGGTTCATAAGGGGTTAAAGAACTTAAACATAATTTCTATCTCCCACCAGTTTTATACCCGTTCTACTTCAAACAAGCGGAATAATCGAGAAACCGGTATATCGTTGCGGATCAGCGTCCCCAACCCAAAAATATTAACATGGAGCATTCTAAAAATCAGTGTTTTCAGACATTTTGACCTAAAATGAGTATTTTCTTGCCCTTCGGGGATTTTGCTCCGGAAAAAAATATACCAGCTCCTCAATTGTTCTGACTTTTTGGGGTGGAAGCGGTATAAATAGAAGCAACCTACCCCATAGTAAGAACATCTAAATGCGGGCGCATTAACTCTGCTAGATAACATAACCTAGTTTAGGTGATTCGCGATTCCCTGAGGCGGCCACAGGGTCTCTTTTCTTTTAAAGTTGGATAGTTTGAACACGAATAAGCTAATATACCTTTTTATACCTTACGCGCTGCTATCAGCAACCTTCATACTAATTGCCACTCAGGGAATTATCTCCTCGCTCCCTACCGTTCAGGAGAGAGCTTACCAAAACTGGTTTAATGATATGGAACCCCAGATCTGGACAAACATGGAGAATGAAAAATTTCTAGCCCTCCCTGCGATATCAATCACTACGCCAACCTCCCGATATCTCTGTGCGCCAACGACTTGGGGCTGTGCGGTGTCCGTTAACCAGGAACAGATTTTGCGTTATCTCAGCCTGCTAAATGTTTCTAGGGCGATGCGGTCTGCAAAAGGCTTGACGAAATCACCAAGTTCAGAGTCTTCTATTGAAGTAACAATTCACCAGAAAGCGAATTACGACACTCATCTCTGCCCGCTTCCCTCAGATTCAACCACCGGTCACCAGGGGAGCTTCAACGCCCCAGTTTTTACCGGAATTTTGCCGGAAAACGAAGGTGGCATCGTCCTTCAGAATCTCCTGTCTCTTGTTGAACATTCATGCCTGAAAATACCTAGTTGATCGCACCTCGTTCCCATTTGAGACCAGTAAAGAACCTAACCGTTCTATGCGTCCGCACCACCATCAGCGCTCGCGAGGTATATCAGGCTCTACAAAGCACCACCGAATTTCGGGCCGTAATCTCTTTATATCAGCCTCTATACGGTTAATCACATTGCAGGCATCGGTGACCGTAAGCTCTGGGTCGAATGCAAGTTTTAAATGTAGGACTACCTGTCCCGGGCCCTGCTGGAGTGTCACAAGGTTAAGAATCTCTGTTATCGTAGGCTCGGCTTTAATAACTTCGCCCACGGCCTCCGCCAAAGCCGGATCCGCAGCCTCTCCAACAATGAGCGACTTTACCTCCCTGGCGACAAAGATAGCAACAGCCACCAATAACAAGCCAATTACGATACTCCCATAGGCATCGTACGTCAGTTCATCGGTCACCACCGTTAATACAACCGCGGAAAGACCAACCAACAACCCCAGAGTGGCTGCCAGGTTCTCACCGAAAACCACTATCAAATCAGCATCCTTAGTATCGACCAAATAACGATAGAATTGCTGCCGCCCTCGCCGCCTGTTAATCTCCTTGATATTGGAAATCGTCGACCAACCTTCGAGAAGCAGCGCGAATAGGAGAACGGCGATAGCCCATCCAAGGTTCGAAACAGGTTCAGGATGACTGAGCTTGTGCAGACCCTCATAAATAGAAAAAACTCCGCCGCCTGTAAAAAGGAGAAGAGCCACTATAAAAGACCAGAAATAAGTTTCGCGGCCCTTTCCGAAGGGATGACGACGAGTTGTCGGCGCGTTACTTACTCTGACCCCCCAGAGCAGCAGCAACTGATTGAAACAATCTGCCGTCGAGTGAATCGTCTCGGCCAGCATCGCCCCTGAAGAGGTTAAAATGGCAACAAACCCCTTAGAGACAGAAATTGCCAGATTAACGAATAGAGACTGAACAATGTGCTGATAAGGAGATGATGAATCTTTTGCCATGGTGTTCTAATATGCCAATATAAGAAAATATGCAGCAATTTCTTTTCCGCAAGGCGCTGCGCTTACAAAGTACTTTTTAAAAACCCCAATAGTACTATTTCCGGAAGCCAATCTGCGGATTACCAAAGACAGTACCACAACACCTCTCGAGTAAGAACGGAAATTTACGGGGGCCGAAAGACCATTGCCAGGGCCCAGGTTTTATCAAAAAATTACAGAATGTTATAACGGATTACATACACCGGATAGCCTCAAATTTAAACCCTATAAGCCCGGACCCGATTGTGCCCACAGATTAGAATTAACCTTGTATTTTCGGAGATAGCCTCCTAAAATACAAGGCTATGATAGAACGTACCATAACACATGATTTAACAAGAGCCCTGGAGCACATGCCGGCCGTGGCTTTACTCGGACCACGTCAGGTTGGCAAGACCACACTTGCGAAAACCGTAGCCCAGTCTCTACCTTCCATTTATCTCGACCTTCAAGCACCAGAAGACCTGATAAAACTAAGCGACCCTGTCAGTTTTCTGAAGATGCATAACGATAAGCTGGTAATTCTTGATGAAATTCAACGAGCACCAGAGCTGTTCAAGATCCTACGTGGTGTTATTGACACCAACAAGCAATCGGGACATAGAAACGGTCAGTTCCTCCTTCTCGGATCTGCTTCAGGGGATCTCTTGCGCCAGTCTTCCGAAAGCTTGGCCGGGCGAATTCGTTATCTCGAGATGTGTGGTTTTAATGCTCTCGAAGTTGCGAAGGAAAAGACCAGCTTGCGGCAGTTGTGGATTCGTGGCGGATTTCCGGATAGCTACCTATCCGAAAATGATAATCAGGCGATGGAATGGCTTGAGGATCTGATCAGAAGTTACCTTGAGCGCGACATCCCCCAAATGGGCTTCAGGGTTCCAGCCGTAAAATTGCGTCGATTCTGGACCATGCTTGCACATCTACAGGGAGAAACCATCAACCAATCGAAGCTCGGTGCAAATCTTGAGATCGATGGGAAAAGTGTCAGCCATTACACTGATATCTTGACTGATCTGCTTTTAGTCAGGCGTCTTCAACCGTGGCACGCCAATATAAAAAAGCGTCTAGTCAAATCACCACGCTATTATATAAGAGATAACGGCATTCTGCACCGTTTGCTTGGAATTAAAAATCATGAAAATTTGCTATCTAATCCAATCCTGGGCAAGAGCTGGGAAGGCTTTGTTGTTGAGAATATCATTGGTTCTCTTCCCCGTCAGTCGGAGAGCTATTTTTATCGGACAGCCGCAGGAGCCGAAATCGACCTTGTACTGAAAATGCCAAATTCTGAAGTTTGGGCCATTGAGATCAAACACGGCTCTGCCCCAAAAATAAATCCGGCTTTTAACCGTGCATGTGATGATGTCGGCGCCACCCACAAATTCATAGTGTATGGCGGTGACGATACCTTTCCCGTAGGGAACGATATTACCATGTCATCCATACATAGCTTTCTTGAAAGACTCATTCAAAGAGTCTAGCCCGGATTATTTACGAAACGCGCTTCCAGAGTGGCTAAGGTACCGAATCTTTAGGC
>JBIIDM010000243.1:0-3949 GCA_044238365.1 Bdellovibrionota bacterium | reverse complement strand
TTCACCCTATGAAAGCTACAACACACTGAATTCACAGGGTGAATTCGCGATCAGCCAAGAGGGGACAAGTCCCTCTGGGCCCGAGCGCCGAGCGGGAATAGCTACAGTACGACCAAAATATTATGACGGTATTTTAAGGCGCCAATCGGTGGGGCGGTAAACCCCAATAACCACCAGCACCTCCAATTCGCCACCCACTCGGTCAAGTAGTACCCTATAGTGCGTTAAAGCTGTCGCAGAACCCTCGATTGAGGCGCTGTTTGCCTTGCCCCGATCTACACTTTTAACGTTTTGGATACGACCAGATTCATCAAATAGCCCGCCATTTATAGCATCGCGAAATAACACATGATCGTCGATTACAGTTTTTTCAAGGGGAGTTAACGTTACCGGATTAAGCGTACTCATTGCCCGAATTCCCCCGGAATCTCGCTGTATGAGAAGCGAATACTCTTCAAAATAACGTACAGTTCCCACCGGGATGTCTTTTAATCTCCCCACCCTCAGAACACCAAAAGGTCGTTCAACACCGCCCGAACAGCTTATGAGCGCTGCCAGTGCCATGATCAGAAAAAATCTAAAACAAGCCTTCGCCCTACGTAAAACCATCCTTCTTAACCTGGGCCTTCCGCGAGCTTAATTCGCTGCGCCACCTTATCTATCTCGACCTGCTGCCACGGTTGCTGCTGAAGTACGCCCGGAATCATTGCGATCAGCTCGCGCTTTTCTTGATCTGTAGCGGCTAATCCGGCCAATGATGACAACGCAGCCACAGAAACGACACTCCCACGTTGAACTAATGTTTTCAAAAGCGCTAATCCTTTAGCTCGAAGTTCTGGTCGATTGGCCAATGACTTCGCAATCACGAGCCCCTGTAATTCAAGAACTAATCGTCCCTCTACTCCCGTTGGATCTGAAGTTAGGGGCAGGTCAATCTCAACCCCCCCAAGCTCGTCCGCACGTCCACTGCTGACAATTTCGAGCGTCTCATACAAACGGGCGATTTCCGGATATGGTGTAACTCCCTGCTGGAGGCTCACACGGAGTGTCTTCATTTTTTGGAATATACTATCAACCGTATCCCGATTTGAGGTAGTTTTCAAATCGGAGGACTTGAGCACTTTTGTCCAGTTGACGTACGCCTCACGCAAAGATTCAAAATTCTCTGATGACAACCTCAGGTCTCGCTCCTTTGCATTTAAATACCATTGGGTTCCCACTAAAGCGACTAACAAGAAACTGGCCAACACAAATATAGACTTGTTGTATCTGCGAAAAAAAACGACAACTGGTTCCTGTTCGTGCTTCATAAATACTCAAATTTAACAATGTAGTAACGCTTAAAATTTCTCAAAACACCCTAACTAGGAACAGTAGCATCTCAAGGAAACTCAGAGGGTTACGTACCATAAAGACATAAGATATTAGCCCTGTGACAGGCACACGACATCCACCCCATGAACTAGGTACGATACTTGAAATCCTGTGGGTCGAGACTTTCGAGTATCTCATTCCAACGGCCTTTCTCAATCTGGTGAAAATCAACTGCATCCCCCCCCTCTTCGACCGCCGATGAACCTTCTCCCTCAGGAGCATTCTCTTCAACTACCATCCTTGCCTTCTCAAGAACTGACGTGGCAACATAAATCGATGCGGTCGCCCGCAGCGCAATGTTTATCGCGTCACTGGGACGACAATCAAAGATGTAGGTACGATCACCCGAGACACAGACCATCTCCGCGATGTAGGTTGTGTCCCGCACCTCCGTTATGATAATCCTTAGTACAGATGCACCCAATGCACTGATGACGTCGAACATAAAATCGTGAGTCTGTGGTCTCGGGAGAGTCAGCTGCTTCAAGGCACTAAGAATACCGGTTGCCTCTTGCATCCCCACCCAAATTGGAAGGTTGATCTTGTCGTGCTCATCCTTGAGAATTACCACCGGTGACTGGGTGTTGGGATCAACAACTACACCTCCAACAAACATCTCAATCGCAGATTGCTCTTTTTCATCCTTAGACATAACATTTCTTCTATTAAAAAGGGTGTACGTCCTATCAGGCCCGTTCTGTACAACTTGTTGATATGATGCGCGAACATTCCACGCAAGTACAACGGCCCTCTGGTTGTGCCAATTGAAAATTCACATCGCCCGAGATAAAAAACTGCCCGAGCTAAAAACCTTCCTGAGATAAACACCTGAGTTCAACGTAAGAAAAAGGGTTAAAACGGTACCATTAGACTTCTGGAAAGGGGGCGCTGTACCCCACAAACCAACGTCGACCCCGACATTATAACGAGTAGGCGTCAAAAAGTCATAACAAATTAGTACCCTTTATCTTATTGCGAGCCATTTCCCCCAAAGTCAAAAAACCTGAGCAATTATCAGGCACCTTGCACTGGAATGGGAATACAAACCGGCCGACCGATTCCCTCACTGGGAAGCGATCGTATCTGAAACGGTTCTAACACCCCGCTCTACTGCACTACCTCTCAATGTAAAACGCGCTGCCCGGTCAATATATACCGGAACAATATCTCCGGGCGAGAGCCAATTGTCGTCTTCGCCCAGATTGACCGTTATATTCTGAGAAGTTCGTCCCTGCAAAACTGAGGAATCTGCCTTGGAAGGACCATCAATCAACACCTCGACCACCTTTCCGACCCATCCCTGTAAGACCTTTTGGCACAGTTCGTTTTGCAAGGCCTGCAGTTCTTGTAACCGCTCAAGGGATACCTCTGGTGCCACCTCCCCTTCCATATCAGCCGCTAAGGTACCCGGCCGCTTCGAGAACATAAATGAATAACTGTTCTGGAACTGAACTATCTCCATTACTTCAAGTGTTTGTCTAAAATCCTCATCAGTCTCAGTAGGAAACCCAACAATAATATCAGTAGTAATTCCCATATCGGGCACCCTCGCCCGCAACTCGCCGATAATTTCGAGATATCGGGCTCGGCGATAATTTCGGTTCATTAACTTCAGTATGCGATCGCTCCCTGCCTGAAGGGGCATATGAACGTGCCGACAAATCTTTGGCGAGTCGCAGACAAGATTTATAAAATCCTGTCTTATTTCCTGGGGGTGGGGGCTCGTAAAACGAATACGCTCAACGCCATCAAGGGCAGCAACACGCTCCAGGAGATCAACAAACTTTAAACGGGGAGAGAGATCTAATCCGTAGGAATTGACAGTTTGACCCAAGAGAACGATCTCCTTAGCTCCTCTGGAAACCGCTATCCGGGCTTCCCGCAAGATCTCATCCACAGCACGAGAAACTTCCTTTCCGCGCGTTGTGGGAACAATACAATAGCTACAATTCTTGTTACACCCTCGACTAATTGAGACCAGACTTGATACGCGCCCGCCCCCCTGCAAGCCAAGCGGCAGCTCCTCCCACTCATCACGGTAGTCAACCGCCACCTGGGGGCGTCCGGTCTCGCGACGACGTTCAATAAGACTAGGGACAAGCGACAAATTGTGCGTGCCAAACACAAAATCAACCGCCTTACTTCTTTTTACGATCGAATCCCCTTCCTGCTGAGCAACACACCCCCCTACTCCGATCATTACATCAGCACGATTGCTCTTAAGCTTCTTAACCTGCCCCAAAAGACTGTAGAGCTTGTTCTCCGGCTTCTCACGAACACTGCACGTGTTCACCAGAATCAACGAGGCATTCTCTGGAGTATCGACGACTTCATAATCACGCTCAAGAATCTTCGCAAGCTTCTGTGAGTCATACTCATTCATCTGGCACCCGAATGTACGAATATACACCCCAGGCTTCGCAGCGGATGTTCCTCGATACCCGGTATCGCCCGGTTCAACATTTACCGAAGGCTCCTCATTTAGAACTGGAAACAAGACACTCATTTACTCCTCACCCACACCATTAAACCAGAGCCAACAAAACGATACCCAAAGAAACAGTACCAGAAAATC
>JBIIDM010000086.1:0-13831 GCA_044238365.1 Bdellovibrionota bacterium | reverse complement strand
ACGCCTCATTCACAAAACAATCACTTTCCTCGACCTTGAAAAAATCCCTGGCAGTTACAAATTGTTAGCTCGCTTTTGGGGCGCATTTATATTGGGGGTACCTGAGTAGTTACCTTGGCGTTTTGAGTGGTTCGCGCTTTCTCCGCGAGTTCCCATAATTTTGCATATTTTAGAAAAACATAAAATGCGTCATTGGTCGCTACTATAAGCCCGGCGGTACCATATAAAAAACCTCCCCGTATAAGGTAGAAGCGTATGAACCGCAGGAGGGGGCGGATAATTATCGTCCCTATGAGCCATAGCCGGAAAGAAAGGCTGTTCAGAGCGTATTGAGTGCCCTTATAGGAGCTGGTGAGTGTGGAGTAATTATTTATTCGGTTAATCTGGTGCTCAAGACCGGTATAGGTATAGTGGAATAAGGGCTTGGCGATCCGCCTTGAGCGACCTTCGATGACGGCCCGTTCATGAACGGGTTCTGTTGTCCACCGGAATAAGCCACGTTTTCCTAATCGCAGACGGTATTCCGGATACCAGTCGCCTGCATACCACCACCTATCAAGAAATCGAACGACACGAAGGAAAAAATAGCCAGATATTTCGCCATTCGATTGGTCACCGATGATTTGCACTATTGAGTCACGTAGTTCCTCAGACACTTCCTCGTCGGCATCAAGATTAAGCACCCATTCGCTATGACACTTGGAAAGAGCAAAGTTCTTCTGTGGGCCATATCCCTCCCAGGCCCTTGAATAGATGGAACTTGTAAACTCCTTGCAAATTTCAATGGTTGAGTCTGATGAGCCGGAGTCCACGACCACGATTTCATCGCACCAGGTTACGCTCTCAAGACAGCGTCTGATATTTCCTTCTTCATTTTTACAAATGATATAGGCAGTTATGGTTGGTCTGGCGACATGCATGTTTTTGGTGCTATGTTTTATATCTCGTGTCCTTGCGTTATTCGATGGGATTCTATAGAAATTATGCCAAATTAACACTTTGTGGCACTATTCCATAACAGAAAACTATATAGCCTATAGAGATTATTCGGTCACTATGGTTCACTCGTCCTTCCTTCCAGTATTAGGCAGGGAGCGGAATGTCTCGGATTAGGCGCTTTTTCCTCTTTTGAAAGGAAACCACAATGATCATTCTAGGAATATCAGCATACTACCATGATAGTGCAGCTTGTGTTGTTATCGATGGTGATATCCGTGCGGCTGCCCAAGAAGAGCGGTTTACCCGAAAAAAGCATGATTTCGACTTCCCTCGAAATGCGGTTAGATATTGCCTGAAATCCCAAGGGATAGAAATAAACGACGTTAATTATGTCGTATTTTATGACAAGCCCTTGTTAAAATTTGAGCGGCTTGTAGAAACATATGTGGCGACTGCTCCAAAGGGGTTTACTTCCTATGCTCGCTCCTTACCTCTCTGGCTTAAACATAAGTTATGGATGCCCGGAAATATCAAGGAAGAATTGGGATATGAAGGGGACATATTGTTTACACAGCACCATCAAAGTCATGCTGGGAGCGCATTTTATCCCTCACCGTTCCAGGATGCAGCTATTCTCACGATTGATGGGGTAGGGGAGTGGACCACCAATAGTCTCGGGTTCGGAAGTGGAAATACCTTTTCAATTGATAAGGAGATCGAGTTTCCCCATTCTTTAGGGTTGCTTTATTCGGCGGTGACCTATTTTACGGGCTTTAAAGTCAACTCGGGGGAATACAAGGTAATGGGGTTGGCGCCTTACGGGAAGCCTCGCTTTGTGGATACGATTTACGAGCATCTCATTGATCTTAAGGACGACGGATCGTTTAGGTTGAATATGAAATATTTCAACTACCTTTCTGGCTTGACCATGACGAAGGAGAATTTCGGCGATCTTTTTGAGGGACCACGCCGAAAGCCAGAGTCTCCAATAAGTCAACGTGAAATGGACCTCGCGGCTTCTGTGCAAAAGGTTACGGAAGATTGTATGTTGCGACAGGCTCGTTATCTCGCCAAAGAGACTGGCTCTAAGAACTTGGTTCTCGCAGGTGGAGTGGCGCTAAATTGTGTTGGCAATGGAAAGGTACTTCGTGAGGGGCCATTTGAAAATATTTGGATTCAGCCTTCAGCAGGAGATGCCGGGGGAGCGCTTGGAGCGGCATTGTGCGTCTGGTACGGCTATCTCAAAAATGAGAGAAAAGTTGATGGTAAGCGGGATCTCCAGAAGCAGTCATTACTTGGTCCGTCTTATACGGATGCAGAGACCATAGCACAGCTTGCAGAATATAAGCCTGTATACCACAAGGCAGGCAAGCAGACGCTTTTTAAGGAAGTCGCCACACATCTGGCTTCTGAGAAAGTAGTTGGATGGTTTCAGGGGAGAATGGAGTTTGGTCCGAGAGCGCTAGGAAATCGGAGTATTATTGCAGATCCACGACCCACGTCGATGCAGACAACGTTAAATCTTAAGACAAAATTCCGGGAATCTTTCAGGCCGTTCGCACCCGCTGTACTTCGCGAGAAGGTCAGTACCTATTTCGAGCTCGACAAGGATTCTCCCTATATGTTGTTGGTTGCGCCTGTTGCTGAATCACAACGGATTCAGATGACTCAGGATCAAGATGACCTGTTTGGAATCGCCAAACTGAATATTCCCCGTTCCACAATACCGGCGGTAACGCATGTTGATTTTTCGGCAAGAATTCAGACCGTTTCAAAGGAAGCCCATCCCGTTTTTCACGAACTTCTCAGTGAGTTCGAAGCACTCACAGGCTGTGCAGTATTAGTGAACACAAGTTTCAACGTACGCGGAGAGCCGATTGTATGCACTCCGAAAGATGCTTATGTTTGTTTTATGAGAACCAATATGGATTGTCTGGTTATTAACGATTTGATTTTTCTGAAAGAGGATCAACCGAAGTGGGTCGAAAGTGTTAATTGGAAAGAAACCTTTGAATTGGATTAGGCTGATTTAGGCATTCAGGAGAATAGTTATGTTTGAGAGTTTGTCTCAGATCCCGACCACGCTTGATGGAAACTTTCTGAAGAAGCCCGTACGTCGATGTGTAGCAGAGTTCGGCTATGTGGTGTTCGGGTTCCTGACTTTAATAGCGACATACCGACTTTATTATTATTCACAGTTGTTTGTGGCTACTTATTTGTTGGGTTTTGGCGCAGTCGTTATGGTTCTGGCTAGGTTTATCCCCATTTCCGTATTTTACTTGTGGCGATGCTGGATGATCGGCGCACTGTTGTTAAGTAAGGTTATGACTCCGTTGATTTTGGCCGTAATGTGGGCCATAGCGGTTGTCCCGACTGCGGTTGCTCTAAGAGTGGCGGGAATCCGAATAATTGATATGCGTTTTCGTGATGAATCAGCCCCCACTTACTTTAAGACAAGGGACCCGAAGTCCAATGATTTCGAGCTTCTGAAGCGGCAATTTTAAAGAAAATATATGTTTCTATTCGGTGGTACCAGTATAAATGGATGAGTATATTCCGTTTCAGGAAGTCACCAAAAATGTTGTATCGCAGCCTACTATGGTGGGCTTGCCATCCGACAGGCCCACCAAAGGGTTCTTTCATCAATCAAAACCTTCAACCAAATTCGTAGACAACAACATTACTTGGAATGATTTGTTGCATTCCGAATCTACCGAGTCATACTTCAAGGATATACTACGTAAAATAGAAGAAGATAGAAGAAGTGGCATAGTAGTTTACCCCCAAAAAGAGCAGATGTTTGAGGCGTTTAAGGTCACGGCTTTTGAGACTCTCAAGGTTGTAGTTTTAGGTCAGGACCCTTACCATGGTCCGAACCAGGCACATGGTTTGTGCTTCTCGGTGCAGGCACCGGAACCTCCACCACCCTCCTTAAAGAATATCTTTCAGGAGGTAAAGCGAGATCTTGGGGTAACGAAAATTGGAGGGGGCGATCTTAGCTCCTGGGCAAAGCAGGGGGTGTTTCTTCTTAACACCACACTCTCCGTTCGCGCCAATACGCCGGGATCACACTCTACGATCGGGTGGGAGCGCTTTACTGATTTTGTAATTGCAGTTATTAACGAGCATAAGGAAGGTGTGATTTTTATGCTTTGGGGTGCCCACGCCAAACGTAAGGCTGTTCTTATTGACACGACTAGGCACTTCGTTCTCTCGGCCCCACATCCGTCGCCACTCTCGGCGTATCGCGGATTTATCGGCTGTGGCCATTTTTCAAAGTGTAATGATTTGCTTATGGAGCAGGGAAAGGACCCAATACTATGGAACGAGTAGGGTAATTTCCTGTACGTGTTTACCAGGTTGGTTGATCTCTTCGTCAAGAGGCAGTGATGATCATAAGTACCGAGACAAAAGTTTTTCGGTCCTATGCGACACATAATACAGCCGTTTTTGACCATTTTCTGCACTACATAAGACCGAAAAACTTTTGCCTAGGTACTTATAACCTGAGTTCGACGTAAGAACTGCGGTAAATGGCTAAAATTACTTTATCCACTTCGTTGCTCATGATATAAAATGCTCGACGTAGCAAGCTTCAGCCTGCGCTTTTATATCACTGCAAGCCTCTTGTCTAAAGCAATTTTAGTCATTTACCTTTGTTCTTACGTCGAACTCAGGTTTATACGACGCGATGAGAAGAATTACCCCTTGCCTTGACATCAAATAAAACAAAGCATTTGAAAAACTCGTGTAGCTAGCGTTTATTATGTATCGAATATCTGAATTTCTTTGCTTGCTCAAGTTCCTGAAGAATATTCAAGTATGATTCGTATCTACTAATGGAGAAAACTTCATTTGAGATGGCATCCAGGATGCCGCAGTTCACTTCTTCTATATGTTTACAATCGCGAAATTCGCATTTGTTTGAAAGGCTCACGATGTCGGTGAAGCCATGACGGCACTCTTCCTCTGTTAAATGAGACAGTCCGAAGTTCTGGACTCCGGGGGTGTCAACTACTAAGAGCGGGGTTGAGGAATCTCGGGGCAACAGGAATCCTTCAGCCTGGGTGGTGGTTTGTTGGCCTTGTCCGGTTTTCCTACTTACGGCTTGAATTCTACGACCTACATCCGGCATCAGAGTGTTGACTATGGAACTTTTTCCCACTCCCGAAATTCCACAGAGCACCACGGTACTGCGAGTTGGTACGAGTAACAGTGAGCGTATTTGGTCCATTCCTTCGCCAGTATGAGCACTGGAGACAATCAATAGCAGATCGAGTGTTTGATAGATTTCAATAAGTTCATCAGGATTATCCACATCACTCTTATTAATTATCAAAGCAGCAGGAATTCGTTCAAGAGCGCACGCGCATAAAATGCGATCTATAAATATAGTGTTTCCCAGTATGCCAGGGGCCGTAATTATCAGCGCTAAATCGACATTAGCACATACATTTTTTCGCCTATTTCCAAAGGATCGGAACAGGCAATTTTTCCTTGGATAAATGCTCCGTAGTATTGAGTTTGCGGAAAGGCTGCTTTCTGAGATATTTGAATTTTCGTCAGAGCTCAACTCTACAAGATCTCCAACACAGACTCCTTGCACTTGATTTGAAACAGCGACACGCACGGGTGCTTCGCTCTGATCTATGAGAACGTGGGCACTCCGCCTCGTAGTAGTAACAACTTTTCCGGATTCTAGCATTGGCCTCTTAAGACAAAATTTATTACGGTCTTGAACCCGTGCCGCATTATACATATTCCTATTCAAAATGTCTGAATTCTCTGGTGACCAAAGTGGTATTTTTAGGCACCTAATCCGGCATTTTGCTAGAGGCTGGGTTAATCGACTGGTCTTACTCCAATCGCGTTGTATGGTACTCCGGGTTATCCGCAAAATAATCCTTTTTCTCCTGAGTTCGTGTTGTTTTCACAATTGAACGCCGTGTGTAAGTGGCGCTCCAGAGGGAGGTGTCATTGTCATTAACCAGCTTCCAGTGACATAAAGCGGGCTGTTTGGCCGCAGTGGCAAAACAGAGTGGTGACCGAATAATTCACGGTACTAAAACCTTAAAATCATACGATTAGTAATTAATGTGCTCCTTATGACTTGAATTCGGTCGCCTATAATCCTATATCTACCCAACAGTATTATTTTTGCCCACTATAGCTTATGAAGATACATCTTTTTCACAAAATCACCGGCTACGTTGATACGGTTAGTCAAGGCTGCATCCGTGCTTTCATTAGGCTAAAGGAGCAGGCGGTGGAGATAGGTCGTTCGACTTCTATTCTTCAGAAAACTAGGCAAGTACTCGAATTCGTTTCAGTATTGCCCGGTCTTGTGCTTATATTTTGTTCGCTTTACACCTTGTTTGTACCAACCGAGTGGCTGCTTTCGCTTCTGATTTTTACTTTTAGCTGCGGAGTAGCGGGAACTGTTTTGGCCGTTCAAACTGTCTTGCTTAAGCGAAAGACGTATCAGGTTCTTCGAGATCTTAAGGGGGGAATTATGATTCAGACTGGGGGAGGTGTTTCCGAGGAGCAGCTTCTTAATCTTATAGAATCGTCTGGAGCCAAGGTCACACTGCATTAGCTCAAGCAGATCATTATCTAAAGACCTGAGTTCGACGTAAGAACTGCGGTAAATGGTTGAAATTATTAGAAGCACTGAGAGTCCTTCCGTCTGTGATTTCAGTCAGTTACGATTTTTTGTCGTGTGTAGAGTCGTGATTTAAAATGCTCGACGTGGCAAGCTTCAGCCTGCGCTGTTATATCACTTGAGCCTCGTATCTAAGGCAATTTCAACCATTTACCTTTGTTCTTACGTCGAATTCAGGTTAAAGAAATCTCCAAATAGTGTCAGGGCCTTAGACAAGCTTATCGTCGGAACCAGAACCTCCGATTAAGATTTTTCCTTCGCTTTCAAGTCGTCGAACGGTATCGACGATGCCTTGTTGGGCTTTTTCGACGTCTTTTAGTTTGACCGGTCCCAGAGCTTGTAGGTCCTCGACAATCATTGCTGCGGCCCGCTGCGACATATTTCTTAGCAGAAGCTGGGATAGTTCAGGGCTTGCTGTTTTGAGAGCTAATACAAGTTGATCGCGTGGTACATCTTTAAGGACTGTCTGGACGCCTCTATCGTCAATTCGACCAACATCCTCGAAGGTAAACATGAGGTTACGAATTTGATCGGCAATATCAGGATACATCTCCTCAATTTCGGAGAGAATTCTATCTTCATTATTTCTTTCCACAAAATTAAGGATATCTGCAGCTGCTTTTGGCCCAAAAAGTTCCTCTTCTTCGGAGGCTGAGGAGCCCTTGAGAGATGCCCGCAAGACTTCTCTTACTTCGTCGAGAACCTCATTTCTAACGGTATTCAGATGAGAAATTCGCACTAAAATATCGGTCTGCTGTTCCTCTGTAAGTGTTTGTAACACGAGTGCCGCTTGGTCGGGATTCATCTTGGTCATTAAAAATGAGATCGTCTGTGGATGTTCCGCCGCGATAAAAGGGGTGAGTATTCGCTCGGGTACATCTGCAAGGATCGAACTAATTGGCTCCTTTCGGGTTCCAGTAACGTACCCCAGTAGGTTGTTATCAATTCCATCGCCGAATGCGCTGGTGATGACCTGTCTAGCAAACTCTCTGCCATCAACAAGGAGCGTTTCTCCTGCTTTAAGTAGGGTTCGAAATTCTTTACAGATCTGAAGTTGTGTTTCCCGATCAATTTCGCTTACCGAGAGAAAGGCCCGGCTTATTCGCTTAACCTCAACTTCATTCAGGTGCAGTATGACCTGCGAAGCAACCTCTTGGCCGAGGCTAAGCAGGGTAAGGGCGGATTTCTCTGCTGGGTTAAGATCTCTTGGGGGCATAGTAGCTAGCTCAACATAATCAGTAGTTGACCATCAATGGTTGTATCGGTAGTTTTAACGGACCCTCTTTATGAATAATTTTGGAAAAAATAACTCTCTCCAGTCAGTATTGTTGCTAAATTCACGAGAGTATCGTTTTATAGAAAAGCCTAGATTGTTTTTTGAGGCCGATTGAAGCTTTGTTCGGGAGGTATCTGAGCAAGTATTGTGCCTAAGCCCGATTTTTTGGAGCCCGTGCCTTCCAATAGGCTTAACATCATGAAAATGCTATTGAAGTTGAGATTTGCAGAGTACCTCGTCTTTCAAGAGCAAGGGTCCTAACAACTCCAAAGTCACTGACATTTTGAATCCTTCAATCGTGCTGGGGACGCGTTTTATTATAAAGCCCTACTTGTGAAGCGGTAGGTTAATGGTGTTTGTCTGGAATTTGTGGAGGGAAATCGTTGGAATTTGTTGAAAGTGCCCGCAATTTTTATTCCGAAATCTTTGGGGAAGCTCCTGAAGTTGCTGAGCCAATCGACGCCCATGCTTCCAAGCGAAGGCTTGTTCGGCTTTCCCGGGGTGAAACTTCGGTAATAGTGGCGTATAATCCCGACCCTGAGGAAGATAAGGCGTTTGTTGCTCTTACGGCACAGTTTCGAGCCAAGTCATTACCAGTTCCACAGATTTATAGCTCTGATCACGGTCGTGGACTGGTTATGATGGATGATCTTGGGAACACGACGTTGTACGATGTCGTTATGCAAGAGGGATTAGGTAGTGCCAGAGTCAAGCGGCTTTATGCCAATACGTTGCAGGTGCTGCTTGAGTTTCAGATTACGGCGGGGATTACGCTCGATTACTCCTCATGTTATCCACATAAGGCCTTTGATCATACCGGCATGAAGACAGATGTCCAGCGATTTGAAGAAGAGTTTTGTGGTCGTATAGGAACTGTTGTATCGAATGACGCACGTGCAGAGTTCGGTGAATTATTTGACTGGATGTCTCTTGCCCCATCAGAATTCTTTATGTATCGAGATTTTCAGTCTCGCAACATCATGGTGGATTCAGCTGATAAGCTTTGGTTTATTGATTATCAAAATGGTTGTCGAGGCCCACTTCAATACGACGTTGTATCTCTTCTGTTTCAGTCACGAACGGCACTTGATACGATGACGAGGAACGTCCTACTGAGAACGTATCTTCAGGAGCTTGAGTGTAAATTTGGCATCGCGGGAGAAGAGTTTACCCGCTATTATCCTGCTGCCCTCCTTTTGCGATTGTTTCAAGTACTGGGGCGGTATGGCAAATTAGGACTAGGGGAGGGGAATCCCACTTTTCTGTATATAATTCCGCAGACGATTGAGTCGTTAAAAACGGTTTTTGAAGATTTCCAGGGCCTTGCAGGTCGTTTTCCGGCCCTCAAATCCACTTGTTTTTGTATCCATGAGCAAAGTAACGCAATTAAAAAATTGATAGACGAGCGGTAACTGGGTAAAGCATGAACGGGGCCCCTTCTCAGACAGACAGTAGAGGATTGATTAGAAAGAACGTATGGACCAGGTCAACATTATTGATATATTAGTATACAGCTTCTCTTTTCTGAAAACTCCCCTGGAAGCCTTTCATTTTGAAAACGGCGGGGGACATGAGTTTGACTGTCGATGTTTACAAAATCCGGGCCGCGACGGGCGCCATAAGGAGCTTTCGGGTCTTGATAAGCAGGTGATTTTCGAACTTGACGGCGAGCCGATGTTGCGAGAATTCATGGATTCGGTGATGAAAATCGTGAATTTATCGATATATTCATATCGCTTGAAAGGTTACTCCAGGCTCTCAGTTGGTTTCGGGTGTACCGGGGGGCAGCATCGTTCAGTATTTTGTGCTCAATGGTGTGCGAGGAGCCTACGTGAACAGGATGGCGTCAACATATCGCTCCGTCATATTCAGCTTGAGGCAAATGCGCGGCTAGTAAGCAGTTAGTCTGGATTAGTCACAAGCTTCTGCCATCTGACATCATTAAGGCACCGAATCTTTCGCTGGAAAATTCGTTGCCATTTTCGTTCTTGAGAGGCCTTTTGTCTCTGGGCGGATTTTTGAGATAACCTTAAAATCTCAATATATGGACCGTGAAGGGGCGTTTTAGGAAAAATCTGAGCCTAGGGCGCGTTGACATTTAGTTTGTCGTCCTAATCCTGCGAAATTTGTTCTCGACAAACTAAATGTCAACGCACCCTAGTTACCAAAGGAAATATTTTCATGAAGGCAATGATATTGGCTGCGGGATTTGGGAGTAGATTGGGAGATCTTACTAAAGAAACACCGAAGTGTATGATGTCCGTCGGGGAAACTACCCTGCTTGAAATGGTGGTAGATAAGCTTAAGACGCTTGAAGCATCTGAAATTATAATCAATTTATATCATTTGGCGGACAAGGTTCAGCTCTATGTGCAAAGTCGCGATTATTTCGGAACTCGGATTTTCTTATCTAAAGAAGATCAACTCTTAGGTACTGGTGGTGGTGTCTTGAATGTTGCACAAAGGCTGCAGGCAGAGGACTATTTTGTTATTTATAATGCAGATGTTTACTGCGAGTTAAATCTTCTCCAGTTGGTCGAAGCACATAATCGGCATAATGCTCTTGCGACTCTTGCGATAATGAATAGAGAGACCTCCCGCCCTCTATTTTTTGACAAGAATATGTATATGTGTCACGAAAGGAAAGAAAACAGGCAGGCCTTTGGATTTACTGGAATTCATGTACTATCACCACGGATGTTTGACTACTTTGTGGGATTTTGTGAACCATTTTCAATTATAGATCCCTATAAACGAGCTGTTGAGAGTGGTGAACGAATCTTAGGTTTTGATATTGGAGAGACTTATTGGATCGATGCTGGGATTCCCTCGAGGCTCGAAAAACTTCGGAGTTATCTAACAAAACGTCCAATCATTCCAATTCAAGAGGTATGAAGACACTATTTCCTGGAATGGGCACTGGGTTCACTTACAGGGACCATGCTCTGCGAAAGCGGCTGCCCGTTTAGCCTATTTATGACTTTTAAACACGGAAGCGGTATACTAAGTAGCAGAAACTCGGGTCGATTTGTAAACGGACCTTCAACCTGTGCAATGGTTCAAGTTTTTATCGGTCGCGGAAGATCGGCTAGAAGTTGAGTCGTTACGTGTGAATAATGATGAGGAAGTATGAGTGACGTGGAAGATTTTCAAGTTGTAAAGCCAAAGATCAAGGGGTTTATTTGTACGACAGCTCACCCTGTTGGATGCATGAAAAGTGTTGAGCGACAATTGCAGTATGCAGGCGATCATATCGTCCCGTGTGGAAAATATAAGAACGCGCTGATACTGGGAGCGTCATCCGGATTTGGTCTTGCTTCAAGAATAGCTCTTGCAAAGTCGAACAGGACGGCAACAGTAGGTGTTTTTCTTGAGCGGGCGCCACGGGAGCGAAGAACAGGTTCTCCTGGGCATTATGCTACCAACGCTTTTGCTGATTACTGCGCCAAGGAGGGTATTTATTGTAAGGATTTTAATGCTGATGGGTTTAGCAATGACACTCGTAAGCAGGTAGCACAAGCTATAAGATCCGATATGGGAAAGATTGATTTATTGGTTTATAGCCTCGCTTCACCACGGCGCACAGATCCCGATACTGGCGAGACCTATTCCTCGGTGTTAAAGCCTATTGGACAGGCGTATACATCCAGGACTATGAGTCTTCTGAATGGGGATATCTCGCCAGTGGAAATAACTGAGGCTTCCGCTGAAGAAATAGCGGGGACAGTCAAGGTTATGGGGGGCGATGATTGGAAGCTTTGGATCGAATTCTTAAAAAGTGAGGAGCTTTTAGGTGAAGGATTCGTGACAGTCGCCTATTCGTATATTGGCTCGGAGTTGACGTATCCGATTTATAAAGATGGTACGATTGGCGCAGCTAAAAAGGATCTCGAGTCAAAGGCAAATGAGATTGCTGATCTACTAAAGCCGATTAAAGGTCATTCGTTGGTTTCGGTAAATAAAGCTCTAATTACGCAGGCTTCATCTGCAATTCCAGTGGTGCCGCTCTATCTTTCACTGTTGTACAAAGTAATGAAATCCAAGGGACTCCATGAAGATTGTATAGCTCAGATGGTGCGCCTCTTCAATAGCTATCTCTTTAAGGACCTCGATTCACTTGCACTTGATGCAGAGGGAAGAATACGCATCGATGACTGGGAATTGAAGCCGGAGGTTCAGAGGGAGGTCTTGCGATTGTGGGACGAGGTAACTTCGGAGAATCTTGCCGAACTTGGTGACGTTGCTGGTGTTCAGAGCGATTATCTAAGGGTTTTTGGATTCGATTACGACGGTATTGATTATGCAGAGGCTGTTAATATTGCGGTGTAATAGGAATGGAATAATCTGGATTAGCAAGCCCCAAATAAAATTTGGGGCTTGCTAAATAATAATCTGACTGGCTGTGGTATAAAAGAGCTGTTTGACCGAATTCTCAAATTCCAATTATAAATACCGGGCAAGAAACTGTGTAAAAGGTACATGACTTGTGCCGGTATAGTGTAGTTCGATTTTTCGAAGATAGAGATCGATAGCGTCGGCGCCTATGCGACTTTATCCTGTAATTTGAAAGCCATAAGAGCATGTTTCACAAATGAGAGAGCAAAATCAAGTAGTCTCCTATCTGTTCGGTTTGGTCGGAGCTAATGGCAATCACATCGAGACTGCTTTATCCCACATCTTTTTGATTGAGGATCGAGTGTACAAGCTTAAGAAGGCGCTCGATGCCGGGTATGTTGATCTCACTTCGCTGGAGAAACGTCGGCAGTGTTGCGAGGCTGAAGTTGCTTTAAATTCTCGGTATGCTCCCCAGATCTATCTTGGAGTTTTAGCGGTTGTGCCGGAGGGAGATTCCTACAAACTCGAGGATGTTGGAGTGTCCGGAGCCGTGGAGTATTTGGTGCTCATGAATCGTTTTGATGAGGGGGCGCTTCTTTCGGAGAGGCTCAAACGGGGGCTGGTTACCTCCGTAGAGATGCGTGAGCTTGCCCGGATGTTGGCGAAGTTTCACCAGGGTGTTGGCTATACGGGTGACTTAGGTACTCCTGCCATTACGTTGAGGGTGATTGAGACGACGCTCAATATCTGCCAGCAGGTCCTAAGCGGGACTCGACTGGAGGAGCGGTTTTTCGTTGTAGCACGAGCTCTAGGAATCAAATCTCAGGCTCTGATACCAGTGCTGATAAATCGGCAGAATTGCCTTGTTTTTGGTCATGGAGATTTGCATGCTAAAAATGTCTGTTACTGGAACAATGAGTACCTGCCTTTTGACGGGATTGATTTCTCGGATGAGTTAGTCTGTGTTGATAGACTAGCAGATGTTTCCTTCCTATTTATGGATCTGGTTCGGCGGAAGCACCCTGAACTGGCGTATGCTCTTCTTAATGAGTATCTTGAGGTAACTCGTGATTATGAGTACCTTGATTTGTTTGTTGCCTTTTGCGCCCACCGAGCTCTGATAAGAATACTGGTAAGTTGGCGAGAAGAAAAATTTCAAGCAGCCGAGGAGTATCTTGAGGTTGCCGAGCACTTTCTGCGGGAGCGGCCCACATACGTGGTTGCTGTCGGCGGTTTATCGGGAACAGGAAAGACCACCCTGAGCCAGCGCCTGTCAGCCGAGCTTAGTGGTATTCAACTTCGGTCTGACGTTATTCGGAAAGAACTGCTTCGCCTTGAGAATACTACAACGGCTGGAAGCGACGGATATGGAGCGGCAATCGACCATCGAACCTATGATCGAATGATTCAAGTTGCCGAGAGCATCCTCCAAGCAGGGTTTTCTGTTTTTGTGGATGCCACGTTTCGTGCACAAGAGTACCGAGATCTAATTGAAACTCTCGCTACTCGTAATCAAAAGTCATTTCTCGGCCTATGGTGCGAGGTTCCTTTTGAGTTGGCAGTTCAAAGAATTTCCGGCCGGAGCGGTGATGCGTCCGATGCAGATGTCACAGTAAGAA
>JBIIDM010000242.1:0-3963 GCA_044238365.1 Bdellovibrionota bacterium | reverse complement strand
GAGCTTGGACTCTTCTCGCTCGCCTCCATGGTTTGACTGGTAAAACTCATTATGGAACCGCGTAGTACGCAAAGTACGCTACGTGGTGTGAGAGGTCCCCCGTGCGAGCGGGGTCCTACTCGATTGTCGTCGCGATTGAAGTTTGCTGCAAGCAGAGTATTAGTCTTATCGCTTTCTAATGGAATAAATACATCCTCAATCCATATACCGGGAGAATCAATCCTTTCTATCGTAATTCCGGTCCGTTGCTCGATACTACGAAGTTGCTGACTAAGGCCTTGGGTCTTCTGATAGTTGTCAATGTCGCTACTGACCTTGATTTTTGGAAAAGGTCTATCGCCACTTTCTGACATCACTCTGCCCGTAAGTTTTGGAATTAATTCAACGTCATACGTATATTCAATTTTAATACTTGGTGCCTTCAATTCTTGATTATTCTCAGATTTAAGTTCTCGACTTCCCTGAATAGTGATATCTGACATTGCCCACAGCTCCATTTATCAAGAAAATTTCTCATAATAAAGCACTACAAATTCCTGCAACTCCTTCTGAAAGCGACGCTATAGTGATACAATTTAGTTCAAATTTGACTTTTTTTCGTTTGCGTTGAGTGTGTTTAATAGTAGTTTGTGCTACCTGGAGAAAACGCACTGCTGCTCAGGATTTTTGTCTCAAGCACAATTCAATTAATAGTGCAGCCAAGAAAGCACAAAGCGGAAATGATGAAAAAAGGATGATAGGCAAGATGCTTCATGTGTTATAAAGTAGGTTGTTAGGAAAGATTTTTTAAATTAAAAAAGCATTATATTGAAATCGTTCCTAGTCCTAATCACATAAGAGCCTGGAGTTCGACATAAGAAAAAGAGTAACTCATTGATTTTATATCAGATCTTAGGCGTAAAGCAGATAAAGCCGTAAAGGCGTACCACCAGAGCGGTTAAGGCACCGAAGATGTAACCGAAAATGAGATTTTCAGACCTCAATGTGTTTCAACACTATGTCGTCCTGAAAATCTCATTTTCGGATAAATATTGCAGTACCTTCGCCACTCTGGTGGCGCGTTTCGTGAATAATCCGGATTAAGAGGCCAAAGAAAGTTTAGTCTCGTAAAAAATCGAATCTGAAAAGAGAATTTTACAAGATGGAAAAAAGCTCCCTTGAAAAACTTCAGGACAATTTAAGGAGCCGGTATGCTTGCGCATTCGCTGCCGAACAAAAAATGCAGCCTCATAATGATCCTGGGTCATTGGTATCAGGATATATTAAAACCAAAGACGACGTCTACGATACTCACAGTAATGGGCTAGCCCGCCGCTTCTCGGTATTAGGTTGCCGAAAAGGACTCTCAATCTGGATCTCTGAATCGCGTGATTTGCTTACCTATACAGTTGAAATTAAGTCACTTTTAGGGGCTACACTGAACTCATATGTGTATACCGTAGACGAACTTGCGGCGCTGTTGAATAAGCACCTTCACGAGGCCGATCGAGCACATGCAATCAACCATTTCAAAAATGAAATAGAATCTCTTTCACGCTCTGCCCTTGCAAAAGAATACAGAGCACTAAAGCCCAAAATTTCCGGGAGTGCCCGAGACCCGATGGATCTTGCTGTTATTAGATTTGCGATACTAGAGGTAGGCTTGAGCGACCAGCTCGAAGCTCTGATTGAAGAAGCCTTTGTAGACAATGCAGAGATTGGACGCAAGGCGTACCTTTATATTGCGAGACTTGAGGCTCAGAGAGGAATTATAAGCTGGCCAGTATATGCGACCGCCTGCTGCTGCATTCACTATACGCTGCCGATAAACGTGAAACGATTACTCTTAAAATCCATCTCCTTTGAAACCAAGTTGCAACCTTCGGAACCTGATTATAAGATTTGGCTCGAACAAACCGCAGAATTATCTTGTTTTGTAATAGAAATGACTGATGCAAGAAATAAGAAACTAAGTGAAAAACCACAAAAAACGCATCGTTTGGTTGCGCTCTCCGGTAAGGGAGGCTCTTAATTATTAGCAAACCTAACTAGTGGCCACTACACAGTGCTGGTATACCCATTCCAATTCAAAATGTCTGAAGACTCTATTTTCTGGAATGGGTATTTGTTTTTCCCTTCAGGGACTTTGCTCCGCAAAGGATATCCCGGTTCCTCATTTTTTCTGACTTTTTGAAGTGAAACCGGTATATATGTTGAGACCATCATCACAACACATCGAAGTCATCGTGGTGTAGAAAATCACCTTTTTAGCTGTCTAACCACAAATCTTTCAAAAGAATTAATGGCTGCATCGTCTGCCTGATGTTTTAGCAGCGAAACATGTATTCTTTCAAGCGGTGGAAGTAGTTCATTTTCTATGGGCTGCAAAAATGATGGAATCATCGTCTTGGGCAAGATCGTAAGCCCCAGCCCTGCTCTGACCGCAGCGATGACCCCAGCATAACTAGGGCTTAAGAATACAAGGCGCCACTTACGTGCGGATGCATCAAGAGAATTAAGGGCAGATCTACGATAGACACATGGCTGCGGAGCGAGGACTAAAGGTAAGGGCTTTTCCGGGTGAATCAAATCAAGATCTCCGACCCACTCAAGTGGTTCCGTCCATACAGTAACCCCATTGGGAAAGCCTTCAGGCCTATTCATCTTGACGAGCACCAAATCAAACTCCTTCAACTGAAATCGATTAAAAAGGTTCAAGGTAAGATCGCACTCAACATTTAGCATAATTCGCGGATAACTTCGGGAAAAATCTGCAAGCACATTAGACAGGAGCATCGTCGCAAAGTCTTCGGGGATACCGAAACGGACCTCGCCTTCAAGTCCGGGTTCTTTAAAGCAATCTATTGCTTCCTGATGCAGGGCAAGAATCCGTCGGGCGTAGCCCAGAAAGAGCTCACCGTGCTGAGTCAATTCCAGAGTTTTCCCCCGATTAAAGAGCTCCCTTCCCAATTGTTCTTCAAGTTTGAGGATCTGCTGGCTTACGGCTGACTGAGTCCGACCAATTCTCTTTGCAGCCTTCGTAAAGCTCCGCGTCTCGGCGACTTGCGTGAACGCTTGAATGGCGATAGTGTCAATATTCATTAGAGAATCTAATAGTCCCCATTAAAACTATTGGTTTGACTAATATTAGCGGCGTTTATAGTATCAGTATAAAGCAGTAATTTTTCTAATACTACAAAATTTCACTAAGTTAATAAACTTGTTATGGATTCACTTGGCCATCTTTTTCTTCCTGACCCACTCTCACTGCTGATGTTCACATTAGTGGTGACAGTCGTTTTTATAGTTGGAAGCTTTTCGTCACGCTACCTCCGGGGCGATTCCCGGTACATGTCTTTTTTTCTAGCGTTACCAGTTCTGGTCGGTTCAATCCTGGTAATGGTAACAACCGACAATCTCGTGGTGTAGACTACTTGGCGATGCGCGTAATCATAGCGACGATGCTCTGTCCCGATGCAAGGAGTTTTTTAAAGTGGGGAGATGATCTCAAAGTAGCTGGTAAGTCTGAAGAGACTTGTCTAGAGAAAATTGTGTCGGCGGAGAACGCCTATCGTGCTGACTTATTAACCAAGGTACGAATGGGTAGCCAAGTCGTTTGTTCGACGGACTTAAAGCCAGATGCTCAATTTATATTCTGCATCGATGTTCGCTCCGAGCCATTTCGTCGTGCTCTTGAGTCTACGGGAGTATACGAGACCTATGGTTTTGCGGGATTTTTCGGTACTCCAGTAAGAATAGAAGAAGAGGTTACCGGAAAATCGTATGCATCGTGTCCGGTTCTACTTACTACGAAACATACTATTGCCGAGAAGCACTGCTGCCCCTTGGACACAAAGGAAGAGATTCGCCGGGGGTTGAAAACTGCTCAATAAAAAGTAGTAATCTATAGACTTTTATTTACAAATATGAGATGTGTCCGTACATGAAATTGAGTGAATGGGCAAAACATCAAGGGATACGGTA
>JBIIDM010000241.1:0-3964 GCA_044238365.1 Bdellovibrionota bacterium | reverse complement strand
CTATACTGGATTAAGCAATTCCCGTCATCTTCAAATGGCGCTTCAGCACCCGTTCCGCACCCCTACTCTCCTCCACCCCCCGCCTGCTCAACTCGTCGAAATTCCTCTTCAATAACCTCCTCAGCCAGGAATCTCGTCGCTCCTCGCCACGCGGCGACCGAAGGCGTATCTTCGGCTTTTTCACCCGTGTCGGGCCTTTTTTCGAAGTTGCGCCATAGAAATACCTCTATGTTATTCCCGTCCGGATCGTCTACATAGATCGTCCAAGACACTTGATGGTCAATTACTTTACTTGAACAGCCCTCGCCCTTGATTCTATTATAAAATTCGTAAAAACCTTTGATGTTTCCAACCTCTAGGGCGAAATGGCCATTCGCTCCAGGATGCCCCAGAAGCGCCGCCTGACTATTGCTATCCTGAACAATTAACGAAACTACTTTTCGAGGACCCCCAAACGATAGATGCGCATAGTCTCCCACGCATGACGATATAACGACCATACCAAGGGTTCGTTCATAGAACCGAATCGCCTGATTCAAATCAGTTACCTGTAAGCCCACATGATCTAAACGGATTCCTAGGTCGCCCCTAAACGCTCCCTGTGATACATCCCCGGTTCTATTCACTATGCTGGTATTCACTGCGTAGACTCCCGCTCTATTTCACTGCGTAATTTTTGTGCGACCTCTTTGGTAACCCCCAATAATGTGGCCCCCCTGCTATTTCCCCCTCCCTTTATACCGAACTGCTCCCGAACCCGAGATGCAAAAACACTGCAATCTATAGAAGCGCCCTGCGATTTAATCAGAAATGTCTGTTCCTTTCCGTCATAGAGGGAGACTGCACTCCCCCCCGAAACCTTTTGCTGTCTCCCAATCACAGCATCCCCTATCTGAGTAAGGACCTCGCGTCCAACTCCCTCAAACTCACCATAAATCACAGCCGGTGTTCCGGTCCCCTCCGAATGAGCGCTCGATAAAAGAGAGTTCGTTAGGTGGAGCACTAGATGGTTCTGAAGTTGTTTCAACTCCCCTTTTATTTCCCGTACAGCACCCACGGTTTGATTCACTTTCTCAAGCAGATTCGATTCATTTCCCTTCACGACTCCAGATACCTGTTGAATGAGCATGTTCTGGTCCCAAATGGCCTTGACTGCAGCGTCACCGACCACTGCCTCAATCCGCCGTACGCCTGAAGCAATACTTCCCTCAGTTAAAATGACCGCTCCGCCAATGTCTCCACTCCGATGTGTATGAGTACCGCCACACAGCTCAACGCTGTTCGTTCCGATGGAAACAACCCGCACCGTATCACCATACTTATCTCCGAAAAATGCCAGTGCGCCGCGGCTAATAGCTTTGTCGTACGGCAACTCTTCCACCTCGACCGGAGCATTTTCACGTATACGCTGATTGACCAGCGAAACAACCTCGTATAACTCCTCACTTCCCAGAGCCTTAAAGTGACTAAAGTCAAACCGTAGGCGATGCGGAGTCACCAAGGATCCCCGCTGAGCAACATGAACCCCGAGAACCTTCCTAAGGGCATAGTGAAAAAGATGAGTAGCAGAATGATGCTGTTCAATCGCCCGACGCCGATCTTCGTTGACCCTCAGAACACCAACCTTTCCGTGAATGTCAGCACCAACAATAGCAGACTCGATCACATGAATAATTCCTGCCCCGCGCCTGACTGTATCAACCACTGAAAATTCTGAATCACCGACTAAAATTAGGCCACTGTCACCAACCTGCCCCCCCATCTCGGCATAAAATGGAGTCTCCTCAACTGCAATGCCCCAGCGGCCGTCACCGACAGGGCCGGCAAACGTAACAACACTTTCATTTTCCAAGTTTCCATACCCGACAAATCGACTTGCCGATACACCGAGATCTGTTGCTTCCTTACCCTTGACACTCCCCTTCTGGGCTGCTGCACCCCGAGAACGCTGACGCTGCAACGCCATCTGCCCGTTGAAGTGCTCTACATCAACACTTAAACCATGTTCCTCGGCAATATCCTGTGTCAAATCAAGTGGAAAACCGAACGTGTCGTATAACTGGAACGCGACCTCGCCATCTATAACGAACACCGATGCGTGATCATCCATCCAACGGGAAAGCAATTGTAACCCGCCACGCAGTGTTCGACGAAACTGCTCCTCTTCCTGGGCTACCAGTTCACGAATCAGACGAGATTTTGTGATCAACTCAGGATATGCTATGCCCATATCCTCAATGAGGACAGCTGCCATATCCGACATAAACGGTTCATCAATTCCCAGCTTCAAACCATGGCGTATCGCCCGCCGTAAAATGCGCCGCAGAACATAAGAATGTCCTTCGTTCCCGGGCGCCACCCCATCTGTAATCAAAAAAGCAGCCGCCCGCACGTGATCAGCAACTACCCTCATTGAAACATCAGTGTCGTAGGAATCCACCAATGGCTCGCCCTTGTAGCACGACCCCACGTAGGTACGCCCTGATAGGGCCTCAACCTTTCGGATCAATAACTGGAATGATGCCGTATCGTAGGTCGCCTTTTTACCTTCGAGAATAGCCGCAACCCGTTCAAGCCCCATCCCCGTATCAATACACGGTCGAGGAAGCGTTGTTGTTATTCCCTCTGCATCACGATAATACTGCATAAATACAAGGTTCCAGATCTCCAGATAAGTGCCATCATCTTTCAAAAACTCATCAAGACTCTGGTCAGCGACATCATCACCCTGATAATAGAAAATCTCCGACGAATAGCCCCAGGGACCGACTTCACCCATGCTCCAGAGATTGGACTTATCACCTAACCGAACAATTCGTTGCGGCGCAATATCAGTCACCGAAGCCCAAAGTCTTTCGGCCTCATCGTCACTTTCATGAACCGTTACCCATAACTTACTCTTCGGCAAGTTGAGAATTTTAGTGACAAATTCCCACCCAAACTTTATTGCATCCTCTTTAAAGTAGTCCCCAAAGGAAAAATTACCGAGCATCTCAAAGAACGTATGATGTCGTCTCGTTCGTCCCACGTCATCAAGGTCATTATGCTTACCGGAAACCCGCAAACATTTCTGGACTGATACCGCCCGGGTGTAACTTCGGGTCTCAGTACCAGCAAAGGTTTCCTTAAACTGGACCATTCCACTATTAGCAAACAGTAACGTGGGATCGTTTTGGAGCACGAGGTTCGAGCTGGGAACGACAACATGACTCGATTGTGTAAAGTAATCGATAAAGGCAGCCCGCACCCTGGCAATACTCCAGCTATCTCCCTTGTCGCCCGTTTCCTGCATACTTGTGCCAATATTCTTGCTATGAAGTCCCACCTAACACTCCTAGAGATAAGTTCCGGATAAAATAGTTTGCTGCATTCAAATTCCAACCGACGAACGACTAAATCTGCGTTAGACATCCGTTGCTACTGATAAAAAGGCGCTTAGCGTCATACGCACCAAACTGGATGAAGTAATCGAAGCCGCTACCGCAGTTATTACGTCGAACGTGAGGTTCCAAGGTGAGATCATGTAACCCACCGTGATCTCTGTAACTCTGACATTCGTTGACTGAATCGGTGCCTGCACCAATCAAGTCGCTTACCAGGGCTCAGGGGAAGTATATAAGTTATTCCGAAAAAAGCTAGAAAAGAAAACAACGTGCTCTTTTTTCCGATCTTTGCTGTTACAATCTGATGAACTAGGAGTACGAAAACGTAAGCCCTACCCCCAGAAGGGGCAGTTGTACACCAGAAAAAAAGCAGGTGGGGCGCGTTATCATTACGTAGTTGCTGTGTGAAAATTGCTAATTATATGCGGTTTTTTCGGCGTGGGGTATTGGCGCGCTGCTTGGTGAGTTCTTCACCCAACATTCTTCTTTTGTGGCACCCTCAGACACCGAGGCGTTGATCACATATTCCAACATATCGAGAGCACCATTCTTCTGCCGAGCCCCAAGAAGGGAGCGCTGGT
>JBIIDM010000085.1:0-13969 GCA_044238365.1 Bdellovibrionota bacterium | reverse complement strand
ACTTTTGCTTCCTCCTCTTCAGATTCCACCTCGCGGTGGACACCCTGGATTCAACTATACGTACCGGTTCACCGCAGCACGTTCGGGACTTTCACCCGTTAGACTCACGCCCTACCGGGCGCACTAGCCATCGTCAAAAAATAATGCGGCTTTGAGTCGCATCCCGGCGATGGCTCCTGAGTTTGTTTTGACTCGCCTCCGCGAGTCGTTATAGTAATCTTTAATACTTTATTATTTTTGAAGATTACTATATATGCTACACACCTGTTCCTCTACTTCCCCTTCCCTTTATCATCCCATCTTGCATAATTCCTATCCTTCCGTTTGGACAACGCCCCCTTGGCTGCTGTTGAAGCTATGGGTGCCATGCGCTCCATGGCCCTCTCAATAAGTTCATGAAAATAAAAGGATAGCGCATCGGGCCCCAATTGCTCAATTGTTTCACGCGACTTAAGAAGAGTACCCAAAGAATTGGGAGTCGGTCGACCAGCGGCTCTCCCTGCTGCTACATCATCAATATTATTAAATATATCTGGCATTAACAGTCTTATGCTCCCCTTGATCCTGCGTTCCTGGTTAACTCTTTTAAGCTCCTGTGCAACTTCGGCCACTTGGGCAAGTCCATCAACTGAAAATGGTTCATAGAGAAATCCATCGATACCCCCGAGTATCGTGGGTGCTAATGAAACAAGATCCTGTTCGTGCCCACTAGACACAAGGATACAAGCGCAATCTTCCGAGTGGTTCTTTGCAACTCTTATAACCTCATTAACAATTCCTGGACGCACGCTACACCCGATGAAGACCACGTCAAAAACTTGTCCCTCGCCGATCCGTGACTCAAATTCACGTGGATGAGCGATTGCGCTAATTTTTTTGAATGCGTTGTTGGCACGGGCCGCCTCAGCACATCGGCTGCGCTTTTCCGAATCAGTCTCAATTACAATCCCTAATAGCTCAAAGAAATTCATCACTAAAAACTCCGAATATCGTCAAAAGACCGGTACATCCGCCATTTGTCGTTCCGACAAGGGACAACTACACATCCTCTTGCTCTTCTCCATCTATCGGCAATTATGTGGAAAGTATTTAAGTACTTCTTATAACCTGAGTTTGACGTAAGAAGTGGGGTAACTTGCTTAAGTAATTTCAGTCAGTTACCTCCTTGCGCTGTCATGTATCTTCATAATCAGATCGTCGGCATTCAGATTCAACACAGCTTACAATGAAAAGTATCAAAACATCTCACCTGGAGTTGTGCTTGAAAGCGGCTGTGAACAATAAACCCTTAATGAAGTGTCCCTAGCTGACCCAGAAAATCCTGGAATTCCGTGGTGGTACTGATAATGTTGAGTTCTCGCCCCTCCCCTAACACTTCACAGACATAGACCCAACCTTCACCAGCATCACAATTTGCAGCAAGGGTGCCTAAGAACCGCACCGCGTCTTCGTTTCTACCAACAAGAGCACATGCCGAAGCGAGTAACCAGACGCAACGCGAAGGAATGGCACTGAAATCTTGGTCTGCGCTCATAAATCTTATATGATAAAGTCCCCTATCAATATTTTCCTTTTGACCAACAAGGGCACTGGTAAAGATAAACAAAGCCCAAAATTCCGGATCGTCAAGATATTCATCTTCAACGTCTTCCAGTAACTGCAACGCACGCAACCTCTGTCCGGCCTGTATTAAGTTGTGCACTGAACCCTTTACGGATTGTACAATTACCGAGAAAACTTCATCATAGTCGAAGTGAATGACGTCAACATCTGAAGAACAACCAACGGCAATTTCAATTATTTTTGAAAGAAACTCAGACACTATACCATCCGCCGCCGGGTCATAGAGACACTCAAGAGTAGTGACCAACCCAACCCCTCTTAGTGACGGCCCCTCACACGATGACAGCTCCACAATTCGCAGAAATGGTTCAAGGTGACTCACAAGACAGCTGGCTTCAAAGTCTGTGGGGCTGAAGAATCGAAAATAAAGCGATAGTTCAAAGCTATGTTGTTCTCCCTCCGAAAATTCACTAAAATGACATTCAACTTCATGTAGAACATGCTCGAGCGATTCAAAAGTTGCCCGGTGCAATTCGACCGTACCCGCAATAAATCCTTCCGAATCTCGGGGCACAGCCGTATGCACAACCCGATAGTGCTCAGCCACACTTTGACATAGCCGATCAAACGCCCCCGCTAACTCATCTATAGAGAGCAGATCGTTCATGGCTCCCTCCTCTAATTGAAAGACATCAACGGGACCTATATTTGCCAATACATCAAGTTCTCCTAAGGTAAAATCAAGTATTAGATGAGCCGCATCAATATAAGTTCCACTATCGCTATCGTTAAAGGAGGGGAAAAACATAGTTACCCCGACGTACGCGCCTAAAGGTTGTAAGGACACCCGAATCTTGTTCATCTCAAGATACTTCTCATCAACCCGTAAGAATCCTCCTACGTCTCTGCGGGGCCTAAACGGAATGATGTGCCACCGCTCAAGGTTTTGAGGAGTCATCGCGATAAGTCTTTTCACCGCGCTATACGCTTCGATCGCCCCACCCGTACTCACAATAAATTCTCTACGACCAATCCCATCAAGATCGAACGTCATTTCAAAACCCAAACATTCGTGTACCTGGCTCAACCGTTCTGTAATTTCTTCAAATAGCTCTTCATTTTGGTCATTACTTTCAAATAGCTGTTCCTCGCTTTCAGTGAACCACTTCCAGAAACTAAGCTCCGCTCGGAAATCACCCTGCAAGGTTAAATAGGAAGGGAGAGCGGCATCACCCTCTAGCGCCGAAAGCTGATTCTCTGCATCTCGCTTACCTGCACCGATAATACACGTTTGATCGTTACCATGATCCTCCTCTCCCAGATCATCTTCAACACGAGTTTCGTAAGTACGGTTCATACAGGTTTCATTAATATAGAAAATAGACTAGTCAAAGGGCAGAAAGAAATCAGATTCCCTTTAGACCTTTCCCACTCCTAAAATGTCAAGTACAGAGATGCAGATCGCTCGTTTAAAAACCTGAGTTCAACGTCAATGGTGTGAACAGTTTTTAAAAAGCATGAAAAGATCTTATTATAAACATTTGAATTTAATGAGTTTATTAGTCACGAAGTATAGATAAGTAAGTCAGCTGGTTACAAAAAATGTTCGCACCATTGACGTCGAACTCAGGTTAAAAATACCATTCTTCAGATTTCAACCGAAGAAGATCCTGCGAGACGTAGACCTGTTTGAATTTGCCCTCATACGTTTGCATGCTTCGGCGCCAAATACTATCTATCCCATTAGCGACCAACTTTCTTAAAGTTATCGAGCGTATATCGCGTATTTGCCCCTACCATCAGCGACTTTTCAAAAGGCAATACAGGAAGTTTCACAACAAAGAATACTCGAACACGAAAAAAAGTACTCAACAAAAAATCAAAATCGCGAATGAATACCTAGGAAGACGCTATTTCATTCTAAGTAGCGCCTCGACATCAATCCGAATTCCGGATTGATCATATAAATCTGGATTAACGAGGGAACAAACCTTGACGTCCGTGGAAAGTGACAACGTCGAGCACCTCCCAATCTTACGCCAGAATTTAATCATAATGTTAAAGGAACCAAATATTATGTCTACGATAAAACCTGCTCAACTCAATACTCCCGGTCTATCAAGTCTCGCAGGGCGTCAATCAACGCCATCCCCCGCCACGTGTCCACACAAAAGACCCGGGTCTACACAGGTCGGAGTCGGGGAGACAACCAGCACAAGTCAAATGGTCAAAGTTATCGAACTTCTAATTGAACTGCTTGCGAAATTATTTGGCGGTAAAAATGAGGTCAGCACCACGCAAAAAGTACCTGGAACACCGGCAAGTCCCGGCTCGCCAGGCGCAACCGAAAGCCAGAGCGCTAAAGGTGGTTCATTTCTTGAAAAACTAGGCGAAACGATTCTTAGCTTATTCTCGGGCAGTCTCGGAAAACTTTTTAGCTAAAGACCGGGTTAGCCCGGATTATTCACGAAACGCGCCTCCATAGTGATTAAGGTGCTGAATCACTATGGAGCTACAGGCTCGTAAATAATCCGGGCTAGACACCCAGAGAGCGCTCAGTCTAAAGCAAATGCAACTACTTACCAGCTACTCCTACGACGAACAAAGCGGCAAAGACACTCTCAAATTTTCTAGAGCGACAATATTTCCCTCAAAAGGTTGCATACCTTCCCCCATCCCGATATACTCCACCGGAATTTTGGGGGCCGATAGCTCAGTCGGTAGAGCAGCTGGCTTTTAACCAGCGGGTCGTAGGTTCGAATCCTACTCGGCTCATATTTTCGTAGATGACGCATATATTTTGCACACTCCACAGAAAACGCTCCCTAAATAGTATTCACCGTAACAGGCACCTAACGGGCCGATAGCTCAGTCGGTAGAGCAGCTGGCTCTTAACCAGCGGGTCGTAGGTTCGAACCCTACTCGGCTCAAACCCGTTCACTATAAAGATATGTCAAGTAATATTCCATCGACCTGATGGAATCTGTAGAAGTACACGTTATTCAGGTTCGAGAGAAAAATCGTGTCTGCGCACGAGGGGTCAAACTACACCTCACAAGAAACAAAATAAGGCTCTTGACGAAGAGATTGGATAAACCTGATGATGCTTATAAGTTACCAGCCACTAAGTTACCAGCCACGACGTTGGAGTAGCGTCATCGCCTTAACCGGTTGGCCATAACGAATATTGCACCCATCGGTCGCATCGCTAATGAAGCGCTGAAAATCAACCTGAAGTTGCCCCCGGATAAACGGGCTACCACTACCTACACTGTCATCATCTACACTGTCATCATCTACACTGTCATTACCCACACCGTACAAGGCTAAAATCAGCCCAGAGCTAATTGGCAGGGTCTCTGGCTTAACAACCATCCCCTCGGTACCGGGAAGCGGATCCCTCCCTTTCCAAAGCCCTTCAGTTCCTAGCATTATGGTATTTGAAGAGCAGGACACTCTATCGAGATCAACTGCGCCCATAAGTTCAAGTAACTCGCAACGAAACAATTGGGTGGATGAAGGGTGAAACTGAAAAGTACTTGCTCTCAAAATATCTCCCCCTTCAGAAAAAACCCGAACCTTCAGTGGTGCTGAACTACCCGATAACGGCATAACACACCTAACATACGCAGAGGCAATACCAGCATGACTTGCTACTGCTACCACTCTGACTGATGTGCCAAATGCCAGACCCGATACTACACTTGCCCCAATCCGCAATCCCGTAAATGACCCCGGACCATCTCCAAAAACAACAAGTCCCAAAGCTGCAGGTGAAAGTCTATTCTCCTGCAATACCGAATGAATCCCCGGGAGAAGAGCCTCAGCATGCGAGAAGGCTTTTATCGACTGCTCGGAAAGTATCTCGACCTTATTGCCATCCTCTATCCGGGCCAGAGTTATCCAACCGACCGAGGTGCTAGAATCAACCGCCAATACGTATTCACTACTCATGGAGAACCATTACTATCCGGTCACCATGGAGGACAAATCGTTTCCAACCGCGAACACCATTAACATCAGTAATAGAATCATTCCCACGGTTGACGCCCGCTCCTGAGCAGCGATGCTTAAAGGACGACGGATACACGCCTCCAATATGAAAATGAAGATATGACCACCATCCAATACAGGCACAGGCAAAAGGTTTAAAACTGCCAAAGAGATACTCAAAAACATCATAAATCTGAAGAGCGGATAAACACCTTTCTCAGCAAATTCCCCTGCTTTGTGAAATATGAAAATTGGGCCCCTAATGTTCTTCGGCGAAACCGATCCAGAGATCATGCGAACTACACCGTACAGCGTGAGCTTGGTAAGTACCACAATTTCCATGGTAGCATTCTCAAGGGCTTCACCGACCCCCACCGAACGAATCTTGCCGTCAACAATAATTCCAATCTGATATCTTTGCGCCGTTCCCAAGGCCTCAGCTTCGTCCTTATCGCTTAGCTCGCCCTTTAGATCAAAGGTGAGCTGGTCCGAACCACGTTGCACCGTAAGCTTAACACCTTCCGCTGCCTTGGCTGCGATAGCCTGGGCCATATCACCCCAGGTCGTGGGTTTAAGGTCCCCAACCGTAAGGACCCGATCCCCCTTCATTAGCCCAGCCTTCTGAGCAGGCAGACCAGTGACGACTTCACCGATAATCGGTTCATCCACAGGCTCACTGAGTCCAAAGATTACCTGACCGCCAAATGAAAGAACAAAGGCTAGAATCAAGTTGAATGCTGGACCCGCAAATACAATTAGGAATTTAGGCCAAAACCGTTGTTTCAAAAACCAGCGAGACTGGTCATTCACCATCTTGAGATATTCCGGCGAATGGTGATCCTGAGTAGGCTCTTCCTCGGGAAGCTCTCCTTCACCGCCGATTCCTTGAGCGACGGCTCGAGGGTCATCCCCTACCATCCGGACAAACCCGCCAAGGGGTATCGCCCTTAATGAATACACTGTCTCTCCATATTTACGAGTCCATACCTTTGGCCCAAAACCAACTGCAAACTCAATAACTCCAACATTGAATAACTTCGCAAATAAAAAATGTCCTAGCTCATGAAAAGCAACCAGAACCCCAAGAACAAATAAAAACACCACGAGCTTAAATAACTGCGCGGTAATTATGGTACTTGCAATCATTCTAGAGACTCCTTGTAAATACGAATTGTACAACTTCATCATGTAAGCCTAAAAGGTCTTCCAGCGATGAATACGATGTTGAGGAAAACGTCTCAAGCGACTCAGCAATTACCCGAACAATCCCTTTCCAAGGTAACAGGCCCCTTAGAAACAGTGAGACAGCTGCTTCATTGGCTGCATTAAATACTGTCGGTGAGGTTCCCCCAGTTCGAATACAATCCCTCATTAGCGCGACCGCTGGAAAACGAAGCTCATCAAGACTCTGAAAGGTAAGTGACCCTAAGTCAGCTAACGACAGGTGAGGGAGAACATCGGGAAGACGGCCCCCCGGCCGTGCCATCGCATAGCTGATGGCTCCCTGCATATCAGCCACCGAGAGATGAGCGATCTGTACTCCATCAACCAATTCAACCAAGCTGTGGATGATACTCTGGGGATGGACAACAACCTGCACCTGGTCCTCTCTGCACTGAAACAACCAGCAAGCTTCGGCCAGCTCAAGTGCCTTGTTCACCAGAGTGGACGAATCTACAGAGATCTTAGCGCCCATACTCCAGCGAGGGTGCCTCACCGCCTGTTCCGGGGTTACAAATTCCAATTCCTGCGCAGAAAAATTAAGGAAGGGCCCACCGGATGCGGTCAAACACAACGAGCGAAGCTCCTTCTGTCGTATCACTTCAATGATTTGCGCTATGGCGGAATGTTCGCTATCAATAGGTACAATCTTACCACCAAACTGTATTACCGCGTCCGAAAGCAGTTGTCCTCCACAAACGAGACTCTCCTTATTGGCCAACAATAAAGTGCTTCCCTGACGCAGAGCTTCCAGGGAAGATGGCAACCCAGCTATTCCCACAACAGCGCCAATAACTAAATCCACCTTAAAGCGGCGAAGAACCTCCGTAGCAGCATTCGGCCCAACGCAGATTCGATCGTCACGAATAAGAAAATCATGATGCTTATTATTACTAGTACGCAAATAGTTCCGCAACCATTCTCCAGCCGATTCATCGGCCACCCCAATGAAATCAGGCCTGAACTCCTCTATCTGCCTCAGCAGGTCCTGTACATTAGCTCCCGCTACCAGAACTTTTACATCAAACCTTGAAGGATACCGGCGCACTATTTCAAGCACTGAATGACCGATTGATCCAGTAGACCCTAATAAAGCGACACTTTGCGCAGCACCCTCGCCCGCCTTAAACCCGCTTTCCTTAGGCACTAAAATATTCTCTGAGTCCTCCATCAGCCCACTCTCAAATAACTACAGACCAGCAAAGGCGCCACCACGGCGAGCGCCCCAAAAGCCGCGTCAAGGCGATCAAATATTCCGCCATGCCCCGGCAGTAGGGTCCCCGAATCCTTTACACCATGACATCGCTTGATGTATGACTCCGCCAAATCCCCCAACTGTCCGGCCAGTAACATCAATACTGTGACGCAAAGAAAATGTATCGAATTTCCGTAAAAGGGTAGGTCAAGCGTTCCTGTACTACGCGATAATATCGCAGCTACTATGGTTGCCACCACTAAGCCGATTACAAATCCCCCGACAGCCCCTTCAACCGTTTTCTTGGGCGAGAGTGTTGAAGCAAATGCAGTCCGTCCCCACCGTTTTCCCACATAGTAGGCACCGATGTCATTCAAGCAGACAGAAAATAGAACCCACATCAACATTTCGGGGATGAGAGGGGCCACCACAAACATGCTGCCACCAACTCCCAGTAGAATCACCGCCAACAGCAAATCTATCCGAACGGTTGCACGCTGCCAGTCTTCGGGATTCTTGTTTCTTATCAACACCAGAAAAGCTCCCGCCATTGCTAATAAAAACAAAACGACAGTGGCGCTCGCAATTTGAAGTGAGCTCATCACTAATTGAGCTCTATCGGGCACGACATCGCCGGTATTCCGAGCCAAGATAGTCAGCGTCGCACCAAAACTTGCAGAGGGTCCCGAAAGCAAGAGAGCTCCGAGAAACAATCGACGCCAAATCGAATACAAAGGCCGCACCATGTACAAATATTCAAATGTGGCCAATAGCACCACGAATAATGCCACAACCGAAGATAAGACCACAGCATACGGATTCACGAAGGCCCATAAAAGGACCAGGAAAACCGGAACTGCCAACATCAGGGCTGTTATAACCCGCCTACTATTGAAGGCCATTATACAACTTCATTCAAAGATGCAAAAAAATCTGATCCCGCAGGCCCCAGAACCGGTGGCGCCTGCTGAGCTGTCAACCCGAATCTTCTGTTCCTTGAAGCATACTGCCGTAAACAATCGTAGAACCCATCCTTTGAAAAGTCAGGCCAGTGAAGCGGAGAAATCACAATCTCGGTATAAGCCATCTGCCACAGCAGAAAATTTGAAATGCGGCTCTCGTTACTCGTTCGAATTAACAAGTCGGGATCAGGTACACCAGGCAAATAAAGATGCGAACTAACCATCCCTTCGTCCACATCCTCCGGCACTAACTCCCCCTTCCTGACCTTGTCAGCGATTGCACGAACGGCATCTACTATTTCTCGCCGTCCTCCATACGAAATAGCCAGGATTAGCTGCAACTCTTCGTTATTGGCTGTAAGAGCTTCGGCTCGCTCGATTGCCTCTCGAACATGAGAAGCCAAAAAAGAGCGATCCCCAATCACCCGAACGCACACCCCATTCCGGCTGAGTTCTTCTATCTCACTTAAAAGGTGAAAATGTAGTAGCTGCATAAGGGCCTGCACCTCATCCTGTGGGCGGCTCCAGTTTTCAGTTGAAAAGGCATACAACGTGAGATATTTGACACCAATTCTACGGCACTCCTGCACCACCATCCGGACGGTCTGAGCGCCACTTCTATGTCCTTCTATCCTAGGCTTATGATGCGACTCTGCCCAACGACCGTTCCCGTCCATGATCATAGCTATATGTCTAAGAGACAAAGGAAACTGTTGCGATTCTTGAATCTTTTTACTCTGCACGCACACTGAACATATACCTCGCCATCATAAAACGTACGCGACCACTAAGCCATACCCTCCCCGAGTGAGCACCTTTGTGTCTCTCGGGCTAAAGCTCCATCAGCTCCTTCTCCTTTACCACCATCAGCACATCAACTTGCTTGGTATACTCGTCAATGGTCTTCTGCGCCTTCTCCTGACGACGATGAAAGTCGTCCTCAGATATCTCCTTATCTTTTTGAGCGACTTTTAAAGTATCAATAATATCACGGCGATAACCACGAACAACGATTTTGGTCTCCTCGGCTAATCGGTGCAATGCCTTGACTGACTCCTTTCTGCGATCCTCCGTCAATGGCGGAATCCACACACGAAGCAAATTCCCGTCTCTTGACGGATTCAAACCCATATCAGAACTCATAATGGCCTTCTCAATGGCCGGAATTGCCTGCGCATCATAAGCCTGAACTGTAAGTTGGCGCGGCTCGGGTGAATTCACCATCGCAATCTGCTTGAGCGGAACCGCGCTTCCATAATAATCAACGGTAATGCCGTCGAGGAGACCGCCGTGCACCCGGCCTGTACGCAACTTTGACGACTCTTTCTTAAAGTGCTCAATAGCGTGGTCACATTTACCAGCTAACTCTGACTCTTTCATAACACTTTCAAGCTCCCCAAACTTTTCCTTTGCCTTTCAGGATCCCGTCTCCCGCGTACCTGATACTTATTGTCGTCCCCGCCGCCGACCGAATAATCCAACATTCAAACGACCCAATATCCCCTCACACCTAGGCTCACTCCTCTCGCCAAGCGACAGACCCCCCGCCCATTATGTAACAATCCTGACACAGAGTCGAGACTGAACATGCGAAGGTCCGTGAAGGACTAGGTGTACTTTATACTCATTCTACTTCAATAAGTCATAAGAAACGAGAAACCGGGATAACCTGTGCTGAGCAAAATCCACAAACAGGACCAAAAAATAACCATAAAAAATCGATTCTTTAGACGTCGAGATACCCAATGCGTGTCGTAAGTTTATTAAAGCGATTCAAACATCGCATATTTAAGACCCGGTTTTGGGCGAAATTCACCATGATCGGTGGTCAACCACCTACCTTACAAGTGTTCCGATTGGTTCGCCTTCCACTATTCGTTTCAGCGTCCCCCCTTCCCCTACATTAAACACCCGTAGAGGCAAACGATTATCCATACATAAAGAAATCGCGGCCGCGTCCATAACCTTCAGTCCTTGATTTAGAACATCTAGAAACGACAAATGTTCATAAAGAGTCGCGTCGGAAAATTTAACCGGATCCTTGTCATAAACCCCTGCTACCTTGGTCCCCTTCAAAAGCAACTCCGCCCCAATTTCCATTGCTCGAAGCGCAGCGGCTGTATCGGTGGTAAAATACGGATTGCCCGTTCCACACGCAAAGATGACAACGCGCCCCTTTTCAAGATGCCGTACTGCTCTTCTCCGAATGTACGGCTCTGCAATTTCTCTCATCTCAATAGCGGTGATAACCCGGGTAGGAACGCCCTTCTGTTCAAGAATATCCTGAAATGCAAGCGCATTAATCGCGGTTGCCAGCATGCCCATATAATCACCCGACGCGCGATCTAAACCTTGGGCACCAGCCTGAACTCCTCGGAATATATTGCCGCCTCCTATAACAATCCCCAGTTGAACGCCCAGTGCTGCTACGCTCATCACCTCGTCGGATAACCGCCCAATGGTTCCAGCATCAACTCCGTAGCCTTTATCTCCGGCAAGAATCTCACCGCTCAACTTCAACATTATCCGTTTATATTTCGGACTTCCCACACTATACCCACAACTAATTTAATGGTTAATTGTTCGGAACTGCCTAAAAAATTCCTGGGCAGCTACCGTTAACTTATCATAGCCTAATTGTAACTACTCAGGTGCTCTCACCATCAACACACCCCACCAAGTAGTTGTAACTTGCCAGGGATTTTTTTAATGTTGAGGACAGTGATTGAAAAAACACCTGGCAATTACGCCTAATTTATCATAGCCGCGACATCCGCTGCCAAATTTCCGGTCTCTTTCTCGACACCTTCTCCAACCTCGAATCTTTCAAAGCGGCGTACCATTACCTTTTCGCCAACTTTGATACTCAACTCTTCAAGAGCCTGCTTTACGGTCTTGTTACCTTCCTTATCCATGATAAACGGCTGGTTAAGGAGCACTACTTCCTCAAAAAACTTTCGCATTTTTCCAGGAAGAATCTTATCCACCGACTTCCTCTGGACCTCGGTCAATTGCTCGATCGCTATCTCTTGCTCTTTGTTTACAACGTCCTGTGGCACCGCCTCTTCAGTCAAATACAAAGGCTTCATAGCTGCTACGTGCATCGCCACACCTCTGGCAAGTGCTTTAAATTCGTCTCCTCGCGCGACAAAATCAGTCTCGCAGTTAAGCTCTACTAACGCGACAATCTGGTCGCCGGAATGCGAGTATACCCCTACAGTGCCCTCAGCGGCTGTTTTCCCAGCTCTCTTACTGACGCTTTTGAGGCCTTTTTTTCGCAAAACCTCAATCGCCTGTTCAATCGAACCTCCACTCTCTTCGAGAGCCTCCTTGCAATCCATCATTCCTGCGCCGGTTGATTCGCGCAGCTCTTTAATGAGACTCGGTGATACCTTACTCATGAAATACTCCGTTTAAGTTACTCTATATATTATAAAATATGACATTTACCAGAATCGAGTCTTCCCTCATCTGGCACACTCACTCTAACAACTCGCTGAAGCGAGCCTTAAAGTAACTGCGCAGGGAATTTTCAAACATCGCCAAACGAAGGATTGTGCTCAACGAGCGGCGTATAACACCACACCGCTTTTACACATTCGTTGCTTCTCTTACCGTTGCAAAACTCCCTGGCAGTCACTACCCATCCTAGTGCAAAAACGCACTCAGCAGCTCGACGACAACTCTGCAGGTAGGCTCATCGTAGTGACAGTGAACCTACTGAATGGATGTGGACCGTTCCCCGTGGACGTACTGGACTACAGGTCCCTTCGCTCTCTCTTCTGCTGTGTCAGAGATCGAACGACGAATATCCCGTGCCATTTTCCTACCCTCGATAATTGTCTCAGCAATTCCTCCAGTAAAAAGCCGCAAGGTCCGCGCAGCGTCATCGTTGGATGGGATTGGAAAGTCCACTGAAGCTGGATCTCCGTTACTATCAACCAGTGCTATTACGGGAATACCGAGCTTTTTCGCTTCAGCGATCGCAATGCTCTCCTTAATAACATCCAACACGAACAATACGTCTGGCATACGCTTCATATCACGAATACCGCCGATATGATCATGCAACTTGTCAAGCTTTCGGCCGATTGCCACTCTTTCCTTTTTGCGGATAGTGATATCAGTATCGTCACCTTGTGCCTTTGCCAGAAGTTCTTCTAGCTTCTGCATCTTCTCAACGGAACGTCGGATGGTCCTCAAATTTGTGAGTGTTCCACCCAGCCAACGTGAGGTAATGTAGTAAGCGCCACAACGCTCTGCTTCCATCTTTACGACTTCTCTACCTTGGATCTTCGTCCCTACCATAAGAACATTACCACCATTAGCAACCACGCGTAGAAGAAAACTACGTGCTTGCTCCCAACGCTTCATCGTGAGGTCAAGGTTGATTATGTGAACTCCGTTGCGCTCTCCGTAGAGATACGGCAACATTTTTGGATTCCACCGCTCAACCTGATGCCCATAGTGCGCTCCCGCCTCAAGCAAAGATGTAATACTTACCTTCTGCACGGGCCTATCGAGCGTATACGCAAAACTCGAGCTACTGGCTTTCGGATCTAAATTTAATTTTGGCTCAGGTGTTATCTTCGTCTCAGGAATTTTTATATTACTACCAACGATCTCCGATCCCAACTCTTCTCCCTTACTATAAACCATTTGCGTTCACTGACCTCTTTTAAAGTATACAGTTTTACCTCTTCTCATCACTCCTAGCCCACACGCCTGCGGGAACTCCCTAGAACCAATGACGAGAATGCGAATTTGGTCGTTAAATTATTCCCGACCATTAAGACTTCCGAATCAAAGCCTCCATAGAAAGACGACCTAACTCATACATCAATTTAAAACAGCTTTTGTCGGCTATTGGGCGACAACTAACTATCTGAAATTACGCTAGTATCTCTCTTCTGGGGGGTGTTCTCGGAAGTATCTTAGGCGAAAGCTACCATAGGACCCCCAACTAGGCAAACAACAGGGGGGGGGGGGATCACAGGTCATCCATATCCCTTTAGAACGCTACTTAATCTTTTAA
>JBIIDM010000240.1:0-4029 GCA_044238365.1 Bdellovibrionota bacterium | reverse complement strand
CAATCACTTTCCTCGACCTTGAAAAAATCCCTGGCAGTTACAGATGGTTAGCTCGCTTTTGGGGCGCATTTATGTTGGGGGTACCTGAGTAGTTACCTGAATTCAACGTAAGAACTCAGATTGAAAGAAAAAACCACTGTAAAAACAGCATATTGAAGAATATTCTCATGAAACTGTATCTAACGTGCCGATGTGCCTGTGTGGATAAACTTAAAAAAAGCAGTTTTGCGGTCTAAAGCGGCCCAGATAGCTGAACTTATTTCGAATTTAGCGATTTTGGGTATAACCGTATCGGTGATACTTGATTGCGATCCAAAATCACTCAATTCTTTGTAATTTCAACTAACTTGGACTACTTTATTCCACTCAACTGCTCTTTTTAGGATAAAACGATTCTTGTAAGATGGTCGTTTGCGGCGAGCGAAAAGTAAATTGGCATAGCAGGTCATTGATACATAACATTTGAAGGAGTAGGAATGGATCAGAATCAGAATGCTCTCTTTGAGCGTTTTCACCAGGCCATAACCAGTATGGAGGCTCAGTTAATTTCGCTGTACGAGGAAAAAGTGCAGAATGGAAAGAATGGCGCTTCGCTAAACAGCGGAGAGCTAAATATGCTACGTGATACTATTGACGCGCTTAATGATACCCTTTGGCGGGTCAAGAGCGATCGGGACGATCTACAGAGTGAAAACGAAGCCTTGATTTCTCGATGTGCGGACCTTGAAAAATTCTCGGCTCAGAAGTCCTCAAGTAATGAAGATGGTCACTTAGACCAAGAACTGCAAAAGATTCGTGAGGCTAATGAAGAGCTTCAGGCCCGGATCGAAGAGCTGACAAATCTACAATCTGAGACCGGTGCTAGCGCAAGTGATGACAGTGGTGTGACCCAACAGACTTTAAAGGTCATGAGAAAGAACATGGAGCTTGCCGCGCTGAATGAAGAATTGGGCGATAAGTTGGCATCAGTTGTTATGAATCTTGATGAAGCGCGAAGTGAGGTTCAAAGGCTCAGGGCAATTCAGGAAAAGGAAATGCTTAACGTCAAGAAGGAATTGCAGGAAGAACTGCAACGAGTAAAGGGTGAGCTACATGTGCAAAAGGCCCGGTTCCGGGACCTTGGAGTTTCGATTATGGAAAAGTTTTTTGTCGAATAGGTCGTAAGAACCTGATTTCGACGTAAGAACTGTGGTAAATGGCTGAAATGACTTCATCCACTTCGTTGCTCATGATATAAAATGCTCGAGACGTAGCAAGCTTCAGCCTGCCCTTTTATATCACTGCACGCCTTGTGTCTAAAGCAATTTCACCCATTTATCTTTGTTCTTACCTCGAAATCAGGTTACAACATATCATACGGATCTATATCAAAAGTCACCCGTAGTGTGCGGGGATATTTCCAGTTTTCCTTGATATACCCCAGCGTAGTTTGCATTAGGGGCACCGATTGCGCCTTTATCATCATATGGAAACGCCACCTGTCCTTAATCTTTGTTATCGGTGCAGGGCTTGGTCCGAGAAGCTGTATTTGCGGGAAGTGCTTAGCAAGGTAATCCTCCAGGTGGGTGGCCAGGAGCGTTAAAGCCTGTTCCGCCTGCGTTACCTCAGCGCTGCTCGCAACTATTCTCAGTAATCGCCAGTACGGCGGATACCTGAGACTTTTGCGATTTCTCAGTTCTGCCATGGCAAAGGAATTATAATCGTGTCGAAGCGTCGTCTGAATGCTAAGGTGTGTGGGGTTTCTCGTCTGCAATATGACCCGACCCAGCTGTTCTCCTCTCCCGGCTCTTCCGGCTGCCTGCGTCAAGAGGGCAAACGACTTTTCGGCGGACCGAAAGTCGGGAAAATTAAGGCCAATGTCGCAATCGATAATTCCAACCAGGGTAACGCCTGGGAGATTGTGGCCTTTGGCTATCATCTGCGTACCCACAAGAATATCGATTTCACGGTCTCGGACCTGCGCCAGAATAGTTCGATAATCCTCCAGTTTCTTCGCTTTGTCGCGGTCCAGCCGTTCAACGCGGGCAGCAGGAAAAAGCGCGGTGACCTCTTCGTGAATTTTCTCGGTTCCAGCGCCTCTGTGTTCAAGTCGAGGGGCCGAACACTTCGGGCAGCGGTTTGGCCTGTTATAGTGTTGATTGCAATAATGACAGAGAAGTACCTTCTGCGCCTCATGATACGTAAGGGTCACCTCGCAGTGTTGACAGGTGAGCGAGTGGCCACAAGCATCACATAAGATAAAACTGGCATACCCGCGACGATTGAAGAGGATAAATATCTGGTTCTTTTGCTCAAGGGTCTCCTTGATGGCATCATGAAGCGGCTTAGAAATATTTGGGCTGGCCATAGTTCTGCGAGGTTGGTGCGTGAGGTCGACGCATTCGATTGCCGGGGGCCTCGCAGTGCCGTGTCTTTCCGTCAACTCAAGCAGGCGATATTTTCTTCGTTTTGCATTTAGAAAGGTTTCAAGTGAGGGAGTAGCAGAGCCGAGTACTATCGGGCATTTTCCAAGTGCTGCTCGGACGATCGCAATATCCCGACCATTATAACGTAGTGAGTCAGATTGTTTGAACGATGAGTCATGCTCTTCGTCAACTATAATAAGGCCGATATTGTGCAATGGCGAAAAAACGGCCGAGCGCGCACCTAAAACTACGCCGAAATGTCCTTGTAGTGCCTGACGCCAGAAGGATGAGCGTTCGGTAGCCCCCAGGGCGCTATGGAGTACGGCTATGCGTTCGCCAATCTTTTCCTCAAGTCGCGAGACCAGTTGTGGTGTCAATGAAATTTCCGGCACCAGCACGAGACAACCTCGTCCCCGAGCCCGGGTTTCAATTATCAAGTTAATGTATACTTCAGTTTTTCCACTTCCAGTAATACCATGGAGCAGGAAAGTTTCGTGACGACTTTGTTCGATCGAAGTGAGAACCTCATTAAAGGCAACAGTTTGCTGGGGGTTCAAGTTTGCGGGAATGGGGGTACTGAGTTGTTGTTTTGATGGAAATAATTCAGAGATTGTGACCAGACCCTTCTCTTTAAGTTTCTTGACGGCATCAAGATATGATTTACCGGCCGGAGCGAGGTCCTGAAGGCGCGCATTCCCGTCGGCGCTTTGAAGCATCATAATGAGTTCTCTTTGTACTTCGCCTCGAACTGTGTGTTTATTCAGCTCTTCCGTATCAAGGGTTACCCAACGTTCAGGACGAAGCGCCGTGAGACTTGGAATGGCGGTTTCTATGACTTCCGAGAGAGGGACCTGATAATAATTGCTAATCCATTTAAACAGCGTCAGTTGCTCTTCCTTAAAGCACTGTTCGCGTGGCTGGCTGGAACCCATTTCACGGATCTTGATTGTGGGATCGGTGCAGGGATTTTCGGTGAATATTTCCACCACAAAGCCACTTGCTGTTCGGCCATGGAGCGGCACGGCAACTTTGCAGCCAATCTGCACTGGTGCTTTGCTTCGATAGGTGTACGCCCGATCAAGCGGGTGAATTGCAACGTTGATGAAAAGGTCAGTCGTTGTTGACATTGCAGGGCGATCATTAGTTTGTGGACTGGTTTGATAGTATCATCTGGTGAGTCAATGTTTCAATGCCTTCTTGGCGGGGGAAGAGGTATTAACCCGGATTATCTACGTGCTCTCCGCCACCAGCGCGGCTACTTAAGCCCCCCCAGAGCCGAAGAGAGAGAATTTCCCTGGCTCTGCATTTTGCCGATGGCCACTTCCATCCGGGAGAAACGAGCATTAAGACTTTGTTCGAGTCGGGCAATTGATGCTTCGGCAGTGGAAATTCGTTCATTCAGGTCGCGGATCTGGTTATCGTTTGAGCTAATTGCCTTGTCGAGGATACCCTGAAACTGAGTATAAACGTACAGCGGCCCGCCTGTAACGCTGTTTGTGTCGGCGTAGTTCGTCAGGAGTTGTTCTAGACCATTCGGATCTTCGGCTAGTGACTTATTAAAGGTATCCTCGTTAAACTTCAGTGTGCCATCGCGTTCGGTGGTAATCCCAATATCAGAAAAAAT
>JBIIDM010000239.1:0-4039 GCA_044238365.1 Bdellovibrionota bacterium | reverse complement strand
CTGCTATATAACGACCCTCTTCTCGGTAGTCCTTTAAATCAATCTTCAGTTTGTCTTTGTCTTGTAATTTCGTTTCCCTGGCTTTAATCGCCATTGATGCCATATCTTCAGGTGAAAAAAAACTAGGTTGATACTCTCGCTCTAACTGCGCTTTAACAAGTTCGGCAAGCTCTCGGAGCTTTGCTTCTTCAACCTCATTTTGTGCAATCCCGATATATCGCACTATCTTCTGTTTTACTTTGTCGACATGGCGTATTGATTCAACCAGCTGAACTGACCGACGAGGACTATTGGGTGTGGTTTTTATTCTCACGTACATACAAAGAAATTTACCACGATTGAATAATCGATGCAACTCCAAAATGTTGCTAGGCACTACAATTGCGGAATTAATCTTGATGGCAAATAAACCTATAATTTGGTTAGGTTTATTTAAGAGTGATGGACGTCTTTCAGGTAAATGTGTCGAAGTCAGGCTAAGCTATTTATTTTGCGCGGACAACGTTCCCGCAACCGACCCGAGCAACGGGAAGGGTTTGGTTCGCGAGATGGTGTACGCCCCGCATGGGCGTGAGTTAAGGGGTGAAATCCTTACAGTACCTACCTATTCTGAAGGAGACTGTACCGTGTTCCGAATGTCAACGAAACTTCAACAATATCGACCTTGTTATGATTTTTCACCAATGTTCATTTGTTCTGACTCTAACGGAATCTATGTACGAGGGTCGACGAAAAGATCGGGCTTTACGTAACCATTTGATTTCTCTACATCTTCGGTTGGTAAAACTGAAGAGCAGGGAAGGTCAAACTGTTATTTAACTAACAATCCAGTTATTCCTGTGAATTTAATGGGACCATACTGTGGAAGGAATGACCCTTCAATTTCAACTTTTCTACACCCCTCTCCGACCCCTGGTTCCAAGCTTTCACGTATATCACGCAACCTGAAACGTAGTACCAGATCCATATTACCATCACTTTGACAGCTCCGGTTTCTATTAGGATCACACGAAAAATCAAGCGACTCGGTTGTTACAGGCTTAGCTTTATCTTTGAAATAATAATCAAAAGGAGCTTTCCCGCCCCAGTGGATGGTAGTGGGAGATATATGCTCAACATTAATAGATTCAGTGCCCAAAACTATTACCTCGACAATACCACAACCCTTTTCAATTCTATGTTTTGAGAGGTACCGTGACCCAATTGCTATCGGAACCTGAATGTTGCGTTCAATTCGAGGATCTTCTTTCAAAGAAAACGCATCGTGGGCACTATCCCATAGAGCAATATTATCTACCGCAAAAGCTCGATATGGGTCTATGTCGTTACTGCCAGCGATCTCTAGCACTTTACCAAGCTTATCACCCCAGGTGTTGTCAGTAGTTGAGGATAGTTTTTCACCATTAACATATAGCCTGATAGTTTCATTGGTACCATTAATACCCAGGCGATCCCAAACGCCTGCAATATGAATCCAATGTCCATTATATTGTGAGATAGGAGCACTTACTGCGATACGATTGCCGCCACAATTAGCACTAAACCCCATTTCCAGCCTTGGGTCATCTGGCGCAGCATCCGTTGCAAGACTGTGAAAGATGAAACACTGATTAAGTCCGTGGGCTCCATCAAAAATTCGATAAGGGTTTCGTTCATAAGGAACGGGATCCTTATCTTGTCTATACCAAGCTTCTACTGTACCTCGCTCAGTATTAAGATAATCAGGGGCATTATTGAGTACTATGTTACGAATCGGGTCACTAATTTGAGCAAGTTCACCCGGATCTAATACTAGAGCTCCACCAAACAAACCAGGTATAAAACCAGGAGTCCCCATAGTTCCAGAACCATGGATAGCTCTATCATACAGCTCTAAGTCAGGTCCAACGCGACTATGTAGAACTTCATCCAGGCTTCCTAATGTATTCCATAGGACCAGTCCATCAGATTGGTTCTTTGAAATAACCAAATTAATACGATACCAGGCATATCCTCCTGTTAAGTCATCATCGAACTCAATTACTAACTTCCCACCATTTTGAGAGGTAGGGCTTTCTATGATACTAACGTTTTCTCTGGCTTCGATAATCTGCAACGAAATAGTATCTGTCGAGGTCCAGGGAGCAATATAAGATAACTTACCAGAATAGCAGTGACAATCACGATTCTCTTTATCAGGCACATCAGGCCAAAGCGGATACCACTGCTCATTATTAATTATAGTTGGTAGCTCCAAAGGAGCATGTCGTCCCGGAGCGGCAAAATCAAGATGTAACCATTGTACTGAAGTAGGTGTAAATTCAAGACGACTGCGGCCATCAATGTGGGCCTCAATTCGGATAACCAACGCCTCTGCAACAGCTATTTTATTCACAACAAAAAAACTGAGTAACAAGAAGCAAGAAAGAACGCCATTTTTAAAAAAAACTATAGTTCCCATAATGCGCAAATCCTCTTATGATAAAATCGAAGGGTCGTAAATCGCTGCGGGCAGGCAATCCTGCAGCAGCCCGCGCAGCCGGATCGAAAGTCCACGATGCCTCCTCAAAGGTATTACAGCCATACCGACCAAGCACATCAAGTGAGAACGTTGTTGATTCTGCAGCTATCGCCATAAGTGTAGTCTCTCATTTGGTTAGTGGCGGGATACGCTATCTTCCTAAAAAAATAGGTAAGATTACGAACTGACGCCCTTGTCCCGTTATGCAGTAGTATCATGCAGACACAATTACAGCGCACGATAGGTACTTTTTCGAAAGTACATTTTATTTTTTAGTTCTACTATGATTTGAATCATGTAATACCCATTCACTCTGGGCCGAGGATGATTTTTCTTGACCTACAATGTTGGGGCGTCAAACCAGTTCGTCCTGCTCTAGAAATTCCCATAATTAGCGCCCTTAAAAACTGTCACCAAGACAGCTCCGAACCTGACTTTTGGAAGAACGCAGAAGAGAAATGCAACTAAGCAGCGTTGACATTTATTTTTTCGGCCCAAGGTTACAGTTTTCGGTATTCCGTTTTCCTGAGTACCATACCAGAAAAACCCTTGATAGCGGGGCAGCTTATCGGCGCATTCATTTCTGTGGTGTTACGTTTTGGTGTTTGATCTCGTTTGGCTTCTTGACCCCTCCTTAGCAGCTCCATAAGGTTTCCCACACTGTGGACAGAAGCGGCCATTTAAAAGTATCGGCTCACTACAAGCGCCACACTTATCGGTAAGCCCCTCTCCACAGCGCATACAGAATTTCGCATCAATTTGGCTCCAACGTAAGTCAGGCAGTGTGCCAGGGACCCAGCAAGTAGCACACACCTTATTAGTCAACGGCATACTAAAAGGTTCCTGCTTGGTGGCTGCTTGCAGATATTCGACCGGAATTGTTAGTGCCATCGCCAAACGTTGCTGTACTGCTTCGCGGGGGCGTACGCTACTGGTGTGCCCACCTTCCATACGGACAATGGTGGAGATATTCACCTTGGCTCGTTTGGCAAGGGCTGCCATGGTAAAGCCGCGGGCATGGCGAAGCTTCTGGAGGTATTCGCCTAATGGTTCTCCTTTGGGGGTGACGTCTTCTGCTTCCCCTAGCTTTTTGCCGTGTGTTGCGATCTGCTTTTTTGCTTGCTGTTTCATAAGGTATTGCGTATTATGCGTTATGTAATGCCTATATAATCACATAGGCCCTGTAAGAAGTAAAGCTGAATTCATCTGGAGTTAAAATGCCTCAAACACTAGCCCGAGTGGCAACCGAACTCTTAAATGACTCTAAACCTTAGTTTACTCACCAAGAAGTCGTACCAAGGGGTGCTCACTCCCTTTGTCGAGCAGTACGGAAGGACCTTCATTGATAAGGTCCAGAGAGCGCAAATAGATAAGTATCTTCAATCACTTACCGGGATAAACTTTCGCACCCATAACCGGCATCACACTATCATCAAGCGGCTCTTTAGCTTTGCAGCAGAAAGGGACTACCTCACCCATAACCTGAGCTGCTCACATCAAGCGTAAGAAACCCTTGTTAAGCGAAGGCGAGCACGGTAG
>JBIIDM010000238.1:0-4043 GCA_044238365.1 Bdellovibrionota bacterium | reverse complement strand
CCGTCGAGACTATTCACCCGAAAATTTAGCAGTCTTTAGAAAATTGGCCATTGCTCTCTTACAGAATGAAACTTCGGCAAAGCGAAGCATAAAACAAAAATCTCGGTTGGCATTTCGCGATGACCGATACCTTAAACAAGTCCTTAGAATCAATCCTGTTTAATAGCGTTCTAAATTTGATGCAGGAGCCCTGGGTACTCAGTCTTTCGAGTCTTTGGCACTGTATTCGGCGGTAGGTCTCACGAGCTGCAGGTAGTCGGCGGATTGGATCTGCTTCCGAGGGAGCTTGCTGCAGTTAGCTTGTTGTCCGTATGGATTGTTTTCAATGGTTTGATACCGTTAGTAATAGCGATTATTTCCTAAGAGTTTTTTTAATATGCTCCCAGAGCTGTAGTGATTTATTTTAATTTGTGAATATTTATGAGACAAAAATCGAACCTATTTATTATTTTATTTCTAGCCCTGCTAGCTCCACTCGGTTCTGGATTTGCCGATACCCTTAACGATACCCAGGCCTGGAGTGCCCTTATCGCAAAGTTTCCAGTTGCTGATCAAGGAAAATTATTCGGGTATTTTGAGGCGCAACCCCGAGTCGGAGATAACGTAGGAGAGTTGGAGCGATTGTTAATACGGCCAGCCGTTGGGTACAAAATTACACCGGACCTTTCTCTTCTGTTGGGATACGGGTGGACTCCGACATTTATGAATAATAAATACGATTCCGACTTCCGAGATGAAACTAGAATTTGGGAGCAGCTCTCGTATAACCAACATAATGTCCTGGACATATTTGAAATAGAGCATCGCTTTCGGCAGGAGCAACGGTTTATTCAGCACGCTGGAAAAGCCGCTAATCGATCCCGTTATATGCTGAAAGGCAGTTTACCTCTTAATGCTGACAAGGATTTTGGTCTAACTGGATATGACGAACTTTTTGTATCGCTTAACTCTGTAGACAACGGTCCCCGAGCAGGTTTCGACAGGAATCGCGTTTTCGTAGGGCCCTATATGGTAATGAAGCCTCTGAGACTAGAGCTTGGATATCTTGGGGAGTATGGAAAAAGGTTTGTGGGAAGTGAGGAGCGCATGATTCACGCAGTTGCGCTGTACGCGTTTCTCAACTTTTGACCGATTATATTAGTAAGGTATTTAATAAAAATAGTACTAAAAAGTATTGATATAGTAGAGAATAATATTAAATCTGCAGCCGAAGAGATTCCGCACGCGCTGAGAAATGAATCGCAATTAGAAGTGCCGGCGGATGGTATTGAGGGACTAAGGCAGAATTTTGCCGCGGATTTTATGTCGGGATTGCTGGTCTCTCTTATAGCGCTGCCCCTTTGTCTTGGCATTGCAGTGGCCAGCGGCTTTCCGGCCTTTGGAGGCGTTGTTACCGCTATAATCGGGGGGTTGATAGTAGGCCCTCTGTGTGGCTCCGCACTTACCATTAAGGGTCCAGCTGCTGGATTGATTGCAATTGCTATAGGATCGGTAGAGGCATTGGGGGCCGGTGACAATGGTGTCGGTTATCGCGCGACCCTCGCCGTCATCGTGGTTGCAAGCGCGATCCAGATTGTTTTTGCGGCTCTAAAACTGGGGCGATTTGGGAATTTTTTCCCCCTCGCTGCAGTTCATGGGATGCTTGTAGCCATTGGAGTTATTATTTTCTCGAAACAGATTCATCCGCTTTTTGGTGTGAAGCCGTCGGCAAAAGAGCCCTTAGCGCTTCTCGCCGAAATTCCTCATACTATTATGAACATGAATCCTGAGGTGGCAATTGTGGGATTTGTAAGCGTTGCGATAGTAGTTTTCACTCCAATGCTATTGGGTAGGTGGACGAAGGTCGCACCTCCAGCCCTTATAGCGGTATTCGCTGCAATTGGACTTTCGCTTGCCTTTGATTTGCCGCATCCGCATGACTATATGTGGGGTGGTCATGATTTTAAGGTGGATGATAGATATCTGGTCAATCTCCCGGCCAACTTTCTTGACGGAGTAACGCTCCCGGATTTTTCCCAGATATTCTCGGGAACTTCCCTTCAGTTCATTGTCATGTTTGCGATGATAGGATCTATAGAGTCACTTTTGACCGTGAAGGCTATAGATGGATTGGATCCCTATAGACGTAAGGCTAACTTAAACAGGGACCTTTTTGCAGTAGGTGCTGGAAATTTGGTTTGTGGTATGGTTGGCGGGCTTCCGATGATTTCTGAAGTGGTTCGCTCTTCGGCAAATGTTAGTAATGGAGCTAAAACTCGTTTGGCTAATGTATTTCATGGGATGTTTTTGACGGTGTATGCCGTCCTCCTCGTTTCCATAATTCACCTTATTCCACTTTCTGCACTGGCGGGCATACTGTGTGTTACCGGATTCCGGTTGGCTTCACCGAAGCATTTTGCAGAGGCAAAGGAAGTGGGAATGGAGCAATTCGCAATCTTTGTCGTTACGATCTTGGTGACGCTCTCGACGGACTTATTAATAGGAGTCGGCGCCGGTATTTTTACGAAGTTCTTATTTTGTCTCTGGTTTGGGGCGACACCAAATATGCTGTTTACGTCAGTCGAAGCGCCTGAAATCAAGGAGGGAAAGGCTGTGTTTACTATGCCAGAAGCGTGTTGTTTCTCGAATATTGTTGGGTTTAAGGCACAGATTAGTGCTGTGGAATTAGATAAAGGTATTACCCTTGATTTTAGTAATACCATATTGATCGATCATACCTTCGTTCGGGAGTTAACCTCAATCAAGAGAGAATTTGGGAGTAAAGGTCGAACTGTTTGTCTAGTGGGATATGACAAACTATCGGCTCTAAGTCACCATCCGGAGGCGTGCCGTAGAGTGTATGTATCAGCCTAGGGTCTTAAGATTTAGATTTTCAGAATCAAATTTGATGGCTAACGTAATTACAAAAGTAAGCGACGCTGAGGCTCATTGGCATGAGGCCCAGCGTCGCAGTAGTGCGTTAAATAACCTAACACTCTCTATCGAATCGATGCCAACTGTTGCACTTTTGCCATTTGGACGCGACATACCTCAGGGTGACCGAGGTGTCCGACTGGACGAATGTAAAGACGTCGAAACAGGTCGGAGGAAGCATGCTGGGCTACTAAGTTGAGAATACAACGAATATTCTCACAAGTTGTCCATCGACATTCGTTGGTGGTGACTGCATCATCCAACGCGATGTCCAGAATGATCAAGATGTCTTCCTTTTGGTCGCCAGGTGAAGTGTCGAGCATTGTAATAATGCCATGGGCCGATTGTAAGTTGTCTTTAGATGTTCGCTGACCTGTTGTTTTATGGATTACATATTGATTTGAACCCGGTGGGAGACACCCCAAGTTCTCATCAACATAAAGGCACTGCAGATTGGTGCGCCGCGCAATCCCGGGAAGGGATAGCGTTGGAATTTTGCACCGAAGTTTAGGGAATGAATTGAAATCAGGAGAGTGAACAAAAGACATAAAACCCCGATAAGGCGAAGTCTGGTACACCTTTTCACAGGATGTACCAGACTTCGCCATATGTGATATAGGCATCCGTACACTTTACCAGCTACTGGCGTGCTAAGCTACCTTTGGGTACTCTAACGTAGCATTTAAAGTAGTCGTATAACATGTATTTTCTATCGGTGCTCGCCGTAAGCTGTTACGGGAAAGTTTTCCCTGAGCGAACATACGTGCGAGGCGTGTAATTTTGGGTAGTCCATCCAAAAATACCATAACCATTAGAAACATTAAAGCTGTGAATGTCAGATAGTATACTGTGCCAGACCCGGCGGTGGGCAGGTGAAATACAAGAAACAGGTAGTTGATTCCGACGGTGATGGCATTTTTCAATGCTACGGATAAAAGATAGAAACCTAAATTGAGCGATTCTTTCTGCCGGGCAGCGCGATCTGCCTGAAAATACTTGCTTTTCAGGCTTTTCAGGAATTTTGGTGATCACTGATGCGATGCATCACCTCCGCTCAAAATTCGCTCCAAAGCCGCGCATTTTCACGCATCTCACGCCGCTTGCGACGAAATAATCGCTCAATTTAGGTA
>JBIIDM010000084.1:0-14118 GCA_044238365.1 Bdellovibrionota bacterium | reverse complement strand
GACGTAGCAAGCTTCAGCCTGCGCTTTTATATCACTGCACGCCTCGTGTCTAAAGCAATTTCAACCATTTACCTTTGTTCTTACGTCGAACTCAGGTTAAGAGACTAAAATTACTTCATTCACTTCGTTGCTTATGGTCTAAAATGCTCGATGTATCAAGCTACGCCTGTGCTTTTAGACGAATCGCGCCTCGTGATTAAAGCAATTTTAGTCACCTACCTTCGTTCTTATCCGAAACTCGGGTTGAAAGATTTCCACCTTAATGTAGGTTAAGTCATTGAATTCGTTGCAATATAATGTGCTTGCGGCAAGTGCTCCGCCACGTGAATAATCCGGGCTAGACCGGGAAGTCCCTACCGTTCCCGTTTCCCGATCTCCACAAGTACCCCATCTGCCAGGGTCGTCGCCTTTTCCAACTGCTTTCGGCTAATCAGCACGCCTGGCCCGACCTTCTTTTCGATAAATTCAAAGGCTTCCTCGGGTGTTATCTCGAAGAAGTCATCATCCTCTTTGAGTGGAGTGGTAATTTGAGCGTAGAGCTTGTCTGCCTCCCACGCGATTCTGATTGGTTCATTGATTATATACACCGCTGTTCCTACGGGGACCTGGTGATAGACCTGTTCAATATCGATTGGGTACATCCGCACGCACCCGTGAGTTACTCTCATGCCGATGCCCATTGCCTTACGCTCATCGGTACCGTGAATCAGATAGCCTGGTAGGCCAAGTCGCAGGGCATATCCGCCCAGGGGGTTTTCGGGATCTCCGCCTTTAATAACATCCGGGAGGGGATCTCCGTCAGCAGCATGTTCAGCTTTAATCGAAGCTGGGGGATACCACGCCGGGTTTTTGTCTTTTCGTAGCACCTTTGTTTTACCCATCGGGGTGCTCCAATCCATCCTGCCGATACTTATCGGATATGTTTCTACAGTTTTTCGATCTTTTGGGTAATAGTACATCCTCAGCTCAGCTACATTAAGAACTATACCATCCCGTGGAGCATCGGGGAGGATATATTCGCTAGGAATTATTACCTGCGCTCCGTGTACTGGAAGCCATCTGTCGATTCCTGAATTGGCCTTTACGATCTGATTATAGCCAAGATCAAAGCGCGCGCCGATATCAGGTAGTGATTCACCGTGGTGAGCAAAAACCATATGGATTCTTCCGATAATAGCGTTTTCGTCAGAAGATGGGCGCGGAAAACTCTCGCCACTCAAGGTGTTCACAAAGGTAGCTATGCTGAGGATAAAAGGGAGCGCTCTTTTCACAGTAGCTTTCTCTATAATTTTTTATACGGGTTCGCTGATTTATTCCAAGCCGTAACTACTCAGGTACACCCTCACCATAAACATGCCCACAAAGGCTCTCCCAAGTCGTTGTAACGGTCAGGGATTCTTCCAAGGCCGGATGAACGTGATTGTTTTTTGTGAACGAGGTGTGGCACTCCACGCCGCAGTGAATAAAATCAATCACTTGACGAAGAGATTGGGGAAATCCCTGGCTGTTATGAGAATTCCAGCATCCTATCCAACGACTGCCGGGCCTTAATCCGAACATCTTCAGGAACGGTAATCTCCTGGCGAAGATTGCGCAAGGCATCAAGTGTGTCTTCAAGCGTAATTTCGTTCATATGCGGGCAGCGAACCGAACAGAGCCCGACAAATTCCTTATCCGGGTTATCGGCTGCTATATTGTCAGCCATACTGCATTCGGTTAGGAGCAGAAATTTTTTGGCTTTTGAATTCTGGACAAAGTCAATCATCTTCGAGGTGCTTCCGGTGAAGTCACAAAGAGCAGTTACTTCGGGTCGGCACTCTGGGTGGGCCATGATTACAACATCAGCAAATGTTGCTCGTGCCCGTTTCACATCATCAGTGGTAAATTGGTCGTGGACCTCACACTTCCCCCGCCACCCGACAATCTGAAACGGCTTTTCAGGATTTTCGCCTAGCTGGTCGGGGAAAATCAGTTTTTTTCCAGTTTCTACGGCGACATTGCCAGCAAGATATTCATCAGGGAGAAAAATAACCGAGTCTCCGGGCAGGGATGCAACTATTTTTGCCGCATTTCCCGAGGTGCAACAGATGTCTGTTTCGGCCTTTACATCGGCGTAGGTGTTTATATAGGTAACCACCGGTACGCCAGGAAAGCGTGCTTTTAGGGCTCTAACATCGTCAGCTGTGATGCTCGATGCCAGCGAGCATCCGGCAACCCGGGCTGGGAGGAGAACCAGCTTATTAGGGTTTAGTATCTTGGCGGTCTCGGCCATAAATCGGACTCCACAGAATACTATGATTGGATTCGTTGTTCGGGCCGCCTCCTTTGACAACTGGAGGGAGTCTCCGACAACGTCCGGCACTGTATGAAAGAGGGCCGGTTCCATGTAATTGTGCCCCAAAATTATCGCATTTCGCTCCTTTTTTAACCGATTTATTTCAAAGACCAGTTCGGCTTTCAGGGAAATCTCTACTTCCGGGACTAGTGCGTGGAGCTTTGCCCGCATTGCTTCCCGAGTTTTTTCAAGCGTTGGTTCGTTGATCGCCATGTACTACTCTCTTTGTAATCTTCAAATTCAGTAAATGTCCGCAAGTTTGCACGTTGCTGTCAGTCCGCGTCCATATGGAGCGGTGCCTGCTGAAGGATTCCTGTGTGAGGTCAGCTCATTATATGGATACGGCAGTTGGACTACCAACAGTGTATCATTAACACTGAGAGCTTCCAACACATTGCGAGGCATCAATGGGTCCGTAACACAGCGACCCCAGATTAAAGAGAATGAATGGGCCGTTCCCGGACTGTCTCGCCATAGAGGCAATGGTCTGGCCGTTGTAGGGGGTTTCGCTTCCGCAGCCTATGCCAGCATAGTAGCGTGCCTCCCAGCCGTTTCCGCGTTGATAAAGTCCCATATTGGCAAGCACATTGCCATTTGTATTGACCACGGTGATACAGCTTGGAAAGGGTCCTTGCCCGCCTGGCTTGATAACAAGACCAATCGTATTACGACGAACATCAGTAGGGCTGAAATGTGTAGAGCCAATCATTTTATATATGTGCGATGAGGGAAAGGGGGTGATGGACGCACAGTTTGCAACGGCACCGACGGGGGGAGCGTTCACGGTTGGGCTGCCCCCTCCCTCGCTCTCACCACCACTTTGAGGTGGTATCAAGTTCTGCTCGACAAGATTGTCATTGTTCTTATCGACCAAAATACCCTCACCAATCGGCCGGGTAATAACCGAACCAGAAGACGGATTGTATATCGCGATATTGCGCCCCTGTTGTACTGCAACTTCTTCACCTGCGTCGGGGCCAAAGTCGCCAATGATAGTATCGCCATCTTTTACTATTGTAGTCTTGGTATAAAGGCGTCCTTTTAAAGAGTAGACGTAGAGCCGCACCGAGGAGTTCTGTTTCTGAGTAATCAGAAGGCGAATTTCCCCATCAGCGCCACGAATAGCTTCAGGTCTGCTTAGTCCTTTGGTTGCGAAGAAGCGCGAGATTCGGCGCTGGGTACTGATTGTATTTGTAGCTAGATCGTATTTTTGGATTATAGTTCGTCTGCGTTCGTCCCGGGTGATGATACCTAGCGCATATCCGCCGTCAGCTAGAGGAGCAAGAAAGTGAGTATCGCTCCATTTTCCGAACGATATCTTTCGCACATTGGGTTCTCCCAAAAGGGGCTCCTTAGCAAAAGGGTCCAGGTGAACATTCCAGATGGATCGCCTCCTCAACTTATTTACTACGACGGCGTCAAGGATTCCGTTGCCATTAAGGTCGCCCCCGGAGAGAGCATATCCCTGTACATCGCCGAGGACGACCGAACGGTCTGGAACATCAAGAATCTTCCATTCAACATGCTCATCTAATGTCGGTGCAACCACGCCGATATCACCGGAGCCCGGAGCCGTCCAAGAACCGTAAATGGCGTTCACTCCAATGCGTCCAATGGCACCAAGTGAAAGACCAGTCCCCGTTGTAGAGAGTTGGGTTCTCCAGGATAAACCACCATCTCGAGCGACCGAGATCAGCACAGGATCCGAGTAGCCATCTCCATCGAAGTCAACTGAGGGAGTTGCGCTGACCGAATAATTCAAGGACGACAGAATGATGGCGAGCTTTAGGAGGGAATTCTTTTTCATCATATACTGTCCTCTATATATCAGGCTCCTGCCGCTGATGTCTCAAAACCATACTTTGTTTTGAGAATGGGGTTAGCCATCGGAGCTGTTCCCGGAGTCAAAAAATTCTCAATAAATACAAAAGAGTACAGCAATATTTTTAAAATGTTTGCGCGCACTATTGTAGCTTTTTTTAATGTCAGCTCACCCTATGAAAGCTACAACACACTGAACTCACAGGGTGAATCGCGATCAGCGAAGAGGGACGAAGTCCCTCTGGGCCCGAGCGCCGAGCGGGAATAGCTGTTGAGTATCGGTCTTTTTCGTATATGCCACAAGATTTGGAGGCTAGTTTCTTGGCATTGTGATGTCTGTTTTTTGTAGAAAGGCGCAACTATGCAACTATGGAAGCAACTATGGAAGTTTATAGTGGTCAAAATAGCCACAAAAGCGAGAAGGGGAACGTGTACAAAACATGACAAGGTAGCGGTGGTGTTGCGTTTAACGATTGAGGAGTTGTACCAAATCAGCACGTATCTCTAAAAGAAGTGCGGACTCTGTTTGCCCGCCGTAGAAGCACTCTTCCAATCGATCAATCACACGCAAAAGTACCGTATGATCTTCATGTGGCGGAAGTGATTCGATGTGCTGGCGAAGTGGCACCTGCAACGGTGGATACTTGCCGGTAAGTAATTGAACAACAGTGGGGAGTGCTTGTTTTACGGCGGCCGGTGATGATAGTTTTTCGATCGCCTCACCATATTTTCGTCGGCGTATACGTTTTAAAGAATAGAGGATAACCGCGACAAGTATGCTTAGAAACGCAACAGCGCCTAGGCCCAAAAGTAGTAGGTACGTTCGTCCCACAGAGGCCGGTTTCTGCGGATCGAGAGCAAGTTGTGGAGGTGCGGTGGCCACTACAGTCGGGGTAATGCGTTGGTCTCCCGAAATGTGAAGTACAATTGGATCGATCGTTGCTACCTTGTAGGTTTGGCTCAACGGATCGAAGTACTCAAGGGGGTCGAACAGAATAGTGTCGTCGCCACCATCGGTAGCAACAACAGACCCCTGAAAAGTAATCTCTGTTATTAGCTTTCCGTCCTGCACAAAAGTGCGTTGTTGTGGTTCTTCCCAGAAGATTTCATGGTGTGTAGACGGTCGTGTTATCAGAGCCTTGAGAGATTCAAGGTTGCCATCTGAAACAATTTTTACGCCGAACTGAGCGGTACCTTTTCCAACTTGCAGTGATAACTCAGACGCCGTAACAATAGTTTCCACAAATCCGACCAATGGAACACTTTTTCCGGGAAGTGGCTTGACGGTCAGTTCGATTTCGTTTGATTTCAGAGTTACCTTCCGCATTCGCGGTGCAAAGAAATCCTGGAATGAAGAACCAAACGGGTCAAAGCCCGGGTCAAGCAGGGGGTTGTTGGCTTGTTGCATGGGAACTGCGCCTACCATAGACCTGCCGGGGATTGTTAGGTTGCCAGCTTTCAGGGGGAATAGGGCGTAGGCTATGGTTGTTGTACACCGGTTACGTCCCGTACATTTTGATGATTGAGGTGGCATTTGTTGTTGCCAGACACCCTGCGTGCTTAAGTCGTCAACTTTTTGAATCGCAGGATTAGGTGTGTTGGAGTGAATCAATATTTCACTTACCACCTGTTCGCCCACGTACGGTTCAGTGCTTGAAACTCGGCTCTCAAGCGACAGTGGTGCATTTGGATCCCTGGTAGAAGAGGGGGCAGCTTTGGCAACCTGAATTCTTTTTGGCGGTGTAAGTTGCCCGCGTTTTTCGACAGAGGGGGTTTCAAGTATTCCCTCGTGTTTTGGGCGGAGCTCATAACGAAAAATTGTTCGATAGGATACCAAGCCGTTGATTGACTGAGTCATTCGGTTAATACCGAGGTAGGAGATATCAAAGTCATCACCACCCACGAGCGAGGGGGGTTCGCTCGTGGAGTCTTCAACTTTCACTTCGAAAATAAATGAGTCGTCCAGGGTTCCTGTGGAACGGTCAACCGAAGTCGAAATTGCCTGCGCCTGTGCCTGTGCCCAGAAACAGACAATAATTGCAAAAAGAAGTTTGAGAATCAGAACGTTTTTCATACCCTGAAGTAAAGTGTCCGTTGAAAATTTACCATATATTGCCAAACTTACCACGATTGACCACTTGGATTTCGGTACTGCCCATTTCGTGAGCGAGGGATCAGCAGCGGGGCTTCGGGGAGTGAATTCATTAAAGTCTGGGTCTCTGGCGAGAGCGTCGCAGTTGCGGGTGTTGTCATTCCAGAAGCCTGGTCGGCATTCTGGGTCGATTCCCCACCGGCGGTTGGCGATGCGTTAGCCTGAGCCGTAGCGTGCGCATCCGCCGTTCCAGTTGCTGTTCCGTTAGGAGTCGACTCAGGACTGGCGGCCGGTGTTTGTGATGACTTTGGTTCCGGGGTTCCTTTTTTCTGGTCGGCTCCGGGCGTAGGTGAGGTGGATCCATTGGGGGACTGTGATGGCGTCGCATCCTGAGTGCCACTTGGTGAGGTTGACTGCGATGGTTGTGCAGAAGGCGTCGGTGCTGAAGATGTTGGCGTAGGTGTCTGAGGCGCTGATGTCGGAGGCGAAGTAGGAGTAGGTGTTGGTGTGAGCGCTAGGCGACGTTCGGCCAGTTTTTTATTATGGGTGGCGCGAGGTTCTTCAGGAACCAGGGCTAGCGCCTCGTTATATGATCGAATTGACTCCTGGAGTCTATTTTTTTCCAGATAGGTATTCCCGAGGTTATATTTGGCGCGGAACTGAGCAGGGACATCGCCTGTGCTTTTTCCAAGATCCTCATAGAGCGCGGCGGCTTTGTCATACTCTTTGCCCATGAAGTACGAGTCGGCAAGCGCCTCTTTTACACTGTGGTCGGTAGGGTCATTCTTCAGGAGACCCTCAAAGATTGAAATTGAAGTGTTCCAATCACCACGATCGTAGGCCCGGTTACCTTCATAGGCTGAATTCGGAGACGCGTAGCCGGAGTCAAGTGGAAGCAGGGCAAAAAGCAGAAGAAAAAGCGTGTCGGGTGTTTGTAAAAGTATCGCTATGACCAGCACCAGTACAGCAATCCAGAGGAGGTAGACACCAATCTCGTTCGGTATTACCGAGAGCGAGGAGGAACTATCAGGTTTCTGTTCAAGATCAACCGTGCCTAGGTGCGATAGGAGAAAGTTGTTTATCTGATCGACGTCACTCTGGCCCAAGGCAGCTGGAACATAGAGTCCTTTAACTGAGCTTGCGAGCGAAGTAAGTAGTTTCTCTTGAAGTAGGGTGGTAACAACCGCACCGGAATTGTCTCTGAGAAACGTCCCGGTGCTGACCGGGATCGGTGCTCCTGTTGGGGTCCCAACGCCCCAGATTATCAGCTGGGCACCAATCGACTTCAGAACACTCTGTGCCTGTGCATCCCTAAAATCAGGATCTTCGCCATCGGTTCCCAAGATAAAGAACGTCGGAGTCCTATTAGTCTTTCGGTCGGCGGCCGCCGCCGGGTCGCCCCGGGTGATTGCTTCTTGGGCAATCTTGAAGCTTTCCAGCAACGCAGAACCGCTCTCGGTCATTAGATTGGTGTCGATGTTTTCAAGGTAGTGTGAAATCGTTTTAACATCTTCGGTAAATGGGCAGAAAAGCATGGCTCTTCCTGCAAAAACAACAATGCCGATCCGGGCACCAAGATCTGACGCTTCAATGCGAGCCGTAAGCTGCTCGAACTTTTTCTTGATAAGGGTTAATCGATTTGGCGGGGCGTCCTGCGCCACCATGCTTAGACTTATGTCGACGAGGTATAAAATATTGACCGACTTGGTTGGATGCGGGAGTTTTGTATAGCCTGATGTAGGTCGACCGGTCGCAATTATCAGTGGAATAAGCACAAGCAGCGGGAACGCCCAGCGCCATTTGGAGCGGATAGGCCTTCTGGGGGTTCCCAAAAATGTAGTGCCGATATTTGCGAAGAATAGCGAGTCGAAGAGAACACGTTTTCTTGCCTCCCGGAACATTGCGATTATGACGATCACGAGTAGCAGCCCGCCAATTATCATCAGGTACGGTGAGTGAAAGGAAACTGTATTACTCTCCATCTTGTTGCGCTACCAATTCTTTACTGATCGTGTCTAGTTCACCGTTGAAGAGCAATGTGTCAAGGGGGCGGTATTCCTTCAGGACTGCGATCGCCTTTAGTACATCCCCATGTTTCTTATACCATGTAGCAAGCGTTAGGTAGCGATCAACTAATAGAGGACGGTCAACATTGTGAAGCCGGGCTTGATCGTAGGTTTCTTTGGCTTTGAGAGGATTCTCTGATTCAAGATACACGTCCCCAATCGTCAGTAGCCAGAAGTACGGATTCTCGTTTTGAATTTTCCAGCGGGCGTCCACTCGCTGCTGCAAGTGCTGTCTATAAAGAATTATCGCCTCTTCAAATTTGCCGCTCTTTCGGGCGTCGTCCGCGGATTCAAGGGCCGTGGGCAACTTCGTAAAAAGGCTGCACGAGGTGCTTGCAAGCAGAGCCGCGTTTAAAAATGCGAGACGGGCCATGCCACCCTTTCGGCGATGCCGGTTCCGGATGGGGATAGCGAATAGGTTTAACGAATGGCAGGAGCGAGTTAAGCGCAACATGAAGACCTAACGTATGGTGTTATATGAACTTTACAGTGGATGAATGTACTCTATTTGGGCGAGGAAGGTAAGAAGTGTCGTACTATTTTTGGAAAAGGGATCCTAGAGATGTCGTTCTAAAATACTCGAGACCGACTTTAATACGAACGTGTAGCAATCTCGGCGTAGTACAGGGAACCCTGGCCCGGATTATTCACGAAATGCGTTTCGTGAATAATCCGAACTAGTTATCCTTAGACATCTTCTTTCCCACCAGTTTCCTTAGCCATTCCAAATACAACACACTCGACCGTTTTCCTTCATTCGCAGTTGTTCGCCACCGTTTATGAAACCAGACCCATTGATGGGGATTCGCAACTATCTCCTTTTCAAGCAGCTGGTGGTACTGGAGGAGGATATCTTCTTCTGATCCGTTGTTGGTAAGCTGGGTAATCCTTACTGAAAACGTGAAGTCCATGTTCCGGCGGAGGAATGCAGCCACAATCGGTGTGCCGGTTCGCAGCCCGAGGCGAACTAGGGAGGAGGGGGTGCTGGCTGGTATTCCGAAGAAGGAAACAAAAGCGCTCTGGACATCGGTATCTTGGTCAATCAGCGCTGCAACTACGTTGCCTTTCTTTAGGTCGGATATAATCTCCCGCGCAAGGGACGCACTGTCGCGCCATACCGTTTTGACGCCGTAAGTCTCTCGAATCCGCGCTATTTCTGTATGAAAGTAAGATTGTCGTGTTTGCCTGCCAATAACCGTAAGAGGAATCTTCTGAGCCGCTACATAAGCAGCCAGAAGTTCCCAGTTACCATAGTGCCCAGTCAGAGCAATCAGTCCCTTACCACTATTAAGAAGTTCATTTACCATGTCCCAGTCAGAGCAAGAGATGCACGAGTGAGCTTCTCGCAGGATCGGGTCTACGGCGCAGCTTTCAAGGACGGTCGCGGCACAATGGCCGAATATTTTACGTGTTGCAGTGGAGGGATTTTCTCTTCCTGGAGCAAATAATTGAAACTGCAGTTTGGCAATCCGGGTTTCGCGGATCGGAAGGGCGCCTATACACCATCCCAAAGTATATCCGATCCGCTGTCGTAGCCGCCAGGGAATCCTTCCAATAATTGACAGTATGTGCCGTTTCAAAGCTCAGGTTCAATAAAGTCGTGAAGATTGTACATAGAGCGCTCGCTCATTCTCTCTATAGATCTTATTGTCTGTGGGACGCTGTTACAATTCCACTAGCTCTTTGATTGACTTGATCCACACAATATGGGCTATTTTATTCGGAAAAACGAGACCCGTATAGGTGCCGTTCTGTTGCACCATACACACTGATTCTTCGTCTGGATGGAACTCGTAGAAGAGGGAAGTCACTGTTTCATCCGCGGAGACTGTACGAATTGTATCGTCTATTAGGGTTGTAACCGGTGAGTGTCCCTCGCCTTGTGCTAACGCTGAAAGGATTGCGTTGCGTTCAATTATCCCACAGGCGATTACTGACTCTGTTTCGTGTGTTCCCCCTGCAACAACCGGAAAGTAGTCTTGGTGCGCGGTCATGAGCACTTCGAGTGTTCCGTCGATCGAATCAGTACGGCGAAACGAGCGCAGGTCGGCGGCCGGGGTCACATATTTCGCAATTGGGGAATGTTGGTCGTTGTAGACGCAAGCATTCCAGACGGACGCACGGAAAGTATTAAACAGTAAGTACCCTGTTCCGATCACGAGGCCAAGCTTTCCAGCAAGTAAGGCCAGGATCAAGATCGGAAAAAGAATCCATTGAGCTAAACGGATATGGGCGTTGCTTGATTCTGATGAATTCTTGTCGATCGGCCGATAGTAATGTGATAGTGCAAACCCCAGGTCTGCTGGAGGCGACGAAATGAAATTCATGATACCGAGCCAAGCATTTGTAAGAAAAAGTTGCCCAGCGATTGTTTGCGGCATTAGCAGTGCCTCCCATTCGCGGGGGGTTACGCCATCGCTCGCATAGGTGGCTAAAATGTATCCAGCGGCAAGCAGATTTGCCAGCGGGCCGGTCAGATAAGTCCATCGGAAATTCCACGGTTTGCTCCACCAGATTCCAATAACTGTCAATGAAGCAGTTGCTGGGGACACAGGTGCCGAGGAAGGCGTTAACTGGTTTTGAACTGGGGAGGGAGTGGTATGAGGTGCAGAAAACGGGCCTAAATATAATGCACCACCTAAGGTATACAATCCACCGGCCGACGTTCCCTGCTTACTGAGACTAAATAATTGTTCAGCTAAAAGGTGGGCACCCTCATGGATCCCCACAGCGAGTAGGAACACCAGAAAAAAAGCGATCGTATTAGAAACGCTTATTCCGAAGTCATAGCAAATGAAGAATAGGGCTAGCGGGACCGTTAGATGTACGGAAAGGCGTATCGGCCCTATAGTAGGAAGAGTGATACGCCCTAGACCGAGGGAATTTTCTGTTTGCTTTTGTGTCACGCAACGGGATTGTGAGCTACAAGCTTAATCATCGAGATCGTCAATATCATCGTATGCGTCGTCGTCGGCATACTCATCTTCGTCCTCGTCGTACTCATCGTAGTCGTCCTCTTCATCCTCGACGACATAGTCCTCATCGTCGTCCCCTTCTTCTTCCTCCTCTTCCTCGGCTGCTTCGAAAATCGTTGGATCTATCTCTTCTAATGCCTCGGTCAAGGACGTAATCAGAGCCGCGATGTCGTCGGCTGCGTAGTCGTCCTGATCCATTACAAGCTCGACCGCCGCCCGCATCTCATTCACCAAGCTCGACTCCAACTCATCAGCAGCCTCTTCGCTTGCTTCGGTCTCACTTTCTTCGGAGATGCCAAATTCTGTCTGAAGACCTGCGAGTAGCTCAGAGTAAGCCTGAAGCAGATCTGAGAGTGCCTCGGTTATCTTTCGTGTCACTTTACTCGCCATCAGTTTCTCCTTATCACGCCTCTAATTAAGTTTCATTGCATCCGTTCAGACCAAGGTCAACAACGCCTTTAGGTTTTTAATCGGATACCGATTCTATCTTTATTTATAATATATGTTACCCACAGATTTGCACCTATGATTCGTGTTATACACCCATCAAGTCAAAAAGCTAGACGCAATCTGTAAATGAATTATAAATCACTCAGTGCCTTATAATAGGACTTATAACGAGTGTAAAGAGCAGATGCAAATATAGGATTGTATGATTCAGAAAGTATATAGATATATTTACAAACAGCGATTTAATCCTTAATGACAATGAGGAGTAATTTACAGAGCATTAAAGCGGCATATTCACTGTACGTTGAGGTGCCGAGGCATGTATAGTTTTCATCCTAAGCGTAAGTAATCCGTATTATATTTGAGGAGGGTTCGTGGAGAACAAGAGGGTACGTAGTGCTGGAAAGTGGGCAACAGTGGGTAAAGGAGTCCCCTTGTTGTTTGTTCTAGCGGGGGTGTTGCTGTTGGGGAGCGTTGGTTGTGGCACATTGAGGCCCTACCAAGCCCGGTCGGGTCTTTCTGCGGCGACTCCCCATCCGGAATTGCTCACGTCCGTAAGCTCTGTCGAAGTTGAGCCTCCTACACAGGAGCGTACCTTATCGGTGCCAGTGCGTGATTTTCATACCATGATTTCGGGAAGCTGGAATGAGTTCACGATTTTAAAGGTAGTGACGCCGCAGGAGGTCGCCGCGGGGTTAGCGCCGGATGCACTACTTACCACCCATTTTATGTCGTACGAAGATCGAGTAGGGTCATCAATCGGAGCTTTACAGCCAGCCAGGGTCGGTTTTATTCAACGATTGGTGAAGGTCCCGACTGGTGAAGTTATTTGGGAGGCTCGATTTTCACATACTGATCATTCAGCTACCGACAACCTCCTGGATACGGAAGGGAGCGGGTGGCATACCCCATATGAGGTTGCCAAGGCTGGATTCTCTGTGGCGGCTCAGAATGCGTCATCGTCCGTTGACCAGTATTTTGAGCGAAAGCGATGAGAGTGGGTATGTAACTGCATTTTTTTTGAAGGTCGGGAAAGATGATCCTAAAAAGAGCAGTTTCGCGGTCTAAAGCGGCCCAGATATCTGAACTTACTTCGAATTTAGCGATTTTGGGTCTCACCGTATCGGTGATGCTTGATTGCGACCCAAAATCACTAAATTCTTTGTAATTTCGAATATCTGGGACCACTTTATCCCACTCAACTGCTCTTTTTAGGATGATTGTTTCGGAGATTAGCCCGGATTATTCACGAGCCCGTGAATAATCCGGGTTAGGGTAGGGGGTGTGTGTGTGTGTGTGTGTGTGTGTGCCGCACAGAGAGAGCGAGTGCAATTGTTTGATAGAGAGCACTGCGAAGATAACTGGCGTGTACGTGGGATAATTGAAAGGGGTGGGAGTGGTTCAAAAGGAAAACGCAAAGGAGACCCGACGGGCGCTGGACAGAAAGGCGTTAAAGTTGAAGGACCGGAAGCAGGTGGTCGCAAAGGTGCGCGAGGCGAAAACGCTTTCATCCAAAATTAACAAGAAGGAGGAAATGCCAGCTGTTAAGCAGAATTTTTGGCATGAGGTTCGGATGGTCGTGCTTCTTTGTCTTGCGCTTTTGATGATAGTGGCGCCTTTGCTGGTTCTGCTCGAGACGCAGCAGATATGGCACGTCGAGACAATTCGAAATCTCGGTGTGGTAGGTGCGGAGGTAGGGCAGTTTCTGGTGAGGTGGGCCGGAGTTGCCAGTCTCGGTTGTGGTCTGGGGGTTTTTGTTAGTTTAATGCGTTGCTGGGATTTGCCGTTCGGCTTTAGTTGGTATCAAGGGGTACGAGCAGCAGGACGCATAGTACTGGTTACGGGCATATGCGCCACGTTGGGATGGTTGTTGAAGGGGCGCATTGGTGGCGGCGCGTTCGGTGGTTTTATAGGGCAGGCGTTGGTTGGATTGATTGGGCAGGTGGGGACCTTTATTTTTGCCTCAGTAGCGCTCATAGCGCTAATTCCGCGTGAAGCATTTTTTACCGCAGGGGCAATATTCTACAGATTTGGATCCCTGTTTGCTGATCTTATGCGCTTTTTCTGGAATGGGTCTGTTAAATTTTGTGAGGTCTTACGGAGAAGATTTGCCAGGGTCAACACGCTCGTTCCGTCAATCCCGATTGTCGATATTGTTCCTGCACGGAAAGGAAACGGCGCGTTGGGGAACAAGGGAAAAGCCACCACCACTTTAAGTGAAGAAAGAAAAGTAGTGTATACAAAACCGCCTGTTGTTGTTATCCAGGAACGTTCGGGGAGGCAGCAGGTTCGCAGTGAGTTTGTAGCGAGGGATTCCGATTACAATCCTCCCCAAACGGATCTCCTGGTTGAAAGCGAACACTCTTCCAATGACTTGAA
>JBIIDM010000237.1:0-4052 GCA_044238365.1 Bdellovibrionota bacterium | reverse complement strand
AAGGGGGCTATCTTCATAAATTCTCGCGCACTAATCGAGTCGTCGGTTAACTCTGATAGCTTCCGGTAGGAACAATTATGTCGACCCTTGAGAATATACGCTCTAAAAACCTGTTCCGCTGTCATTCCAGCACGACCAATTAATGAGTCCTTTCCGGGGGTAATATCTCTCAATACACGATTCAAAATTTCTCTATATTCAGGTAAGGACTTGAAGAAGCTTACAAGCTTCTTCAAGTTCCAACGATACTGTCGTTGATAAACTTTGTGGCTTGAAATATAGCTGAAGTTGTGACCTAATTCTCATTAGTTTTTACCGGTTTATTAATGTTTTGACTGCCTTTTTCAAACAAATCTTAACATCACGGGTAAAAACTAACACCTATTTTTCTCCTCTTTTGGCAATATTTTCAATACATTAATATTCCTTACACAGGAACTATTGTACTCCTCAAAACCTCGGCCCCCGATTTGGAGCTTCAATTTATAAATTTTCGAGATTAGTACCCGTAAATGATCCGGGTTAAGTTGCTCCTATCGACCTGAGTTCGACGTAAGAACTCAGGTCATCAATGAATAACAGTGATAAATTTTCCCCTCATGTATTACGAACGAAAATTCTCTCCCCTGTGCTCTAGCCCGCTATCAGACCTTATAGCTGAGTCCCCGAAACATGTCCCTGATGTTGTGGTATCTGAGGCTTTCTCACTGGCGCACAAGATACATCTTAATACTCTGGCCAAGAGCGGAGACGCTCATGCACATCACGCGACCTCGGCCTGCGTGTTGGGATACGGCCGCCTTCTATACGGCGGTGGATATTATCTTGCCGAGAATCCCCCCTGGAGTATTCCGGCCACAAAGGTAGCCTTGAGCCTCCTAACTTCAGTGGAGATGCTGACCGAACGGATTCCGTTGATATTCTGGTACGACCCGGTTGGTAAGAGAAGTTTGTTGGATTTCGTGCTTTCGGAACTAGAAATGCTGCGACCATTCGTGCATACAAAAACACTTCTATTCGACCTGCGAACGCATGAGCAGTTACCGCTTGAAAATATTTTTCCAAACCATCGGCTGGCCTTTGCGGAACCCCAATCGCCGGTAGTAATCCATCCTCGTGGGTACAACGCAGATCATGTCACTACAGGAATTGTGAGAGCACACATAACTCCAGTACCCGAAAAAATCGACGATCCAGCGATAATCGAACTTCTGCTACCCGATCTTAAAGTCGCAGTAGCGCACAGTTACGCTAACGGCGTAGATCGACCGATCCGAAAAGCTCACAGCGCCGCAATTCTTATAAGAACCGATGAGCGACTAGAGCTTGTAATAGCCAAAAATTTTCGACATCCTACCATTGGCTACCTTGCACGATGTTCTGAAGCTATTGGTATCGCCTTTGCTCAGAGTGAGGGTTTATTTGTCAAAAGACATCAAATCGATCATGTCGTCGTATATAGTCCCGACTACCGGTCGCGCGACTCCTCAGAACTTCATCCTCCAGCCGTCTGCGGCACCTGCGAGTCCGTGATTAGTAGCTACAGCGGAGACAACCCTTCAGGGGTCCTGATTACAACATTGAGTGATACTACTCAGACTCACTACCGACTTATGCACGGCCTTTACTCAAAACTGGAGAAAATTATTCTTTGAACCTAAAAAGAGCAGTTGAGTGGGATAGGAACAAAGGTAAGTGACTAACATTGCTTTAGTCATAAGACGCGAATGATCTAAACGCACAGGCGTAGCTTGTTACGTCGAGCATTTTAGATGATAAGCAATGAAGTGAACAAAGTAATCTTAGTCGCTTACCATAGTTCTTATCCGAAACTCAGGTTTTTAATGGCCGAATTGCCGCGTCTCGTGTGACTTTTGGAAGAAAAATGGATATAAAGAGCCCTTCAAAGTTCTCTAATTAGCGAGGAGCATATGTGGGGCGTTATTGCAGGAACGGGATTCGAACATTCACCATCAGTATCATCAATCGGCGATCTTGATCGAGAAACTCCGTTCGGTCTGGCTTCATCCGGCTTAAAGATTGTTCGAGCGGGAGAGCACGAAGTTGCGTTTCTACCACGGCACGGCTCGCACCATGAACTACTCCCAAGTGAAATTAATTTCTGCGCCAATATCTATGCCCTAAAAAGGGCGGGCGTAACCCAGATAGTATCAGTTTCTGCAGTGGGTAGTCTTCAGGAAGAGTTCGCCCCCGGTGACTTGGTAGTTCCAAATCAATACATCGACAGAACCAAAGGAGTTCGACGGCACACCTTTACTGGCGAAGGCATGGTTGCACACGTCCCGCTTGCCGAACCTGCATCACCGGCTCTTCGTTTGCTAATGCAAGAGATAGCATCCACGGTCCATTGCAAAGTCCATATTGGCGGCACTTATGTCTGTATCGAGGGGCCTTATTTCTCAACCTATGTCGAGTCACTTTCATATCGATCCCTCAGTGCGTCAATTATCGGCATGACTAACTTTCCCGAATTCGCTCTCGCTCGCGAGGCCGGAATTGCCTATCTACCATGCTGCTTCGTAACAGACTACGACTGCTGGGATCAATCACGACCTCATGTAACAGTTGAAGAAGTCTTACTTCAGATGAAGAAGAATAACGAATGCGCATATGACATGATCCCAAAGATTTTCGCTGCGCTCGACGGGCAAAAGGTCAGGTGCGAAACGACACAACAACACGGGATTAGATCCGGACTTCTAACACCAATGGACCACTTAACAGAAAGTCAAAGGGAAATTTTATCAATACTCTCCACGTCCTTGGGAGAATAGAATTCGAGAGTTAACGGATTTGAGACCAGAGTTGAAGGCACCTGGTGAACGCGGAGGAGTACTCGTACTTCATGAGCATAGATCAGGTGCTCATGAAGATACTACCAATTAACGCCCTAGATTAGAGCCAATTTGTTCACAAGCAACACGCGCCCAGCTAACCGAAATTATTCACGAGCCCTTAGCCACCAGTATGGCCACGGAATTTCACTCAAAGGTCATATGCAAACAAATAGCCTTCAAAGCAATCCCTCAGATTGCCAAACCTCCGGAAGAGCCGCCATTATTGGACTAGGAATTATCGGCAGCCAGTGGGCGCAACACTTAGAAAACGACGGTATTCTGGAAAGCACCTGGAACCGTACGCCCAAAAACTTTGCGCGGTTTACGACGGACCTGAAGAAGATCCCAAAATCGGCGCAGATTATTCATGTTGTTGTGTCTGATGAATCTGCCGCCCTTGAAACCATAACTACGCTTTCTGGTGAACTTACTCAAAACCATATACTTATTCAGTCAACGACTATCGATCCAGCGACCAGCTCTGCCATACAGAAAATAGTTCAAACCTCTGGTGCCTACTATGTTGAAGCTCCATTTACAGGCAGCTTGCCAGCAGCGGAACAAAGAAAAACTGTTTTCTTCCTCGGAAGTGAGGAGTCTTACAAAGTTCGCAGAAAAGAAACCTTTAACAGGAGTCACCAGTACGAAACCGTACGAAGCTATCTGGGCCACTTAAGCAGTGCAATTTTCGATATTGGCAGAAACGAACAAGCTTGTGTTATTAAACTCTCGATGAATCTGCTGATTGCCGCTCAAATGGTCGCATTGTCGGAAGCGTATTCTACCTGCTTAACACACGACATTGACAAAGATATTTTCTTTGAAGTCCTTAAGGCGAATGCAGCTTGGTCTGGAGTAGCACAACTAAAGGAACCGAAACTCCGCGCCGAGGATTTCTCTCCACAATTTTCTATTAAGCATATGCAGAAAGATATACGATTGTTTGGGTCCTTTATGCGCAACCTAGATCTCCATGAAACGGTACTTCGTTACCTCACGAAAACCATGGAAGCCGACATGGGGGATGATGACATCTCGAGCGTCTTCAAATTCATAAAGAGTATGAAATCTGAGCCTTAGAACGAGCCGGTTACTCCAGCTGTTCCCGGAGTCAAAAAATTCTCAATAAATACAAAAGAGTACAGCAATATTTTTAAAATGTTTGCGCGCACTATTGTAGCTTTTTTTAACCTG
>JBIIDM010000083.1:0-14174 GCA_044238365.1 Bdellovibrionota bacterium | reverse complement strand
ATATGAATCTGAGCATAAGAGAGTGGTGTTGCCCAAAGACTGCTCTTCTTTGCATGACAGAGACATTAATGCAGCGCAAAACCTGAAAAAGTATCAGTAACTACTCAGGTACCCCCAATATAAATGCGCCCCAAAAGCGAGCTAACAATTTGTAACTGCCAGGGATTTTTTCAAGGTCGAGGAAAGTGATTGTTTTGTGAATGAGGCGTGGTACTCCACGCCGCAGTGAACAAAATCAATCATTTGACGAAGAGATTGGGAAAATACCTGAGCAGTTACCTGGAAAGTATTTCGGGCAACCATATGACCACTTTAAAGATCAACCGCTATTTGTAACTGTGCGGGGGCGTTCCGGGCTGATAACAGAACAGGAGATTGCGGGGCCTTCATTTTTAAAGCGTTAACTTTTTACTCAGGTACTAGTCCTATCATGTCGAGATTAACAATATAGCGGGTTAATGTTACTTTATAAGTGAACATGGAAACAAAAAAGATACTTGTTGTGGATGATGACATGATGGCACTGGACCTCATGGATATACTCTTGGAACGGGCAGGCTTTGATGCAGTCCGCCATACCGATGCCCGGTGGGTTATAGAAAACTTTGATTCGATTGCACCCGACATAGTTCTCATAGATATAATGATGCCAAAATTGAGTGGAGATGAGTGTATAACTAAGCTGCGCAAACTTGGATACACCGTTCCAATTGTGGCCTTCACCTCTTTGAGCGATACTAAGGCACATAACTCGATACTCTCCAAGGGAGCATCCCTCATCCTCACAAAGCCGTGTAAGCCGGATATCTTAATTGGACATTTGCGACGCTTACTCGCAATTTAATACTTGCACTTTCGGCCCCCGTATGGTCTTCTAAACTGTATAAGCGGTAAGGGCATTGTTACGGCGGTGCCCACGTAATTCGATGATGTCAAGAGACTGTTATCGCTGACCATAACTCGTGTACTGGTCCCATGGTAGGCGTAAACCCGGAGCGCTCATATCAGTTTCGAGCTTACCCGACGGCTTGCCGAGTCAGTACTACCAAAAATGGCTAGAATGGTCTCTAGAGGATTTGAATCGAGATAGTGAACCTCACAAAATAACGTTGCACTGAAATTGCAAGAATTTCGGGGATTCACTAGTTAAGCCGGGTTTATCACGAGCTCACTCTGGCGCGCATTATTCACGAGCTTGTGAATAGCCTAGTCCAGGGGAGCGTTTTGTAGATAATCCGGGGAAATATCTTGCTTTGGCCCGTCTTGACGGGTCGTTTTAGCGCTTGTCGTATTGAGGTAAAATCACATCGATGTTGGCGAGCGCGAGATTAGAATTCGTTTATATTTGATATACCAGTGAAGCTTTTTTTGAATGTGCCTTTTCCTGCTCTTTTCATGCTGATAGCAGAGACTCCTTGGAGCGCCTTTTTACGGCCCGAGCGTCGCGATGCTATAATCGTAAATATGAAACGAAATGGGGTTAGGCTGAACTAGGGATATATACCGCCCTAAGGAGGGGAGATTACGTACTCACCACGCTTGTAATAACCGCCTCAAATTCAGGTCGCTCGGTATCAAGTTGGCCAGTGTTTATTGAGATGGATCAGCAAGTTTGATTGATTAGAACGTCGATACTACACCCATTCGAAACGAGGTTCATCTCTTGTGGAGCAAAAGATGGATCAGAAAATGTTAATTAATTCACTTTATCCTGAGGAATGTCGCATAGCGATTACCGAAGGGGGGAAGTTGATTGAGTTAGAAATTGAGTCAGGTTCTACCAAGAAACTGAAAGGAAATATATACAAAGGAGTCGTATCTAGAATAGAGCCAAGCTTGCAGGCCGCGTTCATTGATTTCGGTGCGAATCGCAATGGATTTCTCCAGATAAACGATATCCACCCTGCTTATTTTCGACCGACTACCGTGCCCGCGGGAGGATCGTCCGCAGGGGCGTCTGGCCAGCTAACGGCCTCAAAAAACACCAACCGACGGACCAGTTCGCGCAGAACGTCGACTTCAATTAGGGACCTTCTATCGCCCGGTCAGGAATTGGTGGTACAGGTGGTAAAAGAAGAGCGCGATTTGAAAGGTGCCACGCTTACAACGTTTCTTTCATTACCGGGAAGATACGTAGTTCTTATGCCCGGAAGTGAGCGGGGCGGTATCTCCCGAAAAATCAATGATGTTGATCAGAGAAAACGCCTGAAACAACTCACGGGAGAATTTGAGCTCCCGTCTGGTGTCGGGGTTATCATCCGGACGGCCGGGCTCGATCGGTCTCAGACCGAGCTATCCCGAGACCTTACCTTACAATTAAAACTGTGGGAACGACTTCTACACGAATCAATGGCGACCAGCGGCCCGGCCCTGCTCTATAAAGAGAGCGACCTCGCAACCCGTGTAGTTCGCGATTATTTCTCTCCTGAAATCCGCGAAATTATCGTTGACCAGGAGGAAACCTTTAACCAGGTTAAGCAATTCGTTGGACAGGTAATGCCTCGATATCGCTCCCGAGTTAAACTGTTTGACAGATTCGAGCCGATTTTTACCTACTTCCAGCTCGAAGATGAAGTGAATCAAACCTATCACCGCATTGTGAACCTTCCATCGGGTGGTGCGATTGTTTTTGACACTCTTGAAGCTCTCGTTGCGATTGACGTCAACTCAGGAAAATCAACGGGGCAGGATAACATCGAAGAGACTGCCTACCAGACCAACATCGAGGCAGCCAGAGAAATTGCCCGACAGTTGCGACTCAGAGACCTTGGTGGACTCATCGTTGTTGATTTTATCGACATGGCGGATGCCAAACATCGGAACGCCGTAGAGCGCGAAATTCGCCAGGCTGTAAAAGAAGACAAAGCTCGCATCGAAGTGGGACAACTTTCGAAGTTTGGCCTCTTGGAAATGTCTCGTCAAAGACTACGGGCTTCTTTAAGTAGCCAAAGCCACTCAAAATGTGCGGGGTGTCATGGAATTGGCACGATGAAGAACCCCGACCTGGTAGCCCTCGAAGCTCTTCGCAAGGTCCATGGCGCAGCTGCAACGGGTGAGGTAAGCGCCATAAAGCTACGATTGCCTCCTCATTCTGCACTCTTTCTGCTAAACGTAAAGAAAAAAAGCATAGTTACTATCGAAGACGCATTTAACACCTCGGTCATGATCATTGCGGATGGACGCCTGAAAGGGGACGAGTATGAGTTCGAGATCGAATCAAAGAAAATAACAGATGTAGAAATCACCCAACCTGCAATCGTGCGTGAAGAACCAGCAACCCGCGTTGATAGAACTAGACCACCAAGGGAGCCTGAGCTACGACGTCGAAGGAGGAGCCGAACCCGCAAAGGAATGAAGAAAGAGTCCTCGAATGAACCTAAAGTAGCGTGAGGATTATGCCGCCCTTACTGCCAGATTTCTACTATTCCCTTAAAACAAAAATATTCTTCGGCCCGACACAGGGGCCGAAGCTGTTTCAAAATCAAGAGGAGTCCGCTATCCCTTGGAGCGAGTGTGGAGTCGTAATACTCCATGGCAATGAACGACCGCACCTCATCGCTATTCGAGAAACCGTCGAGGCCCTGATGGAATCTTCAACCGGCGATAAGGCGAACTACTTACGGGTTGAGCTTGATAGGATCGATGAAAACCTTCCTGGTCTCTACGATCTTGTATCTTCGCTTCCTTTTGATCACATTGTTTTTGTCGGTATCGGTGGGCATGAGGTAATGCAGAATTCCCGGCACTTCATCCATCAATTGACGAAACAAGAAGCCGGCAAAGAGTATTATTTTGTTGTCGTCCCTACCTCCTTAGGACGACCGTCCTTCATAAGTTCAGAACTCTTCGTGCCAGACCATTCTCAACGGCTTGGTCTACTGATAAATGATGACGTGGCGGTAGCACATGCCGTCTGGTTTAACCCAACCTTTACGCTCAAATCCCCTGTCGAGATCGACTCAGTTGCTTTGCTTGGGGAGGTACTGAGCCGATTTGCCACTTCGGGTAGCGCCCTAGAGAGCCGATTCTCTCATCGATTTCAGATGAATTATTCAATTTACTGGTATTACATTCCACAGATACTAGCGTGTATTGACAACGCGTACGAAACGCCAGAAGATTATGAAAGTCGTGCTCTCTTTATCTGGAATTCGGTTATAGCTTCCCTTCCGGTAATGTATCCTCAGTTCAGTATCGTCAGTGGCGAATCCAACGGGCTATCTCAAACCCCTGATGGTGCAATCAAGGAAACAGTAAGAATCTGCTCGGTTCTGTTTCCCAACATCTCTCCAACCAGAATTCAAGCCGAGATAACGTATGCGTTATTTAATCACCTGCTAACCAGTCGAGGAACAGAAACATTCGGCTCTCTTCCAGCCGATCTGAGCGTTCTACTTCAGGACTACTGGGCTGAACCATTGCACTACTGGAAAAGTAAAATAGCACATCTTATCGGCCCCCTTGAACTACCAGATGCCGTATCCCGCCTCATAGCCGGCTCCGACTCGTATGGCAAAGAAGAGTCACCCAGTTCGGTTGCACTATGGCATATCCTCAATTCAGTTCGAATTACGGCCGAAGGAGGTACCTCACTTATTTCGCCCCAGAGCTACGCGCACGCTTCTGCGCTCTTAAACTCCCTCGAATAGTCAGGACGATAATAACAGGATAATATAGCCATCGTCAAAAATAATGCGGTTTTGAGTCGCATCTCGGCGATGGCTATGTGTTTGCTTTGACTCGCCTCCGCGAGTCCTTATAGTAATCTTTAATACTTTATTATTTTTGAAGATTACTATAGCAAATCAAAATCGCCTGTGGCAGAAACACTGCAAAGGTGAACCAATCAGGAATGGGTATCCATCCCCATTTTTCAGCTGCAGGAACAACCAGACTCGGTGCATAGAACGTTGGGTAACCCATAACTACCGCGGTCATCGCTGACCTCGGATCCTTAAAGCGGGCATACCGGTCCATATAAATAACCAAACCAATCGGACCAATATAAATTGCAAACAACAAAACGCTCAGATCAATCATTTCCCAATCCTCGGCTTCTCACCGCTCGGCGCAGCACCATCCACATCTAATTCATGTCCTGCGTTCTTTTCCTCATGCTGTCGAACCACCCAATAATTCTCTCGATATACCGCCTTTACATCCAGGTCCTTTTCTCTTTTAAATGCCTCAACGACACCCCTAAGAATATAAAGGTCGTTGTACGCCTTGAGGTGCTTTAGAGCGGCAATCTTTGTTTCTTTATCAGGGACTTTTAGGAGATTCAAAAGATAATTCGGACTAAAATCCTGACCAAAGGCTACCGCTACCTCTCTGACAAAATGCGGACTTCCAACGCTGAAAAGCAACTCGAGAAATTTATTTTCATCGACATGCGCACCAACTCCCTCAATGACAGCCATTCTTCGCTCGTCAGGTAGAGAATCATAGAAAGAAGAATTACAGATGAACTTAGCGTATTTGCCGCGCCTCGACCATAGAGTAGGATTACTCTTCAAATATGCCACCCAGGAGGCTGTTGGTTCCTGGGTGATCTTTCTTGAAGCTAACGCGTCAAATGCCTTAAGCTGAATTTCACTCTCCTCTGCTTCAGCACACAATGCAAGAAGAATGTTCGCAGAACTGCGATTAAGCCAATGAGCGGCTAAGCCTACTGTCTCTCCATCGATTCTACCCGATACTGCTCTAATTAATCCGTCTCGTAACCGCGAGTCAATAACGTCTCCATCAATAAAAGGCTTCAAGAGCTCACTACGAGGCGGTGAAATAGCCCTACGACGAACGGCTTCCTTGGAAACAGCGGCAAATATTTCCCCGTGCTCACCGCCCAACGAACCAAACAACCATAACAAATCCTCAGAAGACAGATTCTCGATCATCTCTGCCTGCTTTCCTGGGGGGATTAATGACCTCAGCGCATCCCGTGCTAAAATTATCGCAGGCACCGTCCTTCCCTCTACCTTATCAACTCCGAGGACCTCGTGCGCAGAAATGCGTAATCGCTGCTCCCAATCACCCGAGCCACTCGGCTGAACCGCTATCAAAGATATTAGTTGCACTGTTGCAACCTGGTTTACCGTAAGGCAATCGTTTATGACCGTAAACCGGTCTTCTATGGCTATGGTCGGCGCAAACATGGTTAAGAGACTCTGATAACACGAATCCAATGACCTGTCCTTTAAAACTCCTGAAATCCGCTCCGATACGTCCTGGCCGTAGACTTTGGAGATTGCCGTGATTAACGAAGCCTCAACTTTGGGAAGGGCCTTTGCGTTCTTTATATGAAGCTCAGATGCAAGATTTACAGCATTTCGATACGTAGCATCACTTACCTCCTCCTCAAGCTTTGAGATTGCCCCCTCTACACGCAACTCATCATCCGAAGCAGCTAAGTTTTTCACCGGCGGCACGGGGCTCTCCTTCCCCTGTAAAGAGACAATGCCTATCACAGTAACAAACGCCGCTATTCCGACAAGCGCCAACAAAAAGTGCGTACCTCCCATGCCAAGCCTCGCTAGGATCCCAGTCCGGGAAGCCTTCAGAACTTCATCAGTCCCACCTTGCTTGTTTCTGGTCCCATAGTGAGAAATCTGCTGGTCAACCGTCAACGCTGAAGTAGAATCCTTCACCTTGATCTCGATATTCCGATCCCACTCCATCATTTCCCCTATGGGCTGATCCGAGCGCGCCAAGGCTCTGTCTTTCGCATCAACGTCCACTCCTTTATGACTTGAAACGCCTAGTGTTTTGCCTTCACGATACGAATGAATCATGTCCAACAATTGGCGCGCATCCGGAGGCCGATGGCTTTGGTTTGATTTTAAACAAAGTGGCAGAATAACCTGAGCCCAGGGGGGCGTTGACGGCTGGAGAGTCTCTATCGGGATGATAGTTGCAGGATCCGGAGGACCTAAGAGAATTCTCTTACTATCTCCGATAGGAAACTGACCTGAGAATAGAAAATAACTTATAACACCAAGCGCATATACATCAGACGCTTGACTTAGACCGGCACCGGTGCGCTGTTCGGGGCTCAAATAATGGTACGTCGCTATTGGAGGAGCTGCTGCTGTAGACTGGGCCTCTATTTCAAAAGAGCCAACAATTCCTGCCCATACTATATCCCCTCCTTGGCCCAGAAAAAATGAGCTAGGGCTCAGATCGCCACACACTAATCCAGCATCATGAGCGGTCACTATGCGCTCGACAACCCCTTCAATCAGACGCTCCACATGGGCTATTTTACGAGGAGTGTAAGAAAGTTTAATGCCGTTTATTGGATGCATAACTACATATGCAGCGCCAGATCGGTCGATTCCATACTCGATAACAGAGACCCCTGGCAAATTAAGATCGCAAATCTTCTGTATGCGATCGATAAAACGACTCTCAGCGGGTGAGCCCGGGAGTATTGTGTGACGCAAAAGCCATAAGTTCTCGCCAGCGACTGAAGCAGGTGTTGTCACTCTATATAAATCAGCTGTTCGGGTAGACACAATCACCGACTCAAGCGTATATTTTTCTGTCAGTAAAGAAACCATTATCGAGTACTAGTTTGTAGTTGTAGACAACCTGATGTCGATGTGAGAACAAAATTATGTGAGTCAAACCTCTTCATTCACGAGGCCCTAGGGACATTAAAGTTACTACGGTGAGCGCCTGCCATTTTAAGTATCCACGTGTAAAGGCGATAGATCCAGCCCCCCCCCTACCAGCCTCTCCAATGACCAAACTTACTTGTTATATTGAGCAGATAGAACCCCTCGACAACAATCCTCTGTGACACCAGCTGGAAGCTGTCTCCACTGCTCCCACCCACTTACGATGAGATTAACCCTTTACCAGATTCCAATTGGTTCCACCCGTATACGATGATCTAACTCTTCGAAACACAACACTGGCTCAAATGAGTTGAATCCACGTATTATTCTTTCTACTTTTGCACGAATGTCCGAGGGGCACAGCACCGCGACCGGAAGCACCCCTCTACTTCTCATAGGACCCACAAGGCCTTCATACGATCGCATAAGAATCTCTAACTTCTCAGGATCACACGCGCTCAAAACATCGCTCTTTAATCTCAGTTCGTACATAGTCTCTGAACTTTCCGGACTTAGGGTAATCGCCTTTATAGTCTGTCGGGCCCCTACTACGCCTCGGAGCAAATGCCTTCGCTTGGACACCCTTAGCAAGGCGAGTAGCTCCTCACCATCGATCTCATCAACCTGGGAGATCTTATGTTGAGAACAATAAGCAGCAAATACCTCCAGTATGGATTTAAAATCGCGAATTCCGACGTTACACCGTAAGGCACCATGAACAAGCCTCGTCAGTACTGTCAAATCTACAAGGTTCCTGTCTACCGCTTCACCGAAGAAACCTGGAAGACGTTTTTCAATTCCCTTTAACATCAGATGAACATCGGCCAGCGATACGATTTCTTCCGGATTGTGCATAATATGCCAAGTCACCTGAACTGAGATCCACTGAAAAAAATTCCACCACCGTATTCTCGCTGCCGCCAGCATGTCTCGAACCATCTGAGTATCAGCGACCCAAGCAGCGGTTCCCCCGTTAAGGGGGTTAACCGCGCTTTCAATAATATCAATTCCCATAGCAATAAGATGATTCGGATTTGTCTCAACAACAATCGCCTTAATCGGAACAAACCCCTGAAATATATCTACACCGTCAATTGCTACCCGATAGTGACCAGAATTCTTCCCTATCTCCGGCAGAATCATTAGATTGGGCAGCATGACTCCCATCCGAGAATATACATCATTCTGGAACCCTCCCCACCAGCTTTGATGGTCAGAGACATTAATCCTATAGCTCTCAAATAACACCCGCCGATCAAAATACAACATTAAGGTACTCTCATCATCCCATGATTCGTCCGGCGCTGGAAGAGTGGTAGAAATAGAGTTTAACTCCTTTCGCAACAATCGATCACTGTACCCTGCTCTACGTAAGACTATATATCCTCCCCCGCCCACCATTACCGCACCACTTAGAGTGAATACTAATAACGGAATACCGGGGAGCAAAGCAAGAAGAGCCGTTATTATGCCCGTAACAATAAGGAGACCGGGACGCGCCAATAATTGATTAAATACATCGGAAGCCAGTGTTGCATTCTTTGCTGATGAAATTCGAGTTACAACAACACCAGCACACACCGACGTCAAAATAGATGGGATCTGGGTTACAAGCCCATCACCGATAGTCAGTCGTGTATATCTGTGGATAGCCTCGGATATCTCCACTCCACTCTGGATACCCATATAAAGACCACCAAGTATATTTACTACTATGATAAAAAGACCGGCTATGGCATCGCCTTTGACAAAATTCATTGCACCATCCATCGCGCCATACAGTTGCGATTCTCTTCTCAAGTCCTCTCTACGCCCGCTTGCTTCTTCTACGGTAAGCAGACCAGATCTCATGTCGGCATCAATTGCCAACTGTCGACCCGGAAGTGATTCAAGGAAAAAGCGAGCTGCAACTTCAGAGACTCGCGCCGACCCCCGAGCTATAACGATAAAGTTCACAATCGAGATGACAATAAAGATAATGACGCCCACCATGACCTCACCTCGGATCATGAAGGTACCAAAAGCCTCAATAACCTCCCCAGCATTCCCGCGAGAGAGAATAAGGCGTGCAGATGCCACATTTAGAGAGAGTCTGAATAAAGTACTTAAAAGCAGTATTGAGGGGAAACTAAGGAGTGATAACGCATCAGGAAGGTATAACCCCACAAGTAGTAATAGCAATGAAAAGGAAATATTCAGACAAAGCAGTACGTCAAGTAATCCGGTTGGCAGAGGAACTACCAACATTGCAATAATCAGAAGAACGAATGCCGAAAGGAGCAAGTCCTTAATAAATAATCTCTGCATCTTGCCCCTTCAAATTCACCCATTTAATCCACAAAAAAGTGGCTCCTATAACCATGCCTTTCTTTTAAATAATTCTTATACACCCTAATTTTTCTAACCTGAGTTCGACGTAAGAAAAAAGGTAACTGGTTAAAATTGCTTTAGACACGAGAGGCGCGATTGATATAAAAGCGCAGGCTAACAGCTTGCTACGTCGGGCATTTTATATCATGAGCAACGAAGTGAATGAAGTCATTTCAACCATTTACCGCAGTTATTACGTCGAACTCAGGTTTCTAGATCTTATAGTGTTTCTCAAAAATAATGCGGTTTTGATTCAACATTTGAGAAACACTATCGACTCGCGGAGGCGAGTCAAAGCAAGCACTTATAGTAATTCTCAAAAATTCCTTAGAATTTCAATACCGCATTATTTTTGAGAATTACTATAATCGCTCGCGAGATTGGCTGATGTCGAGAAAAGCCTTACTTTCACGAATGAGGCGTGGTAATCCACGTCTCATTCGTGAAAGTAAGGCTTGACGAACAGATCGACTAACCTCGCGAACGATTACTAGCCGTTTTATTTGCTCATCTCATGCCATTCTTTATCTGGATGAAGAATCCAGACACAAGAATTATCATAAATCCAACGAACACAAGAGAAACCGGACCAGTTGCTTTCAGTTCAAGCGTCTTGATCCTTTCCTCCACCTTGGTTTCCCGCATTGAGGATACTGAATCCGCCAACTCCTTCATCTGTTTTGATATTTCCCCGCCATGCTTCGATACCTGAGCCAGCGACATAAAAGAGTGGCCCAACTCGGTATGCCCAGAAGCAGAGCCGACCTCATCAAGTGCCTCTTCCAAAGAAGCGCCCGACTTCACATAGAACTGAACGTGTTTCAACAACTCGGTAACAACGTTGTGGGAACCACGCTCGTCAGCCATCTTTACCACAACACCAAGACATGGTCCAATATCAAGTGAACTACTTACTCCAATAGCAATCTGCTCAATTACCAAAGGTAAATAATAAAGAATCTCCTCATCCCTGTTCTTGATCTTACTATCAAGAGACATGCTTGGGAATCGCATACCAACAATCCCCCCAAGCACCGAAGCACCAAGTGCTAGGTCCAGTGTTGTAAACATCAAACCAAGACCGAGAAATCCCACGCAACCAACAACTCCGAGAATGAGACCGAGTAGTTTTAACCGATCCTGCTCGACTTTTGAAAATATCCCCGCTTTAAGAAACCTTGATTCCATGGTCTCCTTGTTTTTGGCCTTCAGATTCTTGCTCTTCTCCTCCTTCAAACGCCCAAGGGCTTCTTCGTTCGGTTGCTTCTTACCGCGAACACCAAGACTTTGAATACCATCGGGCGAAATTGACGCCGAATGGGTTGACGACATCATCGCACGAAAATCCTTATTAGCACGTTTATCTCTGAATATCAGTGCAAGATACACGGCCGACCCAACCGCACCTAAAATAGCTACTAGTGACATAATCGTCTGAAGATCCACTCTTATAACCCCTTATCCGACCTAAATAGTTATCTATGTCTTTTACCTTAACTCGGTATAAAAACTCGAAAAAATCACTACAATTATCTTAGATGCCTTTGTACTCAAGCTATAAAATATTTAGCCTAGTAGGCTAGGCCTGCACCCTTACTACACCTAAAACTAATGTCTCAAGCAAAATAAGCCGCGTAGACATGTGCTCATCAGGTCTTTATCTTTGTAACAGTCCGAACCCAAATAATTCCTGTCAAAATCACAAGCCCTCCGCCCTGCCAAACCTGCCAACCTATCTCATCATGAAGTGAATCAAGAACAATATCACGAGCCACGATAAGTAAATAAGACTCCATGAAGACCATGACACCAAGAATAAACCAAATGGAGCCCCTCTGCATCCCAACTGATGCCTCGGCCTGCGCCCGAAAATATTGACGTCGACGAACCTGCCGACCCAATCGATCAAGAGTCTCCGAAAGCACCCCTCCCACCTGACGACTAAGTAACAAAGCCTGCACGAATAACTCGATTTCTGGATGAAGGATATCTTCTCCAAAACTGCCAATGGACTGGTTCTCATTCACCCCATACCTAAGCCGCTCTAGCATCAGTTCGCACTCAGCCCTCACGGAACAAGAAGGGTCCAGCCCCTTACAAGCTGCACTAATGGCGGTCATAGGATTCATACCCGTTTTCAATAGACCCACCAAGGACTGAAGAAATTGTGGGTAGTCCTTATCAAATGCGACAAAACGAGCCTTTATACGGCGATTCAAAAGTGCATTCATAATACCGAAACCAGTAAAAAGCGATACTACCTGGACTGCTTGGTTAAATTGAAACTGTACTAAAACAAATGTAAATAGGCTAATTCCAACTTGCATAGCCCTGAAAGCATACGGCGAAATCTTCCATTGCGCGTAATAAAGCCGGCGCTCAAGCGTCAGCTTCGAATCTCCGATTTTTTTTGTATCGCCTTCGACACTTTCAATTAAATTCTTCTTCTCCTCTTTGCCTCTCTTACCTCGGCTCGTATTAATTTCAGCTCGTTGCGCCTGAACCAGCCCCTTAATCTGGTTACTTCTGGAAACATTAGAATCGTTTAAACGCAACGCAAAAATGACAAAACCCAAAAGGCTCGTGAATGCTAAACCAACTATAAGATAGACCAACATATACTACCTCACGTTTCCAAAACCGAATTCACTGGGTGCTTCTCCAAGGTCTATGCCATACTCATTAAGAACCTCATCGAAACTGCTCGACCAGGATTCAAGACGCCAGAGAGGCTCTTTTCCGGTCCTTATCTGGCTAAACATTGGACGTACCTGAATTGCACCCTCAACGTAATGCCCGACTTCAACAACTTCAGCAATCCTCGGCTTCCCAGTCTCCTTTTCCCTAAATAGCCAGATTATAATATCAACTGCAAGCGCTATCTGCTGCTTTATAATCTCAACCGAAACTGATTTCTGTGCTCGCCCAAGAAGGCTCTCTAGCCGGACAAGCGTCTCCTTTGCGTTACGCGCGTGCACCGTCGTCATCCCTACGTGTCCTGTCTGCGCGCTCTCCAAGAAAGCCTCTGCGGCCGGGGGAGTTCTCATCTCACCCAGAATTACACGGGTCGGTGTCATCCGCAACGTAGTACGAATATGTTCCTGCAAGGTCACTTCTCCAACTCCTTCGGAGTTAGCGGGCCTTGACACCAGGCAACGGTAAAATGGGTGATCAAAGTTCAATTCAGGTGTGTCTTCTACTGATACGATTGATTCGCTATCCCCAAATTGCGTTGCAAGACATTTTATCGTAGTCGTCTTTCCAGTTCCCGTTTCCCCGGCAACGATTACCGTACATAGGCAAGAACGGACTAAGGCTGCAAGGTAGTTCACTACTAGTGGGGGCGCTACTTGGTACGACACCAAATTCTCCAGCGTTACCTCCTTCATCCGAGGTACCCGAAGACAAAGCAGCGGACCACGTACCCCACACACCGATTCATGCACTGCACAGATCCGGGTACCATCGGAGAGAGCCGCATCAACAGTATGTTGCTGCGTTGAAAGCGACTTGCCTAATTTCAGAAGTAATCTGTCGATAAACGAGGCATAAGCCTGTTTACTTGGCCATTGCAACCCCGTCACTTCGCTCACTTTTCCGCGTTGTAGCACGACTGTTTGATAATCATAAACGTGGATATCAGTAACCTCTCCATCATCAATCAAAGTTTGCAGAACACCCCATCCCGCCAAGTCCTTCTGCAAGGCAACAATAATTGTTGCTCGCTCGATATCGTCCAGCCGTTCTCCACGTTTAAGCAGTACCGCATCCACGGCTTTGGCAATGTCAGATTCGGAAATCGGCTGCCCAAAAGCCTGAGCACGTTGCATATCAACATTACCACCCATCTCCCGGCGTGCTTCTTTAAGAGCCCATCCAGCAAGCTCTGAAACCTCACCCTTCGGTTTGATTTTGGTGGAAGATCCTGACGAACCGGAAAGACGACTGGAAGATGATCCCAATGTGTTTTTTATAACGTTCTGTGTGGAACCCTGGCCCTCCACGCCCGGCAATGCAATCCGTCCGGAACGCGTCGAAAATAAACCGGCCAACCCATCATCATCATTACCCATAAAACCCCTTTATGTTCATGGCCTACAAAATAACCATGTTAATCTTTTCTATCTGTACTAAGACATACGTTATTTAATTTACGATTAACGAAATATAGACTATTGATACGTA
>JBIIDM010000082.1:0-14299 GCA_044238365.1 Bdellovibrionota bacterium | reverse complement strand
AGAATACAGCGATGAGAATCAGAGTAGATTTTTTCTCGGGTACCTCAAACCACAGGAGCAGAAAGAGCATATTATTCAATGTACGGTCGCTGATGTAGCGGTGTACAATGATCGAAATGAAGTTGTTACTCCATCGAAGAGCGAAATTATTACATATGCTCAGACAAATCCGGCAGCACTAGCAAAGTTGATTTACAATAGCGCCGATGTAAATATAACGCATCAAGATTCTCAGGGTGAGAATTGGACGAAACTACACGCGGACTATAAAAGTATTTTTACCGGTTTAGACGCGCCGCGTGAATTTTATTCTTCTCGAGGAGCAGAAGCATATAATAATGCGCCAGCCTCTGGTGTGCCGCTCTCTGAAAATATTCAAAGTGCACCCTCACAGACTGCGACAGAAACCAATCTAGTGAGTGCTAATAGTCATGGGGTGAAAACAGAAGAATTTTTGGAAGTGCCTTTTATGGTTGGTGATTCATTAGAGTATCCGGAAAACTATATTCCCGACAGGGAGAAGGATCCGCAAGGTTGGGAGAATTATTATTTAGGTTATCGTGAAGAAAATAGTATCAAGCCTGAAGAGGGTGAAAACAATACAAAAGACTCAGGATTTTTCGGGGCTGTATCTCAATTTTTCAGATTGAATCGTGATAAATAGCGCGCGTGAGGTTTAGATTGGTTTGATATTCAAAGCGTTAAGGGCACTTAATTTTGCATTATGGTAGAGCGATAGCCGTTTTTTGTTCTTATTTTCTCGCTATGATTTTCATGACACCTGACGAGACAAGTATGTTTCTTTTGCAGGAATAAAATATTTCTTCATCATATTCGCTCATACTTCGTAAGCGAAAATTAAGCAGCTCAGAAACGCAGCTCCGTGCGATAGAAAATTTATTGATAACAAGCGTAGTAATTCATCTTAGGTCCCAGCATATCTAGGATACAACCTACAAAGAAGTGCGCATAATGTACACAGAGACAATAATGAGGTTATGTGTAAGTGGTAAAAGCGTATTCTTTGATTCCGATTGTAGCGTTGAGTTTAATATTGGGTTTGATGAGTTGTGGTCAGAAAGGTCCTAGTAACAAGACTGCCACAAAGATCTACGTAATACTTTCTACCGAGAAAAACGCGGAGGAGTATGTTAAACGGATTCTGAAGGACGCCTGTCAGGGTGTTTCTGACAGTGAGATCCCAGTCGAAATTCAGTTCATCCAGAAACCTAACTTGGATGGAAAGATCTTGTTAAAACCGGGCTGCCAAATGCGGGTAGGCAAACAAGCGAAAGCAATCGCTGCGCAAGTAAAAGAAAGCCCTCTGGCCTTCTCCGAAAACATCGTTTTTGTAGGTGCCGGACTGGATCAAGATAACAGACCTTCTGCTATCTTCACCCAAGTCGACAGAACCGATAAGACAGCGATCTTATCAGTAGAAAACCATATTACTAAGATACCAAGGCCCAACATGGCTTCGTGGTGTCTAACATATGTGGGCGAAGCATTTGTTCTGAAGCGGCAGCTAGCCGAATCCTTGAAAGAGTACAAGAATATAGTTAACTCGGAAGAAATCGAAAGTCGGCGCTTAGGGACTTGTAAGATTCCTTAGATAAGTACGCCGTGGTCGTCTCTTCTGAAAAGATAGTCAGCCGCCATATAGGGCCTTGTGAAATTCGCTAAGCCTTTTTGTTTTTTTTTGTACACCATTGGAAACATGACTAATGACTAATCTGTATGCGTCAAATTCTTCAGATGACAGCTCTTCGTCAGGAAGAATCGAACACTTCAAGCAACAAGTAGTAATTAAAGGTGGTAAGATAACAGAAGCTCACCTCCAAGCAATTATTAGTTTGGTTCAATCAGAAAAAGAATATTCCGAGCTTAAAGATTATCTCACCATTGCCCATACGGAAGTTGAGAAAATTAAGTTTGAGATAGAAGAAACAAAAAAGACATATCAGAAACTCCAGATATCCCTCCCGAAAGCGCCAAAACTGTCATTCCTATCTATGATCGTAATGACTTTCTCGGCTTTTGGGCCGTTAATTGGAATTTCATGGCTACTAATAGCAGCCTTCGGAATTAGCAAAAATCTCTCTTATTTTTTGACCGCGTCTTTAACGTTGCCATCATATATAGCGGCTGGAGTATCGCTCCATCATGCCGCTATAAGCGACATAGGTACCAAGAACACAAAATACCAGGAGAGAACCTTCTGGAGTCTTGGTAAACTTATATTAACGCTTGATGCGTCCGTTTCAACGGTCACAATACTGGTAAGTGCAATAATCGACAATGACTCGTTTGATTTTGCATCAGTACTAGCATTGTTTGGAGTGCCTGTAACCAGTTTTCTCTTCACCTTCCTGGGTATTTGGTTGACCTGGATAGATGCAAAAACCCCAGAGAACAAGAAAAACGCGCAACTATACGCTGCTGCGCAAAATAAAGCCATAGGAGATCTTGGTTTTCGTGGTCAATATGAAAGTATGGAGACCAACCAGATATCGCTAGGTAATCTAAACGAAAAACTCAAGGCGGCTCAGAAATGGCATCAAGAGGTAAACACCAAACTTTCGCTCTGCAACAAGCGGCTCGAAACGGCGACCCTGAACTTCCAAATAGCATTGGAAATACAACCGGATCAACAGATTAATCCGGTAGTATTTAACGAGAACGAAGAAAACTAGCTTTCACTTACTCAAGGTTCTTCCACATTCGATTCAAAAGGCGATACATCCTGTCTGATGTCATCGCCTTTTGAATCAACCTTTATACTTCTTACCGTCATGGCTCGGATTACTAACATTCGGCTACGCCTGCGCTTTTATATCACTCGCGCCTCGTGTCTAAAGCAATTTCAAGCATTTACCTTTGTTCTTACGCCGAACTCAGGTTTCCCATGTAAAACTCAGCCGATCGTGGCGTTTCGCCAAAATAAAACAGTTCGTCACTTGGAAGTGGCAACTACTCAGATGCCCTCACCATGAACAGCCCCAAAAGCGTCCCAACTTCCCGCCAAATTTCCAAAGTCACGCAAATCCATTCTTCTGTGAATGAAACCTGGAACACCACACCTCATTCACAGACATTACCCCTGATCCCGCTGCCGCTTCTCTTTCTTAGCTTCCTTCATTTCCGCCAATGAAGTTGTAAGCCCCTCGCTGTTTTCATCTTCACTATTGATCTCTTTATTCTGGTCACCTTTGCCGTGATCCCACGGCCGTAACAACGGCTGCGAAAGCCGGGAAGAGTGGCTCTGCTCATTAACAAAAGAAGTACCAGCAACTCCTTTATCTCCCCCTGTAATTAACCCTTCGCCGGACACGACCTTGGCACTGGCGGATTGGGCATTATCGGCTCCCTCCACACCTCCGCTTCGGTCGAAATACGAGAGCTTTCCAGAGATACCGAACAACAAAACTAAACTCGCCGCTACCAAAGCTCCTGATGAGGCCCATCCAAGGCCGTGCCAAAAGTCAAACCCGGTCATTCCACAAGCCGGGCTGCGGGACTCCTTTTTTTCTTGCAGGCGGCCAAAGAAAGAACTCGCACCTGCTAGGCCCTTACTACTCTGAGAGGCCATCTCCAACTGAGCGTCCCTACCACCGGAAGTTGCAAGGTCGAGATCAGGCACAGATACGCGAAGCGTGGAAGAACGGTGACGAGCTTCTACTTCTTTCATGATTGCGTCGATATCGGGTACCCAAGTCGTCCGCGACTGCACCGTATGTCCCCACTCTTCGACCATTCCTCCAAGAGCAGAGAATTTCTCCATAACAGAGCCGACTTTGTCGCCCTCACGCAAAAGCCTCTCAGCATGTAACACCTCGACTTCGGAGCACTCCCCGTCGTAGTATTTCATGATCAACAACATTTGTTGTTCATCCATTGCTGCGCTCATCTCACTCTCTCCTATTTATTGGAAACTTCCACAAAAACTGTATACGAACATTTAGCGTCGGCGCCATGATCAAAATCACATGGTTCCTCTCCTATCTAAGGTCACCCGCGTAAGCGCCACCCGGTTATTCAATCCTTTCGTCAAAAGCCTCATTTTGCTCCTTGCGAGGTACGGTAGTACCCCGTCGAACGAAAAGAAACTTTTTCCTCGACCTTAAACAACTAGATGATGCATTGCTTCGGTTTTGCAATGCTGTAAACACAGAATCACCTACCTGTTAAGCACAGAGCACGTATTTATATAATCTGTATTTAGTATAAAACCGTGAACGCGTCCCTTCGAGCGCCCTCTATTAAAAACTTCTTACACTGATAACCGCTTCCGGATATCACCCCAAATGTATTGGCTGATTGACTTTGCGATCAGCCATGATAAACACAGTTCCGGATAAAAAGAGTTCCGGATAAAAAGAGTCCCGGACAAACAGAGTCACGAGCAGGAAGAACCCTCTGAAAATCAGTTTGGATCTTCTTAGATCGAGCCTAAGTTAAAACAACCCCAGTCCGGCAAAACGGCCAAAACTGAAACGCCCACTTTTGGACTTTACCTCACGGGTACCACTGATTCCAGTTCCCCCTACCGCAGCGCTGCTCACACTCTTCTGGAACTGCTCAACCCCTGCCACCTGACTCGCCATCACCCCTTCTGACTCGAGTTCTGCCACTTCGTCTACACTCTCAAGTGATTGCTGAATGCGCTTACGAGCGTAGAACAGCCGACTCATGACAGTACCACGCGACACCCCAACGATATCTGCTATCTCATCATACGACAGTCCGTCTACCTCCCGGAGTATCAAAACTTCCCGATGCTCCCTACTTATGTCAGCCAGTATAGCATTAAGTAGCGACAGCTTCTCTTTAATATGCAACAACTCACCCGGACACTCAACTGCGCTGCCAAACTCAATACCGCCAATACCAGCCAGAGGGTTCCCAATTCTTCCGGCCTCCCCATTAAAAGGAGAAGCAACACCACAATTCTGAACGTAACCACCCCCCCGACCACTCAATTCGGCAACCTCACCTTCAGCCAGCAGAGTCTCACCCCGAGACTTTTTCCGCTTTAGATCTAAAGCGGCATTCCGCCCGATCCGTAACACCCAAGTGGTCAAGGAGGAATCCCCGTGAAATGAAGATATGTTTTCAATAGCCTTTATCAGTGTTTCCTGAGTGACGTCCTCGGCATCCTCTTTATTCATTAAGATTGAGAAAATAAATGAAAAAATCCGCTGCCGATTTTCTTCAACAAAACGGCTCACTGCCTCTCTGTCTCCCACCTTGAGACGAGCAATAAATATCTCTTCTTCCGCGCATACTTCATAAGCACTACTTACTGCCTGAGCATTTCGCTTTACAATCATTTACTGTCCTCCAGCTACATTAACACCTACTCCGCCAAGACACCTGACAAAAGACGGGAAATAGGTAGTTCCTTCATGGCACAAAAGCCCGTAACCTGAATTCAACGGATGAACAAAGGTCATTGTTGCGGAATATTCACGAGCGCTTGTGTACCATGGCCACTCGGGGCCGCGTTTCGTCAATAACCAGGGCCAAAAAAAACCCATTGGGGAAAATCGTTGAGAAACCCAACCGAAACAACCCGAGAGCCCTCACGATCAACATTCGCAAACACTCTGACTACGAACGGACTCACTATTCAGGGGGCAGATCCGAAGGCCGCAACGTTGCAGTCTTTACACTATTAGGAGGCAAGTTCTACCCCATGGTTTTCAAACATTCAACACAAGGAATCTAAAACATCATTAGATTAGCGGCCAGCATCCCCCCAGTCTACTCCTTGAGTTACGTCAACCCGTAATGGCACCTTAAGCTCGATAACATGTTCCATGCACTCTCTTAACGTCTTTTGAAAGTCCGGTGCAATAGCCACATCCACCTCATAAATCAGTTCATCATGGACCTGCAATACCAGATATGCATTCAATCGCTGTTCTTTAATCACGCCATACATATTTATCATGGCCAACTTGACCACATCAGCTGCTGAACCCTGAATCGGTGCGTTCAACGCCACTCGATTGAGGAATCCTGTGTCACGGTCGCCAATCCCTGCTATTTCGGTGAGCACCCTTCTTCGACCGCTTAGAGTACGCACTTCACCCTGGGACTCGGCTTGCCGCTTACACTCGTCAAAATAGGCCTTTACGCCGTGATAACGGGCAAAATAGGTATCGATGTAGGTTTGCGCCTCCCTAACCGGAATGCCGAGTTCCTGCCCAAGCCTGAAAGAACTCATTCCATAGATTATCCCGAAGTTCATCGTCTTTCCGATGCGACGTTGTTCCTTCGTTACCTCAACTGCCGGTGGTATTCGCAAAAGCTCGCGCGCGGTAAAACTATGTATGTCCTCGTCCGCTTTAAATGACGAAATCAACCGCTCATCCTCGCTCAAATGGGCCAACAACCGCAGTTCTATTTGAGAGTAGTCTGCTGCAATAAACACATACCCGGGTGCTGCGACGAACGCTCGACGAATCCTCCGACCCTCGGCCGTTGCAATCGGAATATTTTGAAGGTTCGGATTACTGCTTGAAAGGCGACCAGTACCGGTGCCTGTCTGCCGAAAACTGGAGTGGATCCTTCCTGTGGTGGTATCTACCTGCTTTGGCAGCGCCTCGACGTAGGTCGTCAGAAGTTTGTGAAGGTGCCGGTATGCAAGCATCAGTGCGGGAAGCTCATAGTCCTTTGCAAGCTTTTCAAGAGCTGAGGAATCCGTAGAGTACCCCTTCTGAGTCTTCTTAATTCCTTTCGTTGGCATTCCGAGCTTTACGTACATAATCTCCGAAAGCTGCAGGGGGGAGTTAATATTAAAACGCGCCCCTGCCATGCTATATATCCGATCTTCATACCCGAGCAGGACATCGCGCCATTCTCTGCCGAGGCCCTCAAGGACGCTCTTATCCAGCGCAATACCACGCAACTCCATATCCTTGAGAACCGGCACAAGTGGCATCTCCACCTGGAAAAACGCTACATCGAGGGCCTGCTCCTTGAGCTTCCCTACCAGATTTTCGTACAGTCGCCATGTTACCCAAGCATCTTCTGCAGCGTACTTGGTTGCACCGTTTATAGTTACTTGCGCAAAGGTTGAATGACTTCCCACGACCTGTGCAAATGAGATACACGAGTACCCGAGTAAATCATGTGCCAGTTTATCCATCCCGTATGACTGGCGATCCGGGTACATCACCCAGGCCGCTACCATGGTATCGAAATAGACTTCTGGAATATCAAGACCGCAGTTCGTCATAACCGACAAGTCATATTTGCAATTCTGCCCGACGACTCGAACTCGATGCTCCTGAAACAGGTTCTTCAGATACTCGCGTAAGACCTCCCAGGTCACCTGGCGGTCGCGCTCACTGTCGTCATTGCTCAGAATAGTACGCACATGCCCGCACGGTACATAGTAGGCCTTATTCAGGTCGGCACAAAAGGAAACACCGACGACTGAAGCCTCCCGAGCATTAAGCGACGTTGTCTCCAGATCAAATGCAACAACCTCACACTGTGACATATCGGCAAAAAACTGAGGTATATCGTCCTTCCAAATAGTCACCGGTTCAAATTCGACCTGGCCTCGATCTGACTTTTCTTTGTAATAACTTGAGAATAGATCCTTGAACTCGAATCGCGTAATCAATTCCGAGAGATCGCCTAACCTCGGGTCACGACGGACAAGCGCCAAAGTGGTGTCCTCCCCGCTACCAATCACCTTACCGCAAACCGCTTCAAGCGGTACATCACACTTTATCGCTGCAAGCACCCTGCTCAGCTTCAGTTCACTTTGCTGCTCCTTAAGGGCAGTGATTATGGTATTCTTACCACGAATAGCCTTTATTTCCGCGATCTCATCAATTCGTGAAAGAAGTTCATCGACGGTACCAAAATGATTAAGAAGTTGTGCTGCCCCTTTGGGGCCAATCCCCCTAACCCCGGGGATATTGTCAGAAGCATCACCAACAATGCTTAGGTAGTCGACAAACTGAGCGGGAGTCACCCCTTCATATGATTCGGTGACCTGCTTCACGTCGCCCCAACGATCTTTCGCTGGATCAAATAAGGTGATTCGCTCATTCACCAACTGAGCGAAATCCTTGTCTCCCGTTACTATAACGACCGGCTCAGAAACAGTGCGTGCGATTGTTCCAATTATATCGTCAGCCTCATATCCAATCGTACCAAAAGTGGGAATCCCTAGCGCCTCACACAATGGCCTGAAGTACGGCATCTGGGGCGCTAGCTCTGGTGGCAGTGCAACTCGGTTCGCCTTGTAGGCGGGGTATATATCGTGTCGAAAATTCTCCCGAGCAGAATCAAAAACCACCCCTACGTATTTTGGATCAAATTCCGTAAGCACCTTTTCAAGCATCTTCGCAAAACCGAACAAGGCATTGGTCGGAAACCCGTGACTATTAGTAAGATAGGGAATCGCATAGAAAGCCCGAAAGATAAAGCCCGAACCGTCAATAAGGAGGACATCGCTATTTTTTGCAAAGCTCATGAGTTTATTTTTGTTACTAAGCCGGATTATTAGCGGAACGCGTCGCTATGGCAGCGCGGGATCGTTAATAATACGGGCTAAAGACGTACCACGACTATACCGGTTCCACTTCAAAAAGTCCTAAAAAACGAGGAACCGGTATATCCTTTGCGAAGCAAAGCCCCCGGAGGGACAAGCAAATACTCATCCCAGTACAGAGAGTCTTCAGACATTTTGAAGTAACTGCTCAGGTATTTTCCCAATCTCTTCGTCAAATGATTGATTTTGTTCACTGCGGCGTGGAGTACCACGCCTCATTCACAAAACAATCACTTTCCTCGACCTTGAAAAAATCCCTGGCAGTTACAAATTGTTAGCTCGCTTTTGGGGCGCATTTATATTGGGGGTACCTGAGTAGTTACAATTGATTTTCCTTGGACATTCATGTCCCACTATATGACACAATTCTCGGGCAATAGATACAGTAACAGACTAATTTTTTAAACTTTTTTGCCCAATCGCTAAAAAACTACCTGAGTAGTTACAAAAAAAGCTACAATAGTGCGCGCAAACATTTTAAAAATATTGCTGTACTCTTTTGTATTTATTGAGAATTTTTTGACTCCGGGAACAGCTGGTGTTCCCCCCCAAATTGTCAATAACCCAGATCGTTAGAAGCGAAATTTTGTGACTTTTTGACCTGTGTTTGGTATACAGCCTTTAAAAATTTAGATCATTTTTCTTTCTGACACATTTATATATATTAAAATATGGGACTTTAATTACTGGACCTTTCAAATCAATCTCCAAAGGAAACGATTTTAGCTTTCTGTGGAGACTACTAACGTACGTCTCAATATAATGGTCGAACAATCTAGGAACAACACCTGCAAATGCATCTTCAATTAGTCTCCAGTTAATTTCTTCATAAGAACGGCTGCTACCAACAAGGATTCTCATATAGTCTGACTCGATAAAAAAGTAATAGAAAGCATATATTTTGTCACTTATTTCGTCGCCTTCTAATATGTGTGGATTCTTAACTTGTTGCCTGCTTAGTTCAACCAAATCCGCTACTGGTTTTCCTTTACAACGCCTACTGTTTGACTGATCACTACAGATAAATATGCCAAAGTGCCTAGCCTCACGATTCCTAGGAAGATCGGCGGCTATCTGCTGAGAAGGAGACAGCAGATCAATCATGGCTCTGTCCTTTATCGCCCAAACTGAACTATTATTACTTTCAAGTGATTCAATTGTTACAATAACTCGCCCTTCTTCCATGGTTCTGACGCCTAGATCCCTAGCCATAATATCAAAATCACTATTTTGACATATTCCCTCAGGTTCGATCCTGAACATTAACTTCTGATTATCGTCATATTTATGAGGTAGAGGAAAACGTTGTACCTTTGCAGCTTGTTCTAGTTGCACCTGTTCAACAGTTATCTTAGGGCTCAATTTGGACTCTGGTAAATTAGCCTTTATAGCACTGTTGCCTTTCTTTTTTTCCTTAATATTTTCGATTATTATATTTTTAACATTTTCAGAATTTCTGCTACTAACTACATCAAATTTCTTATGAAGAAAAATAGCAGCTGAAAGGTAAAAAAACACCATCACTATAAACAAAATCAATGGTAATTTAATCTTTAATGACTGTTTCTTATCGCCTTTATTCATTTTCTAATTTCTCAGTTATTTTTATTGCTACTCAGAAGTTCCTTTCAGTCTATATTGTTAACGACTCAATAACGACTCATCAAGGGTAGCTATTACTTGCGTTTCAGGTCTCGTTCTAGCTCCCCTTGAACGAAAAAATCACCAGTAATTAGACCATCTGCAAGAATCATATGCTCATCATAGTTGTCCGATACATCTTTCAGCTGGAAGTTAAAAACATTTTCACTTTCAGGTAATACAAATTTTGTAATACTAACAACTTGCACTAGTCTGCCTTCGCTATCAATTACGCTATCTTTTTCATTTAATTCCGAGGCCATAACAATTCCTCTTTGTGTTAAAATCGGATGCGTTTCTGTGACACTCAGCTCGCTTTTATCGGTGGTTATTTTATACAATGGTTTTTTTTCAGGACCAACAATTACTCTACCGATCCTAAATGCTTTTTTCAAAATAGGATTAAGAACAAAATCTCCTGGCCTAATAAATTTAGCAGCTTTTTCTTCTCCCGAAGCTAAGGTTATTTTAGTATCAGGCGCAAAACAACCATTCCAGCCGGTATCGCCTCTCGTACAGTACTGCTCAAAATTGCATAAGGTAACCTCATTGCTTCCCCCACACCCCCCTATATTACCAGTAATGGCGGCTGGGTCTCCATAGCTACCGTTATAATTAACGCCTTGTCTAACAAAGCATAAGTTCTCATCCCCATCACCTCTATCATCAATTCTAAATGCAATAACGTTATTCTCACTTGGCCCACTTTCAGATCTAAACTCAGCCATCACTTGAGGATTATTGAATATACCACGATATAGATCGGCCGTATCATAATTAGAACCAATATACTTCCAAACCCAATCACCCCATAAATGATTCTTTTTCTGACAAGTTGTATAGGTGCCTTGCGTAATGTCTGGACAATTAATCTCTGGGGTTGAGGTGAGTGAGGGGGTGGGTGTGCGTGTGCGTGTCGGTGTCGGTGTGCGTGTGGGTGTAGGACCAATCGGTGTCGGTGTGGATGTAGCACCAGGCGGTGTAGGTGTGCGTGTGGGTGTGGGTGAGGCAGTCGATGTAGGTGTGGCAGTCGGTGGGGGCGGCGGTGGGGGGAGGGTACAGGTAGGCGTAGGAGTCGGAAAAACTATTGTAACCTGAGTTGCAGGAGTAGCAAATCCCGACACACGAACGATCTGCCTAACTGTACCAAAGCAAAAAGTATCAACTTCATACGCAGCAACTAACTCAATAGGATACGTTTGCGCGAGATTTGTTAATGAATCAGAAGCTTTGGTAGTATCAACTGCATTTGAATTAGAACAAGTACCGTCCCCTGTAATCATTCTCAAAGAACTCTGTCCGATTTTGTGAGGAGAACACCGAAAATTATTGTGTATTAAAGTTTCCCAGCCCTCTATTTGAGCAGAATATCCTGCGGGTAGATAGGCTACTGGTAATGATGATCCGCTGTCTTGAGTCCCATCATCAAAGTAATCGTATACCGTAAAATCTTGAAAACGTACACGCTCGCTACTCAAAATATTCGCAAATTTGTTCTCAAGAGCTCCTCCCAAGGTGTCCGCACGTGCATGGCGGAAATTTTGATACTTTGGGTCTGTGCTCTTAGTATTCCAGACGTCTAAAAATAAATCTTTATTAGATTGGATCTCGTTAACTGCCTGATGTAAATTCAAATATACCGCGGAACGTAGCCAAACTATTTGTGCAAGATCGAATAGCCCCATCGCAAAGATAACCATTCCTGCAAAGACTAGTGAAAATTCTACAAACGTTGCGCCAACTTGTGAGTTTCGTTTGTCATTGTTCAACTTAACAGAACAATTATTCTTCATGTGTAGGCCTCTTAACAACTTTTATACAATATTTCTGTAACTAAACTAATCGACCCGATCCAATATCACCTTATTTTTCTGTTTGCGAACCCCTCCTCTGGGCAAAGTTTCAAACAGATAAAACAGTAAAACATGAACTTATCACAGCAAAATCCTGAATTCTCTAAAAACGCATATCAACTAAAGACTCGACCAGTTCCAGATAAATTATGACAGACCATCACCTAACCTACAGTCGCAAAGCTTCTACTTTCAATTCGAAATGGATTAATTTCATCAACTAGACTATCTGAATCAAGATACGCCAAAGAAGTCGCACAAACTGGTACATCAGTATTTTGAAAATAATTGCCAAAAATCCCCCATATATACTGCCTCTTAGAACGACATAGCGTTACCTTAACAGCGTTATACAGAGAATGGTCCGGACGGTTTATCTCAAGAATTCTCAAATTTGGGTCGTAAATTCCATATTCAACCAGACCATCATTTCTTTCTTTTAGGCCGTCTCTGATAACTTCCGCTTCTCCTCTAGAACCTAAAGAGTAGAGTAAACTTCCTTGTTTTTCTGCTACATTTATTGCCGCACTAGTGCGATCTAAAAAATCACTATTACCCTTCTCTAAATTGAATTTATTAAGAGATGCTAAAGCCACAAATTCGGCATGATTGCTCTGATCTAACCCTGCTCCTACTCCTCTGGCCAGGTCCAAGGCCAATGCTAGTGCCATAATAATTGTTGGAAAAACTATTGTGAAAAAAATTATAACTGCGCCTTTCTCATTATTAAATTCAAAATCACTATTCTTTCTTAGCATATCACTCTCCCAATATAGCAATTGACTCTTGAACACGAAGGGTTAGAAGATAAGATAGTGGTGTTACGCCATTGACCCTTCCAGAAACATTCAAAGTAACTCTTTTAAACGGAGAATCAACTTTCACAGTAGTAGTTATATTTAAACTATCATCTTTGATACCAGAATGTTGTGACTCCAAAATTTTGTGTACTCGCCAGTGAATCAACATGTGATGACAATAGCTATCAAGGTCATTTTTTATACACGTTTCATAGTCACTTTCATTTAGATCTATATTCTTTTCTTTTCCTTGTAGCTTTTGTAGGACTGAACCAATAATCAATGCTTCTCTAGTAGCTCTATTTAAAGCCTCATATGCATGAACAATATAATAGGTATCAATTAAAATACCCAAAATGATCAAAAATACGTTAAGAACTAACACAGCTTCTGTTAATGCAGTACCTTTTTGATATTTTTTTAATGATTGTCTGGCAGTTATTTTTGTAGCCACAAAATATCCTTAAATAGTCGCGGTTAATTCTTTGTTTCATTCGACGTTAGTTCTAACCAACTTTAAGTGAATATAGCTACTCTTCAAAAATAGCTCGAAAAAACAGTATTATAGCACGCTTTACAGCTCATAGATTGGCTAATAAGTATTCGCAGCTTTTGCTTTCCTTGGTGTTGGGGTAGAAACTGTGATGCATTAATTGCGTGATATGATACCACTTAACTACAACTAGAGCGTTGTGTACTTTACCCTCAAGATTTAACTGACTTAGTGCCGAATAACTTAATAGAGTAAATTAATTTTACTAATTAAATGTATATATTACATAAAATAAAAAGTATGCAAATAACAAATCACGACTCTGAGCAGGGCGTAGCACTTGTAGAATTTGCTCTTACTCCGACTTTCCTGCTCCCATTTTTGTTACTTATAATCTTCGTAGCGATACTTCTGGCTTGGAGCTTTGCCCTACAATACTCATTGGGACTCGGGGTTCGAAACGGCATTGTTTCATATTACAGAGACAACTTGACCGAAAACAACACCATTGCTGAGATCAGGTCTAACGTAATCAATTCGGCAAATGCCTATGGTTTTAAGCTATCAGATGTCGATATGGCGATCTGTGCGTTAGGCAGCGCCGCCTGCATTTCCTGCGGAGTATTAAGTAATTCGTGCCCCGATGAGACCATCGAGAAAGAAAAAAACTTCGTAGTTGCTGTCAACGGTGGGCAAGACCTTTTTTCTCGATAACTATATACAGTTGATCTGAGATTAATAAGTATTGAAGTGTTTATAGCAGGGGGTTCCGCATGGGGTGTAGCATATGAAGTCTCTGTCAACTAAGAGAAGTTCAGAGCATGGTGTATATATCTTCCTATCACCTATTATTTTGTTGGTACTATTATCAGTAGCAGCCCTAGCATTTGACTCATTAAATCTTATTTTATCCAGATATCGCCTACATTCCGCACTT
>JBIIDM010000081.1:0-14337 GCA_044238365.1 Bdellovibrionota bacterium | reverse complement strand
AAGATATCAGCCAACCTTGCGAACACTCCAGCTAGGGTTCGCGAGGTTAGCTGAGGTCGAGGAAAGAGGTAATTTCTCGAATGAGACGTGGTACTCCACGTCGCAGTGAGAGAAATCTACCTCTTGACGAAGAGATCAGCTAACCTCGCGAACCCTAGCGACGTCCAGCATAGGGCTGTAGAGTCCGATCCTCCAAACATCGCCCAGCCCCCTCAACAACAGCTGCCAAGGGATCATTGGCAATAGAAACAGAAATATTCAGATCCTCTGCAATTCTGCGATCCATCCCACGAATCAAGGCTCCCCCGCCAGCCAAGGCCAGCCCTCGCGAAATAATGTCGCCTGAAAGTTCTGGTGGAGTGTTCTCTAACGCCTGCCTTACCGAGGATACGATCGAAGAAATAACATCGTCCATAGCTTCCCGAATCTCGGCTCCATCAATTATGATCGAAGCTGGAGCACCAGTTATCAAACTTCGCCCCCTAACCTCTAATTCCTGATTGTCAAAATCCGGATGGGCGCTTCCAATTGCTTTTTTTACCATTTCAGCCGTCGGCTCACCTACAAGTAGGTGATGGTTGCGTCGCAAATGATTTATTATAGCCTCGTCAATTGCATCCCCGCCCTCGCGAACAGATACTGAATAAACAACATCCTTTAGACTGATGATTGCAACATCGGTAGTCCCGCCGCCTATATCAACGATCATGCTCGCCGTTGCCTCAGCAACCGGAAGGTTGCAACCAATGGCGGCCGCCATCGCCTCATCAATTAATCGAACATCACGCGCCTGCCCACCAATAGACTGATGAATCGCACGGCGCTCGACCTCGGTAATACCACTGGGAACGCCCACCACAATCCGAGGCTTTGTAATACTCCGTGTACGACCACGAACCATATTAATAAAATGATTGATCATGAAGGCAGCCGCCTCAAAATCAGCGATAACCCCGGTCCTTATAGGCCTGATAACTTTCACACCTTCGGGGGTTCGGCCCAACATGGGCTTCGCCTGCGCCCCTACGGCCACCGGAACCTTCCTGCTTCCCTCATACCGCAACGCCACGAGTGATGGCTCATTGAGTACAATCCCGGCACCCTTCTCATAGATGAGGGTATTCGCCGTTCCAAGATCAATAGCCAGATCGCGGGCAAAGATGCGAAACATTTGGGCCTCTCCATTAAAAAAGATATCAGGGTTTTAAGCAGATGGTAGCATGGTGAGATCAGGCTGAAAAGGAGATATATGACATATAAGGATCGCTCAGTTATACTCCTGGTCCGACGTACTAATGAAATAGAATACCTTTATTTATGAATACAGCCCCCCTCAGACCTGAACTTCAGATGCATGCACCTAAGTATCCCGAACGCAACTGGGCCCTTATTCGTAAGGATTTCCCAATTCTTGATCAGGTTCTCCCTCAAGGAGCACCCTTGGCCTACCTTGATAACGCAGCATCTTCTCAGATGCCATCAACAGTTATCGAAGCAATGTCTACTTATGCCAAGACCATCCACTCAAACGTACACCGAGGAATTCACACCCTGAGTCAGTTGGCAACCGACAAGTTTGAAGAAGCCCGTGCGCTTGCGGCACAAATGATCGGCGCAGCATCGCCACTTTCGTGTGTCTTTGTTAGAGGTACTACTGAGGCGATAAACCTGGTTGCACACGGTTATGGCCGAACTATCCTAAAGCGAGGAGATGAGATTATCCTCACCGTGATGGAACACCACGCAAACATCGTTCCCTGGCAACAGTTGGCCGAGGAACGTGGGGTTACTATTAAGGCAGTCGATATCTTTGATGATGGCACAATTAACCTTGATCACTATAAGTCGCTCTTTTCACCACGCACAAAACTGGTAGGATGCATTCATGTTTCGAATGTCCTGGGCACAGTTAATCCCATAAATGAGATCATTGATATCGCCCATAAACATAAAGCCGTAGTAATGATTGATGGCTGCCAGGCAGTTGCTCATTTTCCGGTGAACGTACAAGAACTTAATGCAGATTTCTATGCCTTTTCGGCCCATAAAATGTACGGCCCAACCGGAGTTGGCGTACTGTACGGAAAACCCTCCCTGCTGCAAAAAATGAAACCGTTTATGGGAGGCGGCGATATGATCGATTCAGTCTCTTTTGAAAAGACAACCTATAAACCCCCACCCTATCGCTTTGAGGCCGGCACTCCCCCAATCTTAAGCGCCATAGGACTTGGAGCGGCTATCAAGTATCTGAATGAAATAGGACGTCCGGCCATCGCCCAACGGGAGCACGAACTGGCCCAGTACCTTGAACGGCGACTGGGTGAAATCTCAAACCTCACCATCGTGGGCAACGCACCACACCGCGTGGGCGTGTTTTCATTCGTGATGGAGGGCTTTCATTCTCATGATGTCGGAGCGATCCTCGACCAGTGTGGTGTAGCAGTACGAACAGGTCGCCACTGTGCTGAACCGCTTGCCACTCGACTGGGGCACCTCAATACTATCAGAGCATCATTAGCATTCTACAATACACATCGTGAAATTGACATGCTCATAGAGGGACTCCAAACCGCATGTGATATATTATCGTGATTACACACTATGCAAGAATCAATTATACAAAAACAGAAAAACCTTGTTATTGAATTTAAAGAAATAGACGACTGGAGAGAGCGATACAGAGCTATTATAGAGATAGGCGAAGAGCTAGCTCCTTTTCCGGAAGAATTCCGAACCGATGAAAATCTTATCAAAGAGTGCCAGAACAAGGTGTGGCTTGCTTCTGCCTTTGTTGACGGCTGCGTAATCTTCTACGCCGATGGAGAGTCGCAAATCGTTAAAGGACTTGCTGCAATACTGGTGTCGCTTTATTCTTACCATAATCCGAGCGAAATTCTTGATACACCAGCTGATTTTATACCTGAGTTAAAGCTGGGCGAGAATCTTACCCGTAACCGCTCCAACGGCCTCGCGGCCTTGGTTGCTCGAATTAAACAGAGCGCTCTGAAATATCAGCTGGCAACGAAGTCGAAGTAGCAGTTGTCGAGTACTAAGTTCCCAACAAGGTAGGTCAGCTTCACCAAAAAAGTACCTTGTCGCTATACTGGTATTATGTCATCTTCAAAAGTGCGCCGGCGAACACACTTAACGGGACTGATGGACGATGATGAACCGGATAAAGGAAAATTCATTTCTTCAGGGTTTTTTTATAGGGCTGCTGATGTTTGGATTCTTGAAGATTAACGATCTGCTCGGGCGAACCGGCACCTGCGTTTCAATGCCCGATGCATCGTAGAAATGCGGATACTGTGCTTCTTTTTCGTTCTCAGCAGCATTTTTGGGACTCCCGCTAATGGCTAAATAAAAGCGAACTGGCCCGATAATTTCGCATATGTGATGGATACGAGAGGGGAATTTCTCTCAGTGCGACGTAGAATACTACGCTTGAACACCATTGTCGTTAATCTGCTTTAACTCAGGATATAGCCTCAATAGAGCCTCTTTCCAATGTAAAAAGCACACATCGTCCTCAACGCGACTCTGCTCATCTAAAGAAACCACCCAAGCTTCTGAATTGGGGATATCCTGTTTAAATTTCTTTACGTGTTTCGCGTGGCTCAGCTCGGCAGTGGTCGAAGACTTTACCTCAATCAAAACAAATTTATTCTTCTCTACTTCAACAATTAGGTCTATCTCTAAGTTATCCTTCGTACGTAGGTAAAATAGTTTAAATCGCTTTCTTAAATAAGAATTTAAGCGATAAATCTCCAGTACGACAAATTGCTCAAACGCTCTTCCAAATCCGTAACATTGTGGTGAGATAATGGAGTTCAATGTGCCGCTTAACGCCCTCTGTACACCCAAGTCAAAGAAATAAAATCGCGGACTCTTACTCTGTTGCTGTCGAACAGAGCGATCGAAACTTGGAATGGTTATGCCAAGAAGCGTATCCTCAAGGATCTGATAATAACGCGCAACGGCTTTTTCACCAACTCTGCAGTCCCGCGCAATCGCTGCATAATTAAGAATCTGACCACTCATCTGCGCTGCGATCTCTAGGAAACGCGTAAACGGATCAAGCTGACGGACTATCTGTTCTTCCTTTATTTCTTCCCTCAAATAGGTCGCATAGTAGCTATCCAGTAATTCCTCGCGGGTAAGCGGATCGGGCTCCGTGGTAACATAGGGGAGTGTTCCCCAGTTAAGTGCAAAATCCAGATTAAATTGTTCGCCCAATTCAACCGAAGTAAGCGGGTACAGATTATTTACAAGCGCTCGCCCCCCCAGGAGATTAGCGCCACCTCGTTTAAGCTTTCGTGCACTAGAACCAGTGAGGGCAAAACAGACCCGCCCGTGGGCCTCTGTGCTCTCAAGAACGCGATGAATCTCGTTTAGTAGCTTTGGGACTCGTTGAACTTCATCTACGACGATCCACTTGGGAGGCAATTGTGGGCTATCTGAAAGACGTTGATGTTCTTTTGCTAACGTCAGACTCTGGTCGTAAATTAAGCCGGGATTCTTTTGATAGGTTACGAAGTCGCGATCTCTAAGAAGATCAACCCATAGGCCCGATTGCTCCTCAAATTCCTGTCGTAAGAGCGAGGATTTACCAGTCCCTCTCGCCCCAAACAGAAAAAAACTACGTGTTTTTAGTATGTTACAAAGTCTCGTATACATATGTCTGATTTATCGGATTTTTCAGACATGAATACACGCTTCAATGACATCAGTCAACCTCCGTTCGACGTAACTTACGTAATAATCCGGGCTAAAACAACGGAGTCGTCTTCACAATATTAAGACCAAAATCGTATAAACCTTCCCTCTTTCCACTTCGAGAACTAAGAAGCTCTAGCTGAGAAACTCCCAGATGCCGAAGAATCTGCGCTCCAATTCCGTACTGTCGCATTGTTACCGTATCCTTCTGAGTGCTCGCCAAAGCTCTCTCTTCGAGAGGGCCCTGGGAGTTCACATCATCGAGCACACCACCACGACGAATTCTACTTAAGTATACCAGCACTCCGCGCTCTCGAGCTCCAATCAATTTTAACGCCTGGCGAATCTGATTTCGCGTGGAGTGAGGTTCAGTGCCAAAAATATCCCCAAATGTTGATTCCACCTGAACTCGACTCAGCACCGGATCTTCCGTGGTTACATCTCCCTTTACCAGTGCAATGTGGTCCCCGGCATGAATTTGAGTGCGAAAGGAATGAATCCGCACCATTCCGGCCAGCTCAGTCGGCAGGTTTGCCTCGGCTACCTTGGTTACCAGTGACTCGGTCGAAAGTCGATACCGTATAATTTCGCTCATTCGGATCTGAGGAACCCCGTAAAGATCAGAAAGCTTCGAGATCTGCTCCCCATCGCACAATTCGCCTTTCTCGTTAAGGCAGTCCATATACCCGGCAACAGCCGACATCTCTCCCAACGCACGCACACAATCCACTGCAGCCTCGGGAAGACTAGATCTGACGAGCACACCTCCCGCAAGAGCTTCCACGGGAAAGAGGTGACCTGGACTTACAACCGAGCGAGGATCCACGGTAGGAGAACCAAGCATGTTCAGAGTGGTCGCCCGATCGGCAGCACTAATACCAGAACTAACTCCGTAGCGGGCCTCGACCGATACGAACTGTTTTGTCTCGTGTTCCCCAAGGGCAGTAAAGCGGGAAACGGTTCCCGACCTAGTCATTTCGGCAAGCTGAAGCTCTTCGATTCTTTCGCTCGAGAGCGCTACGAAGAGGATCCCCCGGGCCATTCGAATCAGCTCATTTACCACCTCTGGGGTAGCGCTACCCGCAGGGACGATCATTACTGCTCGCAAATCCTCGCTACTATCATCCACGATAATTGCAAGCCTGCAGACCCGAAACTGTTGAAGAAAATTGATAAACGGCATAACTGTTAAATTGGCTAATCCTGAATAACGGATCAAACATCCATTCCAAAAATAGAGCCTTCAGACATTTTGAACTGGAGTAGGTAAAACCGGGGTGAAGATAGTAAAGGCACTTCAAAGAGGGCTAACATCAATATATGCAGGCACTTACGAGCAACCTTACCCACAATCCATGTCGAAACCGCATCACCTTACCATCTCCCTATTGTCGAAACCAGAGACTGAGAAATTTGAGAGTAAAGAAAGAAGAGAAGTGCACCGAACATTACTATCTGTAGTCGTAGGTTTTTAAGTAGATACGTTCATGGTTCCAAAAAAAGCAAAAGATGTCAGGACAATAGGCCTCAGAGATGATCTTGAGCATGATGGGGTCTCTCTAGCCCGCGCCCGTCGAACGGCATTTGTTGCTCGCTTTATTGTACTTAGGGAGGCAAAACGAACCCGTGCCCATCGACGAATTGAAAAACTTGCATGGGAAAACCATACTTCGGCAGAAGACCTGGCTGCTCTTATTCGCGAGATATTCATTGAAAATGGTGATAACATGGAGTCGGTTGATAGGGACTTGAATCGGGCAATGGCTCACGCTTCGAGGTCGATTTCGTTCTTTATTGACGAGTACCTGTCACGGTCTACGGTCACTTTCGTCGATGCGCTGTTTGATTACGAAGCATCTAACCAACTGCTGTTTGGTTTTGACGAGCAGCCAAAGCCTGGGGGCTGGCTACTACCTAGCGATCTTAAACGTGAAGCAGGGCAAAAAAAGAGTAATTCCTCCAAGAAGCCACCGTGAACAGATACATCAAGAAATACGAAGAAGCCAGGACCCTGTCAGAAGAACGGCACTCTCCATCATCGACCGTGGAATGGATGAAGGAGACACTTGCATCTTTACGCGAAGAGGATCTAAGAGCACGAACAGGTAACAGTCCGCAACAGGCCTTGGATCCCCATTTAACTAAAGTACTTTATTCCGTTTTGCGCTTTTTGGGTGAAATGGAAGAGAGTCTACATTAACCTTTCACTATCAATTACCGTGTACCAGCGCAACACCATCACCTTTGCAGACCTCGTCAATCAACATCTTTCGTTTAATCTCGAATGCCCGTCAGAAAAGATAATCATACAGCTTATTAATACTGCGTGGGTACAGAGACTTCGGTCAATCTCCCAGACCGCCAACACTCGCCTGGTCTACATGTTTTCGGAACATTCACGGTTTGGTCACTCGGTAGGTGTGGCCTATTTAGCCAGACAGGTAGTAAGTCATCTTAAGCGTATCTACCCCGAACTGGTGACTCAGTATGAAACCGCAGTCGGAGTTGCTGCCCTCATGCACGATCTTGGACACCTTGCTCCCGGATCCCATGCCGCATTCCGCACCTGGTTTCCTGACTGCCGTGATATTCATGAAGAACTTACCATAAAAATTATCGATGAAGATCCAGAGATTAGGGCGATACTGGATGCATACTCTCCAAATCTCTGTGGGCAGGTAAAAGCTATAATCAACGAAAGCCCAACGGCCCCAACCTGGACCTGGCAAGTTATCAGCGGTGGCGGCTGGAACGTGGATCGAGGCAACTGGTGTTATGTGGATAGCGTACTGGCTGGCGTTGATTATGGAAAATATAACATTCCAGCAATTGTTGAATCGCTTACACTTACTCCTTATGGAGCTCTAAGTTTTTTCGAAAATCGCCTTGATGCAATGATGCACTTTGCAGTCTCACGCCATGCCCTTTATCGACAGGTATACCATCACCGGGTGCTCCTCGCAGCCGACACCCTTTCACAAGTAATTGTAAAAAGAGCCCGTGCTCTACGAACCGAGGGCATTGCACTCCCGTTTGCAGATGCCACTATGGAAGATGTTCTCGCCTGTAAACGGCCAGAAGATCTGAAGTTAAATACTATTTTTGCGATGAGAGAATCATGGTGGAACTATCACATTCTAAGATGGTCAGATTCCTCAGATCAAATACTATCTGACTTATGTAATAGACTTATTAATCGAAGGTTATTTAAAACCGTACGTGTTAATTCCGGGGAATCTGGTGCAGAACTCTTTGCAAAAGCAAAGGATACTATGAAATCGTTTGGCTTTGATCCTGCATACTACCTACACCACACGTCTTCGGTCGACGTTCAAGGCAAAGATAATGCCCAGGCACCTCTGGTACTGAGGGAGGATGGTAGCGTGATTCCACTTACTGAGGCTGATCCTCTATTTGAATCGTTAGCCCAATCAGAGCGGAAGGAGTGGCTTGTGATGCCGGGTGAAGTCAAGCACGCCCTTGGTAGAGAGCGATAAACACTTCCCCCAAAAGGGTATAAAGACCGAGAAAAAAGACGTAAGAACAAAGGTAACTGTTTGAAATTGCTTTAGACATGAGGTGCCAGTGATATAAAAGCGCAGGCTGAAGCTTGCTACGTCGAGCATTTTATATCATGAGTAACGAAGTGAATGGAGTAATTTCAATCACTTACCGCAGTTCTTCTAGTAATCTTCAAAAATAACAAAGTATTAAAGATTACTATAACGACTCGCGGAGGCGAGTCAAAACAAACACATAGCCATCGCCGAGATGCGACTCAAAACCGCATTATTTTTGACGATGGCTATACGTCGAACTCGGGTTTCCTAGATGCGCTTTAAAATCATATCAATATAATCACGAGCAAGTTTCGCATCCGTAAACTTTTGTAGCACTCTAATACCTGTTGGAGCAGTAAGGTTAATTTCATTAATTCTGGTATCAACAACATCAATACCAGCAAAATCAACTCCTACCGATCTGAGATATCGCGCAACTCGCTCACATAAACCCACCTCAGCCTCAGTCATATCTACAAACTCGGCGTAGCCCCCCTGAGCCAGATTGGTTACATACTCACCGGCCTGAGCCCGGCGAACAAAACTACCTCGAATTTTTCCATCGAGATAAAAAACTCGACGGTCCCCCGTTTTCTCAATCATCTCATGATACGGTTGAATAATGCAGCCGTCATCAAAGGCGTTGCTCTCTCCAAGAAGCGTATCAAGCTCCGACAACGAATCTGCTCGCCGAATACCGCGGCCCCCATGCCCTAACCACGGCTTAACAATCCAACGCGAGGCGCTCTTTCCTTCAACAGTCTTACGCCACGCCCTGAACGACGCCTGAGAAAATATAATCGTAGATGAAATAACGTCATCAGGTTCCAAAAACCCAGCCCTGAGCGCCAACAATGGCACGCACTTCTCATGATGGGATATCAGGACCGAAGATTTATTCGTGACCAGAACATTGGGTGGCAACATATTCAGTAACCAACACAGCGACAGATATTGAGCATCAAAGGGCGGATCCTTCCGAATAAAAATCACCTGAAAGTTATCAACGGGAAGCACCACTGCTTCCCCAACGGAAGACGGATATTCTCCCTCAGGAGCGTCTTCTATTGGTAGAGCTGACGCCATTAAGCAGTTCGTATCAAGATAGATCCCTTGTGGGGTAGTCCAATAACATTCTATCCCTCTCCCTACCGATTCACTCAAAAGCGCTAATCCCGTATCAAAGGACGCATTCAGCCCTTGCAGTGGATCAGCTATAAAAAGGAAAGGACCAACTCTAGGTGACATTCTCGGTCCCCCCCCGTAGTTTATGCCACCAGATCATCACCGGCGCAGCAATATACATAGTTGAATACGAACCGCTTACCATTCCCGCAAGAAGAAACACACTCATGTCCTCAATAGCACCCGAACCAAATAACAGCAGCGCAATTATCGACAGGGTGGTAAGCATATGCGTCACCATCGTCCTTGAAAGCATTGCATTAATCGAACGATTAATGATCTGTGAAAGTGTCCCTGGCCGCTCCTCGAATATCTCTTCTCTGACTCGGTCGAAAATAACAATTGTATCATTAACTGAATAACCAACAATGGTCAGAGCAGCAGCAAGCGTTTCCATGTTAATGGTATAGCCAAGCAGAAGGTATACGCCGATGGAAAACACTACATCATGAACTAATGCGACCACGGCCCCAACCCCGAATGCCAGCTCGAACCTAAATGCCAAGTAGACCAAAATACCAAGATTTCCGAGAATCGTCGCCAAAAGCGCTTTTGTACGAAGCTCAGCACCCACCGTAGGGCCGATGAATTCAGCCGAAACTATAGTAACATTCGCGTACCCAGCAGCCTTAAGTGCCTCCTTAATGGATGTCTGAACCCGAGAGGACTCGCTCTTTTTTGTCGCATCATCCTCACCAAGCGCATTTTCCCCTCCGCCAACAGCGCCACTACTACTGTCTGGTTCACTTGCTACCCCCTGAAGACGAACAGAGAAGCGAACCTTATCAGAATGGTAATTCTTCACCGAGGCACCTTCGATTCCGTGACTCTCAAGAGCTGTGCGTACACCTTCAGCACTGGTGGGTTGCCCAAGCTCAATCACGAGTTCATGCCCACCAAGAAAGTCTATGCCATACTTTGCCGCTCCCTTTGAAAACCAAACATACAAAGAAAGTCCCATTAAAATGAGTGAAAAGGTAAAAAATATCTTTTTCTTACCAAGGAAATCAAAATTAGGAGTCTGACGAAAAATATCTCGCATTGAAGTGCTTCCTTAAATTGTAATGGTGCTATTTCCACGGTTGAGTAACACATCGAAAGCAAGCTTTGCGACAAAAACCGCTCCAAATATCGTGGTAAGTACGCCTAGCGAAAGCGTTACGGCAAATCCCTTTACCGGGCCAGTACCCACAGCAAATAATAGTAACCCAGCAATCAATGCAGCAACATTCGAATCAAGAATCGCGCTAAATGCCTTAGTAAAACCCGCGGAAACTGAATGATTGATAGACATACCACGCTTCAATTCGTCCCTGATTCTTTCAAAGATAATCACGTTCGAATCAACAGCCATCCCGATTGTCAGTGCTAATCCTGCAAGGCCAGGTAGAGTTAAAGTGGCTCCAAAAAGGGACAACGAAGCAAGCAGAAAGAACAAATTGACCAGGAGTGAAAATCCGGCAATTAATCCCGCAGTTCGGTAGTACCACGCCATAAAAATGAGGATGGCAAGAAATCCACCTACAATGGCAAAAACCCCGCTCTTTATCGAATCTTCACCAAGACTGGCGCCGACAAGAAGCTGATCAAGTTCCTTCAGTGAGGCTGGCAAGGCCCCTGACCTCAAGACTATGCTCAACTCTTCTGCTTCCTCAAGTGAAAAATCGCCGCTAATCGCCGCTGTACCTCCACCTATCTGCTCACGAATAACAGGGCTTGAATAAACTACCCCATCCAGGACTATCGCAAGTTGTCGACCAATATTGTCGCCCGTTAACCGACCGAACAACTTCCCCCCCTCCCGGGTCATTTCAAGATCTACCCCAACATTTCCCGGTGCGATATTTACCGTTGCTGTTTTTACCTTATCTCCCGACAGCACAACACGCTCTTCAACGCGCACACTGGCCCCTTCACGATTCTTTAACTGAATCGTGGGCGATACTTCATCGGACGGTAAAAATCGGAACTCCAACTTTGCCGTTTTTCCAACGACTCTCTTAACCTTGTCAACATCAGAAAAGCCAGGCATTTGTAAAAGAATACGACGCTCCCCGACCTTATTAATCAGGGGCTCCGAAACGCCGAACTGATCAACCCGATTGCGCAGCGACTCCACGGCCTGATCAATAGCCTGCTCCATGATCTGACGCTTCCTCGGATCACTCAGTTTGAAATAAAGTGCATATTGCTCACCTTCAGGAGCTTGAGATGCGATTGAAAAATCCGGAAATAACTCATCAACCCGAGCAATGGCCTTATCTACCGAGCGATTACTATTAAGTAGAAGATACAATTGCCCGTCTGGGGTGGGTCGCACCCGTGCTACCGCAACATCCGCCTCAAGCAAACCCTGTCGTAGCTCACTTGAAACAACTTCAACATATGAAACCACAGCCTCTTCAGCCTGCACCTCATAGGTAATAGAAACCCCACCACTTAAGTCCAAACCTAAAGAAATTGGCTTGGAGAAAGGCCACGACTCAAGCTCGATCTCGGAAATTCGTGCTATTGTCGGCACGAGAAGGACGACTCCGCAGACAAGAAGAATCCCAAATAGAATTATTCGCCCCTTTATACTCTGTGGCATGTGGTCAGGCTCCCTGAAATCTACGTTGTTAATCAAAGTTCACTACAAACCTGAGAACTTAGATAGGAATGGAAATACGTTGTTTTTGAAAACACCTTAGCTCCGAAAAGGACAGTATATCAAAGCCTGACAAAAACGAATACTTTCCGAATTTTATATACTGAGCGAAAAAAGGAGCATTAATTCACGGCAACGGATCGAAAAATCCTATCCAAACTCAGGGGACATTACAGCTTCTTCGCGATATGATGGCGCTCAACGCGAACAGTAGCGTTTTGTTCGAGCGAAATGGTGATATAGTCTTCTCCAATCGCCGCAACCCGGCCCAGCAGCCCCCCACTGGTGGCTACACTATCGCCTTTCTTCAAAGTCGCCAACAACCTTTTCTGATCTTCGAGCTCTTTTTTCTGCGGGCTAATCACAAGCAAATAGAAGATGGCGAAAACAATACCAAACATCGGGATCATTTTTGTCATTACCATGCCGAATGATGGCGCCTCGACCGACGCAGAAGCAGTGCCAGCCTGCGCCCACACCTCAGAAACATCAAAAAGGAAGATTCCATACAGAAAAACACATGTGACGATACCAATCCACGTTGACCGAATCACTCCTTTGACACCATTCCTTCTTTTTACATTCCCGGACCCACCTTCACCTAGGCACGCAATCTTAATAGCTGACATATTTATACCCATTAAGCCTTAACATGGATTTACAAACCAAGGTTCTATGATATAGTCAAAAAAAGCGAGCGAAGGCCACGTTACGCTCTCCCCCTCTCTTTTAAGAAGTATAATATATCCTATGGACGAGTAAGCGGCAAGCAAGCCACCGGAATGAATAGGTATGACAAAAACAACGTATTGGAAAATTACCATCCCCCCAATTTCGTCCGAAATAACACTAGCCAAGCTATCGGGCAATGAACTGACGGAGGAGCCAGCTTTTGAAACACCCGAGGAACTGGGGGGGGCATGTTGGGCACTAGGAGCGGATGGAGTCACCGAGAATCCGGACGGATCCGTGCAAGTATTTATTACCGGGGATGAGCATGAAGCCCAGAAAATTGGGAACTCAATCTGCCAGACCTTGAGAATCAAGCCCCTCGCAGTTCAAATGGAAAACAATGAGAATTGGGTGCAACGAAATGCAGAAGTACTTAAGCCGATCACCTGCGGAGAATGGAGTATACGCCCAATCGCTGAACTGCCAGCTACCCCGCTAACACTGGGTGCCTTTGAAATTGCGATCGTTCCAGGAATGGGCTTTGGTACCGGCCATCACACCAGCACCCAGCTGGCGTTGTCGCTACTTATCGGACTCAACGTAACTGACAATGTACCTAATTTTGCTCTGCCCAATAAAATTCTTGATATCGGGACTGGTAGCGGCATCCTGGCAGTTGCAAGTAACAGATTATGGCCTTCAGCTGACATCATTGCAACTGATAACGATCCGCAGGCACTTACAAACGCCCGGGATACTATAGCAATCAACAACGCCGAAAAAGTGACACTCACCCTTGGGACCATCCCCTGCCACCCTGCGACGTCACTCTTTGACGTTATCACTGCCAATCTGTACGCCGAATGTTTAAGAGATCTCGAACCCGAAATTACAAGCATGTCACATGCGGGCACTTGGCTCATTCAATCCGGCGTTCTATCTAAAAGGGTCGCAATGGTGAAGGAAGCCTACACCAAATCCTGGCGATTGCTTCGAAGCGTGCGCCGGGATGAGTGGAACGCGTATCTCTGGGAGAAACAATAACCTTGCAGTAGGTCGGTCGCGTAGCTTACTACCAAACACTACTTCTTTCAGGAATATGTATGGTGGGAGTAAGCTTATTTTATTTTTGCTTGTCAGACATGACTGTGTAAAACACATCCATCCACGAATACGACAAAAACGCGGCTCTAGGAAAACGATAGAGAATCTATTGTAGCCTTCTAAGAATCTTAAATCACATGCGAACGCCGTCAACCACAACCGTTAAACGTCACTGTTTGTTGCAAACAAGTCGCCAAACCCTACCTTACCTAATAAACTAGGTACAAAGGGTAGTGCCCACCTTGCATTAGACAGGAGGCGCGAAGGATTGAAATCAAAGTTGTAGCTTGCTACGTCGAGCAGTTTATATCATGAGCAAAAAATTGGGTAACTGCTCAGGTATTTTCCCAATCTCTTCGTCAAATGATTGATTTTGTTCACTGCGGCGTGGAGTACCACGCCTCATTCACAAAACAATCACTTTCCTCGACCTTGAAAAAATCCCTGGCAGTT
>JBIIDM010000080.1:0-14477 GCA_044238365.1 Bdellovibrionota bacterium | reverse complement strand
TTCTTAAAGATCCATCACCGAAAAGAGCACCGTGAACAAAATTCATAATGCCCCAAGTTTTCAAAGCGCTCCGTGTGGAGGCGTGAAACTATGGTCTGGAGTGTCTTGACGGCTGGATTGTTAAGTTGAGATGAGGATTCACTTAAGGAGCCTAGTCCGTTCGGACGTTTCCACGGGGAGATATATCCTTCTGGCTTTTCTAGCAAGATTACCAATATTCACGAAGCACCTTAATGTTACGCCGTTAAATGTGCTACACGAAAATTGGAAATCTTGCTAGATTTGCTCTAATAACCATCGTCCATCGAAAAATAAAAACCTTAGCTCAGCACATGGAAAGCCTATACGACCATTTTTAATAATGCAAATGCGGGTTATAAAAAGTGGATAATTTTGTAGATAGCAGGGGCAGAAACTGGCCCGAATTTTCAGTGTCTTCACTGCTATGGTGGTGCGGGTTCGTGAATAATCCGGACTAGAACGTGCTTCTGTTTAAAAAGTCGTGCTGGATAACTTTCGACCTTGTAGTAATAATCTGCAATTAAGCCCCATAAGCGCTTGAATTCTTGACTATAACAGATTGAGCAAAGCCACGACTGCCCGGGGGGGCCTTGCCTCAATTCTAAGAATCCTTGCAGGCAATCTGAAGAATCACCTTTGCGCCGTGCTCGGTATGAGCATCTTAAATATGGAACCTGAGTTAATCCGGGCTAATCTGGGTTATTCACGAGCCACGCCTCCTCTGAGCGTTTAATGCACTGAATCTTCTAGCGAAAATGAGATTTTCAGACTTCTATGTGTCTCGACACTATGTCAGCCTGAAAATTTCATTTTCGCCAAAATTTTCAGTATCTTAACCGCTCAGGAGGCGCGTTTCGTGATTAATCCAGGGTACAGAAATTTCAACCATTTACCTTTGTTCTTACGTCGAACTCAGGTTTCAAGGTAGTCCTACGTATACGTTCCATGGGAGGTTGCTATGCTCTTCTGTTCGTCGAAATTGCAAAGGGAGTTAGGACTTGGATTACCCACTCGTCAAACTCGGGACGATGGTCGATCGTTAGGGGCGTGGTTCGCCGAGCTGTTTTGGTGTGAGCGCCGCAAGTGTGTGCTCTTTGTCAGCGATTCTACCTACTTGTCATTCGTTGTTCTTGATGTTTTCAGAAGCGAAATGCGTCCACTTGATGCCTTCTTTTTGAAATATTTTCAGTGGTATTTGAAACATCAAGGGTTATCCCAAGACATGAGAGACTCTATTTCCGAAGAGTACGCTGGAGTGAGAGTAGCAGCTACTGATAGTTCCCATATGGTAGACATAGTAGATGAGTTGGTGTTTCATGCTCGCTTTTTGATTGGTCATGGTAATCGGGCTGGCTTGCGTGATGTCGATTCAATGGAAATAAGTCGGCGGTTAAGCGATATCGCGGTTCCGGCCCTTGATGTGCTCTATCCTTGGCGTGCCGCCCGTATAGCCCTGGGTTTAGAGAGTGAACTGTCAGCGAAAATGGAGGTTACCAGCCATCATCCCCTTGCTCGTCGCGTCGGGAGCCCAATACTTACTGTGATAAGTGGTGGAATAGCGTAACATTTCCCACATGATTACGGCTACTTCCTATGCCAAGATACATTCCGGCAAATAATTTAGACGAGTTTCTTCAAGGGATCTCAAATTTCTGTCGTTACCCCTAATGGATTAACCTGCGTTCTTATAACTGTAGTTCATATGTCGAACTCAGGTGTATAACGAACTCAGTGTCTCAATACTAGTAAGGGGTTGTTTTTCGAAGTATGGCACGGCGGTTATTACTTTTGCCGTTTATCGGCCTACTTTTGGGGCTTTTGGTTTTTGCAAAAGCTCAGGATGGCGTACCGATTCATTCTGAGGATGATATGCGCCTTGCGCCGGGCGCTCCCTTATTTGATAACATTAGCTTGAGCGGTGATAACCGAATTGACGCACTGTTGTTCGGATACAGATGGCCCGCAGGAACCATTACGTATAGTTTTTATGAAGATTCGGTTTTTGCGGGAGCCTACTACGGTTCTGAAGCCGGAGTGCGAGAGGTCAGTGAGCCGGTGAAAACAAATGTTCGAGCTATAATGGCTCTTCTCACTGAAACTCTTAACCTGACGTTTGTGGAGGTACCCGAGACGAATGTGCTGGTAGGAAGCATTCGTTTTATGCTTTCGGATGGCCCTTCATATGCCTACGCCTACTTGCCGTCTGATACGTCTACTATGTTTCATGTCTCGGGAGATGTACATTTAAAAACGGCTTATGATTATGCAGGGGAAACAAATGGTTGGCAGAACGGTCCGGGTAAGCACGGCTACATGAGCCTGATTCATGAAATCGGGCATGCTTTGGGTTTTAAACATCCCCACCAGGGCACTCCAACTCTAACAGCTAACGACAACTCCGCTTATACCGTGATGAGCTATAATTTTGTCGGCAACTCAAGTGGCACCAGCATGTCTTACGATCTACTCGCTTATCGTTACATGTACGGAACTAAAGCAGTGAGGTCTAGCGATACCACGTATGACTTTCTCATCAGTACAGATGAACCGCGTGTTAGTGGTACGTCAATTTTACCAAGTACCAACAATACCAAATTTCTTATAGTTGATACCGGAGGTACGAACACGATCGATCTCTCTACACTGCCAGCTGCATCGGGGGGGATGCGGGTTGACATCAATGAGGGTGGCTGGATAATCCCTAATTCTGCCAACCAGACGAGCTATTTTGATTATGGGACGGTAGTAAGCTTTGGCACAACTATTCATAATGTTGTTAGTTCGCCATTTAACGATACAATCTATGCGAATTCATATTCGAATACATTTAGGGGATATGGTGCCGGTATCTCTGTTGGCGCTGATACGATCTATGGAGCTCAGAACTCAGATATTCTCAATCTTTCGGCATATACTAACGGATCAGTAACACAGACCGTTATGGGTAATGATCGGGTATTTACCCTAGGTGCCTTCGGGTCCATCACCGTCAAGGATTTCGAAATCGGGGCCGCCCCAACGGTGCTGTTCCAGGAAATGAACACGCCGACGCCGACTCCAACGCGTACGTTTACCCAAACTCCTACGGCAACCGCGACTGTTACAGTTACACCAACTCAGACAGTTACACCAACTCAGACAGTTACACCAACTCAGACAGCTACACCAACTCAGACAGCTACACCAACTCTGACAGCTACACCAACTCTGACAGCTACACCAACTCAGACAGCTAGCCCGGCGGTAACTGCAACACCGACGTATGGTCCATTAGGTGACCTGTTTGATTTTCAGTCGGTGGTCTTTGAGTCCTATGGAGGTCGAAAGGACGGAAAGGGCTCTGTTTCCGTGGGTGCGACCGGAGAAGGGGTGATCCTGCAGGGGGATGCGTGGCGGTCCTTCGTCCTTCCACAGGCGGTGGACTCCTCTAGTGTCCTAATTGGGGAGGTGCGAGTATCGGGGAATTCGCAGTTTGTTGGGATAGGAATAGGCCCCTCAGGTTCATCGGGTAACCGTGAAGTGGCCGGCACATTTTTTCAGCTTGGTGGAGTCGGTGGTCTTGGTAAGGGAAGTTATGCGGTAGAGGTAGTTGGTCCTGTGGTTACGGGAGCGTCGTGGGTTCAGGTGATTATTCCGCTTACTCACCTTGCGTTCGAGACACCAGGGCAGAGGCTGATCCTGATTAATGATGTTGCTAAAGGCGCTAGTGCAGAGGTTTCTTTCAGAAGATTTGGCATTTTCAAGTATGCGGATGCAGAAGAGTTTGACAGACCCCAGCAGACCCTGATCGACAATCCTGAGCAGGGTGATGCGATGTTTTGTTCTGTTAGTGGAGAATGTAAGACGATTTCAAAGAGAAAGGTCCGGTGCGTAGTTAGAGCTACTCTCCGGTCAATCGATGGAGCTTTCTTCTCTGAGGATGCCCAGATGAGCGTTGCGTTTGCAGCCAATAGGTGGGTCCCTATCGGGGGCGGAAAGACCTCGCTTGCAAAGGGTCTACTGGAGCGAAGATTCAATGCGACCAAGACAATCGGAAAAAATGGTCTCTTTGCCCTGGCAGATTTTTCCAACGTTGGGTGTAAGGTCAGTTCGCAAATTCAGTAAGTTAGCAACATGGCTGTTCCAGATTGCGTTGATAACATTTTGATCTTTTTACCTGAGTTCGACGTAAGAACTGCGGTAAATGGCTGAAATTACTTCATCCACTTCGTTGCTCATGATATACAATGCTCGACGTAGCAAGCTTCAGCCTGCAACTTTATATTACTGCACGCCTCTCGTGTCTAAAGCAATTTCAATCATTTACCTTTGTTCTTACGTTGAACTTAGATTATTTAGTTCGAATCATTTCTAAATTGTTTGCTTAAGCAATAAATGGCAAATTCCGATGCATTCTTTAAGCAGATGGTTTTCGTCAGGAGTGTGCAGGTTTCACGCCACTACGTCGGGGAGACAGGGCAAATAGAGGCGTGAATGAACTATTACAAGAAGAAGGGGTTATGTACGGAAAAAATGCTCATGCGCAGTACCATTCGGTTCAGGTAACAACTACGGACAGAGGAAGATTGCTCCTGATGTTGTACGAGGGTTGCATCAAATTCCTACGGCAGGCAAAGGATGGTCTTGAGTCCAATGATGTTCCAAAATTCTGTCGTTTCTTGAGCAAGGGACAAGCAATTATTGGGGAGCTTATGAGCACCCTAGACTTTGAAAAAGGGGGGCAGATAGCAAGGGACCTTGATAGGCTATATGATTTCATGCTCTTTTATCTAACTGAAGCGAACCTGGAAAAGGACCCTCAAAAAATTGGTAAGGTCATAGACCTGCTAGAGACGATCTATGGTGCATACAAGGATATAATAGAAGGCGAATTAAGCCATACCTACAAAGAAATGCTGCGAGCTGAGGCTCAGGCTGCCAACGTTGCCAAGCAGAAATCGGAAGACGGAGAGGTCAAACGAATTCAGATCTCTCTGTAAGTCCGAGTTTCGGATAAGAACAAAGGTACGTTACTCTCTTACCACAGTTCTTATCCGAAACTTAGGTTATAAGCATTTAGGATAACTGATAATACCCTGGCTGATCGTGTGCGAGTGTGGTTCACTGCTCAGAGATCTTCCCAATCTCTTCGTTAACTGATTGTTATGTGAATGAGGCGTGGAGTACCACGCCTCATTCACATAACAATAACTTGGAAAAATTCCTGGCAGTGACAACTACTTGGACCGCTCTTGGCGCCTGTGGCTAAATCAAGCTAAAGCAGTATGAAGTGGCAGCATGTCCTCTGGTCCACTAATAGTGGCTAGCTCGCCGAGCATCAGGATCAGGTTTTGAACACCAATTTCGAACTGGCGAGCATCCTAATTTCAGGCGTATTATTCACAAGTACGCGCTTATCAGGTTGGTTGATCTCTTCGTCAAGAGGGAATTCCGCTCATTGGGACGTATCGAAAAGTAGTTACGTCTCAGTCGCAAAAGTACCTTGTTTCTCGACTTCAACCAATCCCACGAACGCGGATGTTAGTCGGGATTATTTACGAAACGCCCCACTATGGTGGTGCAAGTTTGTGAATAATCCGGGGCGCCTCATATAACACCAGTTTATGAAAAAGGTTGATATGGATTCTCTTTCAAATATAGTTCGGAAGATGCGAGGTGACTGGGATCGTCGTATCGCGTTGGACTATCGTTTTTGGATGAGTGAAGCCTATCGTTCAGATGATGACATGTGGGCGGCTGGAAAGCGCGATTTTAACCTGCTTTTGGGGGATTATCAGGTTCCCTTAGATGGGGTCGTGGTTGAGGTCGGATGCGGTGTAGGGCGGCTTCTACGCTTTGCTGCGGAAAAGTACACCAAGGTCATTGGGGTAGATGTCTCGTGGGAAGCTGTTCAGAAAGCTAAGGCGCTTCTTGAAAATACCTCTCATCTTGATGTCCTTTTAAGCGACGGGGTGTCCCTTCAGCAGATAGCGGCTGAAAAAGCTGACTTTGTCTATTCATTTGCGGTTATGGGCTGTCTACCATCGGCTGTTTTTGTCAATTATCTTTCTGAAATCAGTCGAATACTAAAGTGTAATGGCCGTGCACACTTGCAGCTCTATGTGGGAAAGGAACAGGTAGTTGCTGAAGCGGATACTCTGGGCTTGAGGAGTTACGACCGTGAGCGTCTTACTACAGTAGTGGAGGACTGCGGGTTCAAGGTGTTTAAAGTTCGAGAGCTATCACTTCCATTTAAAGTATCATTTCCTGAAATGGGATTACACGCGGTAATCGTAGAATTAGAAAAGACGGGGTTGCACTCGGGCCTGAATCAGTCTCAATTGCTGGCAAAGCTGCGAACGACCCCTGAGCCTACGCATATTATTGAGCCCGACATGGGGTTAGAATACTGGGTTGCCTATAAGCACAGCTGTGCCCTGGCCAAGGAAGGCGATTTAGAAGAGGCAAAGAGAGTGCTGCTCTATGCGTTATCAGTGGCAAAGGCAGACTCTTCGGATATACGGGATGCACTTGATAAACTGGTTACCTCCTGTAACCCTAGTCCTGGAACTGCAACCTACTATGAGAATCTTGTAGTGCTGAAGAGACGGTTTCCCGAGTTAGCTGACGCTATTGATCAGGCAACTACTGATCACATTTCAGTTGATATCACCCCAGGGGGGGTAGTTATTAAAGTTGATAGCCTGGCACTTGACCATCCTTCCCAGCCCGAAAAGGGGGCCGTACGTTGGGCTGAGCAGATTTCACTAACCCAGAAGCAAATCTGGATTGCAGGATTTGGTGGAGGGTACCACATCGAGGAGTTCCTTAAGATTACTGCAGGAAAAGACAATGAGGTTAGTGTATGGGAGCCAGACCCAGGAGTGCTAAAGGCAGCATTGTCTTACCGAGATCTGAGACATGTCATTGAGCGAATTACTTGTCTTCGAGTAGGCGAGCAATTATCACCGGCTGACAACGAAGTCTTAGGTGGCAGTATTGCCGTAAGACCGCAGACCAAGATGCGCCACGGCAAGTTTATAGAGGAATTGACTCAGGCAATTAGAGGTCGAGAGGCTCTTTCCAACTTTAATCCCTCCTTTGGCGTCTTGGGCCCGCTGCAGGGCGGGACTCTTCCGATCCTTCACAATGTGCATTCTTCGTTGTTGCGACTTAAGCAACGCTCAAGAATGATCGATATGAGTATTTTCGCAGGTGTGTACGGCCAAATCGATGCAGGCTTTAAGAACGAAGGCCGTAAGGCCGCACTTCATCAGACCATAATGGGATTTTTTTCAAACTATGTCGTCAGCATGGTTGCTGAAAAGCCGACCGATATTCTGTTGTGTATGGCATTTGCCCCGGTGTCCCCCGAAGCACTGCGAGCAATTCGAAGTGCAGGAGTTACGACCGCACTGTGGTTTGTGGAAGACTATCTCAGGTTCAACTATTGGCAGCAGTATGCGCAGTGTTACGACTATGTGTTTACTATCCAAAAGGGGGCATGCATCGATGCCTTTAAGGCTGCTGGTATTGAAAATGTTATTTACCTTCCTTGTGCCTGTGATCCGTCCCTACATAGACCGCTGGAATTGACAAGCCAAGAGCAGGAGCGATTTGGTTCACCGATTTCATTTGTTGGTGCCGGATACCACAATCGGCGTTCAATGTTTCTGCATCTTGCGGACCTGCCCTTTCGCATTTGGGGTACTGAATGGCCTGCTGTTCGCCCATTTGATAGACTTGTAGCTGAGAATGGGAGGAGGGTGACACCAGATGAGTACGTGAAAATCTTTAATGCGACAAGTATCAATCTCAACCTTCATTCATGTCCTGAGCGTGATGGTGTCGATCCGGGAGGAGACTTCGTAAATCCTCGAACATTTGAACTAGCTGCCTGTGGAGCTTTTCAGCTCGTTGATGCAAGGGTTCATCTTCCTGAGTGTTTTGAAATAGGAAGGGAGATAGTTGTTTTCCACAATCTTGAAGAACTTCGAAACCAGATACGCTATTTTTTGGAACATGAAACAGAACGAAAAGAGATTGCCGAGCGTGCACGGGCAAGAGCTCTTCGGGAACATACATACGAGAACCGTATGAGAAGTATGTTGTTACATATATACGCTGACAACTTCGAAAAACTCAAAACGCGACATGAGGCAAATGGCTGGAAGAGGATGATGAAACGACTCTCGCCAGAAAGTGAACTGTATCGTCGATGTGAAGAGGGGTACAAGCACGGTTACGAACCAACTTTGGATGGTCTTGCAGCTGGAATCATGCTGGGGCAAGGGGAATTGAGTGAAACCGAACAAAAGCTGTTATTTCTTTTTCATATCAGGCAACAGATGATTTTGATGAAGAATGAGGAAACCACACAGGTAGGGAGACGTCTGACATGAGAAGACGGCATATCAAAAAGGACAAGATTCTACTGGTCAACATCACGCGGCTCGGTGACATGATACAGGCTACACCGACGATTGCTGGTATGAAGATTGAGAACCCGAACTGTCATATCTCCGTACTGGTCGAAAAATCATTTGCTGAGGTGTGTGCTCATATTCCAAATGTTGATGAGGTTATTCCTCTCGACCTGAGTATGTGTGTGCAAGCGATAGCACGGGAAGGTGAAGGAATTATCGATGCATACGAGTATTTTGATGGCGTTATAAAAAAGCTACGGGATGCAAAGTATGACTTTTGTCTTAACATGTCCAACTCTGCATATACGGCCTTGCTGATTCGCTTGGCAGGTATTGAAAGAATGGGTGGGTGGGTTTCAGATGCTGAAGGGTATCGCCGAATCGAATCTGACTGGGCACGGCTCTTTGCGGCAAACCTATTTTTCGGTAATAGACATTTCAACGGGTTGAACCTTGTAGATATTTTTAGAGCATCGGCAGATGTAGAAGCACATCCTGAGTCGCTGGTTCTCACTGTTGACGCTGAAGCCTCGGAGTACGCTCGTGATTTTCTAAAGAGCGGAGGAGTAGTGAAAGAAGGAGCTCCTCTGATTGCGATTCAAGTAGGAGCAAGTCAGGAAAAACGACAGTGGGCTCCGCGAAAGTTTTCGCACCTCATTGAACTTCTTCACGAGAAATTGGGTGCACAGGTGGTGCTTACAGGGACAAAAGCAGAATTGCCACTGATAGAACGTGTACTTGAAGAAGTAGTTGGTCTTCCGGTCCTGGTAGCCGCCGGAAAAACCAATATTCCGCAACTGGCAGCAGTCTTGAATCAGTGTGATCTCTTGGTTACAGGTGACACCGGAACTATGCACGTGGCAGTAGCAGTCAATGTTCCTGTTGTTGCTCTTTTTCTTGCTTCGGCCTTTTGTTTTGAGACTGGGCCTTATAGTGCAGGAAATATTGTGATTCAACCAACAATCGAATGCGGCCCTTGCAATCCAAATAAGTCGTGCTCCCGACCTGATTGCCATGATACGGTATCTCCGGAGTTGGTTGCCGAGCTGGTAAGTCGACGACTTAGGGATGACTGGTCTGAGATTCCTGCAGGGTTGGTTAACTGGCGGCAGGCAGTTGTGTATCGATCGGATTTTGATGAACATGGCTTTCTTGATTTTTTGCCGCTGAACCCGATACCGAAGAGAAGTGACTTTATAATGCGCGAAGTCTATAGAAGGCTTTGGGTGGACGATATCGGGGGGGAAATTTACCGAAATCGGCCAAAGGTTCCGGTTGCAAGGGAGACGTCGCTGATTATCAGTGACAATCTCGACGTTGAGCAACTCGCGATCGACGTTGCCACGCTGGCAAAGACTGGGCAGAGGGTGCTTGACCAGCTATGTAGGGCCGTAGACGATCCTTCGTTCTCGGGTCCCCAGTTAGGCGAACTAAATGACGCTTTGAATGACATTGACCGACAGGTAGAGGAATTAGGGTTAACGATGAATATCCTCGGTCCACTTGCGCGAATGTTTATTTTCGCGCGAGAGAATTTGGTAGGTACAGACGTTATGGCACTTAGCCAACAGATGAAGCAGGCCTATATCGACCTGGAACGGAGAGGTGGAAAGCTTTTTAGCTATTATAGAGACGTGATTGGGGAATATGCTTCCTAATACTAATCTGCTATAAGTAGGTATTTACAATTATTAACCTTTGTTCGTGCGTTGCATCCTGGTTAGGACGATGTTTCCGGCTGGGATGATCAATTGATGATCAGGCTAAATTTCGATTTTCTGTGAATCAAACTCAAAGAACGGATCATCTCAACTCTTATGGAATTAGAGGTGCAGGAGAGTGCGGTTTTTTTTACTCCGCCCCTATACACCTGAGTTCGACGTAAGAACTGCGGTAAATGACTGAAATTACTTCATCCACTTCGTTGCTCATGATATAAAATGCTCGACGTAGCAAGCTTCACAGCCTCTGCTTTTATATCACTGCACGCCTCTCGTGTCTAAAGCAATTTCAACCATTTACCTTTGTTCTTACGTCGAACTCGGGTTATACGAAAGTTAGCCAAGACAAAGATCTAGAAGCGTATCTATTGGAGCGGGGTAGTTACTGTTACATACGTTACCGGGCGGAGAGTTCGAATGACACAAGATCATAAACCAAAAAACGGCTTTATTTTAATTGATTTCACGTTTTTTAATAATGCCCGATAGATACAATCTTGCTTAAGGTAATTTAAACCAGGTATCACCATAAGCCAGAATAGAGCTTAAGGTAATCCTGGATAATGCTTCGAGGATGCACTTATGATAGCGGTACGGGTAAATGGAGTTGAGTCCGGTTTAAGGACAGAAGGGTTGGTCAGGGTTGGCGATCTTATTGAGCTTGTTAAGACGGTGATAGATCCTGACCACATGATAATCGGGATAGAGGTTAATGGCGAGCCCATTAGTGACGATGTCTGGGGCGGGAATTTGCAGGCTGTCAAGGATTCGCACTTCGATTTCTATACCAATACAAGAACTTCTTATCTCTCAGAGCAGATTGCAAGATCGCCAAAAGCGGTCCAAGCCTGCTACGTTCAGTTCCGTGATGCTCGTAAGACGTTCCAAGGCGGGGATACGCAGAGCGGAAATCAGAAACTCGTCCAAGCTACTGATACACTTAAGTCCTTTTTCGATTGGTTTTCGGTTTTGTTGCAATTAGCGAACGATGACCAAAAGGTGCAAATGAATCTTGAACCCGCCGTATCCGATATCCTAACGACCTGTAAGAATATTTGCCAGTTACAGCTATATAGGAGCTGGTGGGCCTTGGGAGAGAATATTCAGAATGAGCTTGAACCGCAACTTGATCGCCTTGAGGATCAATGTCGGACAATGGTTGGCAAATTTATGCAGACGAGCCCTATTAAAAATGCGATTAGTGGGGCATAATACCTTAGCCGCTCAGGAGGTGCGTCTCGGGGATAATCCGGGCTAAGCATTAATCATTTCGTGGGTATATTTGAAGTGAGGGATATGAGCGAAAAAAGCATTTTTTCCAAGATAATTGACCGGGAAATTCCTAGTGACATTGTATTCGAAAACGACCGAGTGATCGCTTTTAAGGACATAGCGCCACAGGCGCCTGTGCATGTCTTGGTCGTACCGAAGGTGCCCTGTCGTGATTTGGTGGAGGCAGATCCCGAGACAATACTGGCGTTAATGGAGGGTTGTAGAGAGGTCGCAGGTGTGCTTAGCTTGGTAGACTCAGGGTTTCGAGTAATTATTAATACCGGAAAGGGTGGTGGCCAAACTGTATTTCATTTACATGCTCACATTATGGGAGGCGCTCCGCTTGATTGGGGCGTCTAGAATTTGGTGGTGGCCCAGAGAGAGAGATAGAGAGAGAGAGAGAGCTATTCCCGCTCGGCGCTTGGGGGCCCAGAGGGACTTCGTCCCTCTTCGCTGATCGCGAATTCACCCTGTGAATTCAGTTTTTTTGTAGCTTTCATAGGGTGAACTGACATTAAAAAAAGCGACAATAGTGCGCGCAAACATTTTAAAAATATTGCTGTACCCTTTTGTATTTATTGAGAATTTTTTGACTCCGGGAATAGCTGAACTTGTTGCTTTAATTCGCCGAAATACGGGGTGAGACTGACTTTTGAATAAAAGGTAGTGGGGGGGTATGAGTGCGGAAACAGGAGTTTCATCTGAGGTAAATGGTGCGGTGGCCGTGATTACGATTTCCCGTCCCGAAAGTCTTAACGCGCTTTCTCAGCAGGTACTTAGTGGTCTGGAGCTGGCGTTCGAACGACTGGAACACGAGAAGGGCGTTCGGGTTGTAGTAATTCGGGGAGGTGGCGGTAAGGCCTTTGTGGCAGGAGCTGATATTAAGGTAATGGCCTCCCTCACGCCAAGCGATCTTCGGAGTTATCTGGAACTTGGCCAGAGAGTAATGCGACGTGTCGAGTTGTTTTCGGTTCCGGTAATTGCGGCAGTCACGGGTTTTGCGCTTGGCGGTGGGATGGAGTTGGCCCTGGCGTGTGATTTGATTGCGTCTACGGAAACGTCACGGTTCGGCCAGCCTGAGGTTAATCTCGGGTTGATCCCAGGTTTCGGTGGCACTCAAAGGTTGGCTCAGCGTAGTGGTTGGGGCACAGCCCGGCGGTTGATTTATACGGGTGAGATTGTAACGGCAGCAGAAGCTCATCGGCTGGGATTGGTGGACTTTGTGTGGAGCGTCGATGATTTTGAGAACAGGCTTTGCGAACTCGTTGGGAGAATCGCAGAGAAAGCCCCGATCGCCGTTGCCGAGTCCAAGCGGGTAATGCGTGAGACACGAGAGAGCTGGGAACTTGGTGGTTTGCGACGGGAAGTTGAGGCGTTTGCTGGTCTGATGACTAGCGACGATTGCAGAGAAGGATTTAGCGCCTTTCTTGAGAAGCGTTCTCCGCAGTTTAAGGGCACTTGAGGCAGGGATAAGTTATGGGATGGCTCGATGGCTGTGCGTTTGCGCTGGATGATGAGGCCCTTTCTGTTCAGGAGATGGTTCGTAGCTTTGCTCGGGCAGAGATTGCACCACTTGCGGGGGCTATTGATCGTGAGGGCGCTGTACCGGACACTCTGCTAAGGAGACTTAAGGATCTAGGGCTATTCGGTGCTCTGGTACCCCAAGAGTATGGGGGCACCAATGTTTCTACGGTTGCCTATGCCTTGATGATTGAAGAGCTGAGTGCAGCCTGCGCGTCGGTCGGGATCATTCTGAGCGCGCATAACTCACTCTGTGTGTGGCCCATCGTTACCTTTGGTTCGTCGGCACAGAAGGATCGTTATTTGCCCCAATTGGCGAGCGGAGCTTTGGGGTGTTTTGCGCTATCTGAACCGGGGACGGGCAGTGATGCGGGGGCGCAAACAACTATCGCCACGGCTAACGGCGAGCGGTGGATCCTTCAGGGGGTGAAGAACTGGATTACCAATGGCCCAGATGCTGATATTTGCGTTTTGTTTGGAACTACCGATCGGGCGCTCGGCAATAAGGGGGTCGTTTCCTTCGTGCACGACCTATCTATCCTTGGAGTGACCCGGGGGCATAAGGAGAACAAGCTCGGAATTTGCGGCTCTGGTACGTGTAGTTTGTATTACGACAAGGTGTTGTTAGATAAGGGTAATTTCCTCGGTGATAGTAAGGGAGTATCTGGATTTAAGATCGCTATGGAAACCCTTAATGGAGGTCGGATCGGGGTGGCCGCCCAGGCTGTTGGAATTGCCCGGGCAGCTTTGGGAGCAGCGCTTGATTATGCTAAAGAGCGCCATAGCTTCGGAAAACCGATTGGACATCATCAGTCTATAGGTAACTACCTCGCGGACATGATAGTTGAGTTAGATGCCGCGCGCTACCTGACGCTAGGGGCCGCCCTTTTGAAGGACTCAAAAAAGGACTACTCTCGACAAGCTGCCCAAGCCAAATTATTTGCTTCCCGGGTAGCGAACCAGGTCGCCTACAAGGCGCTCCAGATACATGGAGGCTATGGATTTGTCAAAGATTATTCAGCTGAAAGGCATTTTCGTGATGCTCGTATTACTGAGATATATGAGGGCACCACTGAGATTCAGCAGCAGGTTATCGCACAGAGATTACTGAAGGAGGAGTCGTAAATGGTACAAGTAGAAACGGAGTTTAATTTTATCTGGTCTTCTTTGGTAATCGTGCTATCGTCCGCCGTAGTAGCCTTTGGCTTACGCGACATAAACCGGGCGTATCGTAGTAGACAGCGAACGATTACTCATGCTCAGATGGAGGCGATGATTACCGCGATGCATGGGCGCGGTGTTGAGTGGCAGGTCCTTACAAGGTAACTACTCAGGTGTTCTCACCATTAGGTTTACTGACCATTGCCACCAGCTATTCCCGCTCGGCGCTTGGGGGCCCAGAGGGACTTCTCGTCCCTCTTCGCTGATCGCGATTCACCCTGTGAATTCAGTGTGTTGTAGCTTTCATAGGGTGAGCTGACATTAAAAAAAGCTACAATAGTGCGCGCAAACATTTTAAAAATATTGCTGTACTCTT